>DATELR010000022.1:0-35492 GCA_035276345.1 Streptosporangiaceae bacterium | reverse complement strand
GGGGTAGCAGGCTCACGCTGCGGTAGTCCAGCGCAGCCAGAGCCGCCTTGTCAGTGACGCCGTGGTCGTGGTGTATGCGCCACTCGCGCCAGCCGATCCGGGGTAGCAGGCTCACGTCGCCTGATCCGGCCTGAAGCCGCGGCCCGCAGCATGACCACCAAGGACACTGCGCGCACTCCCCGATCTTGACTGGCACCACCAGCGGAATCACCGACGGGTCGCCTGCTGACGCAGCCGCGACGGCGATGATGTCGAGCCGGAAGTCGAACTCGAAATCGTAGACCTCCATCGTCGACCGAAGTCTGGTCTTGCCGCTCGAGGACGGCGTGCGCCAGATCGGTGCGTCCAGGTCATACCAGACGACGACGCGCTCGACGCCGATGATGCCGCCATGCCTGCCGCCGCCGGCCGCCAGGCCAGCTGCCTCGAGCATGCGCTGATAGTGCGCCAGCTGTAGCAGGTCCCCGCGCCTTTTGCGGGCTGCCATCGCCGCATCGCGATCTGCTGCCTCCCGGCCCGGGCGTCCGAGCGCCGAGCAAAGCGCCGCTTCGGCGGTCGAGTCGGCCGAACGCCCGACGAGGCTGCGGTGATGCTTGATGTCGGCCGGCCGGTATCCGGTTCCTGCCGATGCGATGAGCAGGTCGGGCTCACCGGTCCTGCGGCCGGCGTTGTCGGTGGGCAGCCGCCCCCCGATGATGAGCCCGCTGCCTGAGGCCATCGCCTCGCGGGTCGCTCGCTCGCGCTCTGCCCGGCTATCCCGGTCTTCGCTGAGCAGATTCAGCGCGCCGGGATGGAGCGCGCACAGCTCAGCCACGACATCGGCCTCGAACTCGTTGCCACGCGCGAACAGGCGCTGAAGCGCGGCTGAGGGAGGCAGCGGGTCGCACGGACCGATGGCGTCCCACTGCGCGCGTACCGGGCACTGCTTGGCAACGTAGCCGCCCTGCGGCGGGACACCGGTCACGTCATAGCGCGTAGCCACGAAGCGAATGGTAGCCAGGAGGTCGGTCAGCGCGGCGCTGATGAGTCATCACCAGACGCCAGCAATGGAGCGGCGAGCACCGGAGCGGCCAGCAGCGGACCAGCTAGCAATGCACCGGCAGGCAACGCATCGCCAACCAATTGAGCGGCCGACAAAGGCGACTTAAGCGGGCCGATGGACACGGTCGGCGTGGCGAGCTTGATCTTCTTCGGCGGGATAACCGGCCGGACCGGCTCGGCCTCGGCTGTCGACTTGGCCAGTCGCGAAATCCCCCAGGTGGCGGCCAGCACGGCGGCAACCTCAGCGGCAATGCGTCCGGCACCGCCGCCAAGATGCTCGTGGTAGAGCAGAATCCCGAGCAGCGAACCGACGGCGGGGTCGAGCACCGAGAAGACGGGCAAGAACGCGGCCATTCCCGCGGCCCGGTAGCCGTTCTGCTGCATCGTGTATGTCAGCAAGCCGATGACGATCAGCAGGTACGGGCGAACATCGGCAAATGCGCCCAGCTGGTGCGCGCCGACCAGGGCGGCAACGGTCTTGGTGAGCGCGTCAGTAACGCCGGCTGCGATCCCGCCGCCCACGCCGAGAGTCAGAGCGCGGCGCAATGGTGACATGCGTGCTGCGAGCAGGCCGCCGATCACGGCGGCCACGACGGCAGCGAGTGCGGCCAGGCCGAGCAGGCCGGGCTTGGCCGTAGCTTCGCCGCCTGACGGCCGGGCGACAGACAGAAAGACCACGAGCCCGGCAAACGTCGCGAGCGCAGCGAGCCACTCGCCCGGCCGCATCCGGCGGTGGTCCGCCCAGGCGGCTAGGCCGAGAGCGAACAAGAGGCTGCTGGCCAGGACGGGTTCGATCACCACGAGGCGTCCAAGGTCAAGCGCGATCGCCTGGAGGGACAAGCTGACGGCGACGAGGACCAGGCCGGCCAGCCAGAGCGGCTGCCGGACGAGCCTGAGCAGGACGGCGCTGTCGAACGCCGCCTCCGACCTGAGCCTGGCCGCCACCCGCTGCTGGACCACGTTGGCGACCGCGAACGTCCCGGCGGCTGTGACGGCCAACGCCACTGCGAGCGGCTGCGCGCTCGTGCTGCTCATGCGTCAGCGGAATTCAACGCCATGTCGGACATCATGACGTTCGAACCGCTGCGCGGCTACCGACTCTGCTCAGCTAGGTGCAAATTGGGCAATTTTTAATCCGGGTGTGAGCCACCTGAGTTGATTACGTCGCGATGTCCGGGTACGGGACCGTCCAATGGCTGAGACGGGCGCCAAATTCGCGCTGGAACGCCAACGGCTCGTCGTAGTCGCGCTCGAACAGAGCGATAAATAGAGTCAGCAACAGGAAGTTGTGGCAGCCGAGTTCGAACAGCGTGACATAGTCATGTGCGCCGAGCGCCTCGCGTTCGGCCTCGGTAAAGGTAAGCCAGGTGCTGCGCTCCATCTCCGGAATGTTCAGGATGACGTTCGCTCGCTCAGCCTCCCACCAGGAGACCGTGCCGCGGGGATCGTTCCTGTATCGCTCCACCAGCTCTGGATCACGGTCGACGGTGTAGAGGAACTTGTTGAGCAGGTATTTGCTCACTGGCTGTCCCCCTTCGGATACCAGGTGAAGTAGGCCTCCATCGTGTGGAAGAGATCGAGAGAGTCAACGTAATCGGCCTGAACGGACTGCCCAGCGACGGCCATCATCAGCATGAAGTCCATGAAACCGTGGGTCGCATTGCCTGGCAGCCACAGACTCTCGAGGCTGACTTCCGCGAGCGCACCGTCAAGGTCGGCCGAGGCAATCCACTCGACAGCCTTGCGGTCGAACTCGGGATCGGGTCCATGCGGTCCGAACTGCCTGGGCCCGCCAAGCTCCAGAGACAGGTGTCCGGTGCCGATGATCGCGACCCGCTGGTCGGAAGGCCAGGCCTCGACCAGCCTTCTGATCGTCGCGCCCAGCTCAACGAACCGCCGTGGCTGCGGCAATGGCGGAGCGAAGATGTTTGTGTAGATCGGCACGATCGGCAGATCGGCCTCCGGCCGCAGCGTGATCAGTGGGCAGGTGATGCTGTGATCAATCCGCAGTTCGTTGCTGAAGGCCAGGTCGAACCCGGCGTCAATGCCCGCGCGCAGCAAGTAAGAGGACAGTTCCTCATGCCCCCGCAGCAGCATTCTGGGCAGGCCGAACTCACGCTCCTCGTTGTAGAAGTTCCCGTCGTAGAACGGGGCCTTGCCGATCAGGAACTGCGGCATGTTGTCTAGCCAGAGCTGATGGAAGTGATCACTGCCGACCATCACGAGAATGTCGGGCTCGGCCCTGGTCAGTGTCTCCCTGAAGTTTTCGATCTTGGCCACCCACTCATCGGCGAATGGCGGCCGGTCCGCGCCAGTCGACGTGCTCGCGCGGTAATAGAACGGGTGATGAGTGGATGCGATGACCGCGGCGATGGTGGCCATGGGCGCTCTCTTACGCACTGGCAGGGTCGGGGGGCTGGTACTGCGTGTGATGCTCGATGTTCAGGTACATCTCCATGCCTACCGGCCGGCGCTGCTCCTCGGCGATATGGCCGAGCAGCCCGGCCGTCCTGGCGAGCAACGCGAATCCTCGAAGCAGATCGGCTGGCAGGCCAAGGTCGGCGAGCGCGGCGCCGCAGGTTCCTGCGCCATTAAGCGGAAGAGTTCTTCCGAGCACCTGCGAATGCATCCTGCCGATCGCCTCGAACAGCCGCAGGTGCGGCCCGCGCAGTCCTTCGGCCTCAGCGATCGCCAAGAGCACCGGCGTCCGCGGGTCGGTGACCTTGTGCACAGGATGTCCCAGGCCCGGCACGAACTTGCCGTCTTCCCTGGCTCGTCGCACCGCCGCGAGCGCCAGCTGGTCATAGCCGACGTCATCAACTGGCTCTGGCTGCCCGGCAAGCGCGTCATCAAGGAATCGGGCAGCGTCCTCGGTGACCCCGAGGAACCGAGAGCCGCCGCCAAGCAGTCCGGCGGCGATCGCTCCCTGAACCGACTCCGGCGCGCTTAGGTACGTGAGCCGTGCGGCGATCGCGGTAGGCGTGAAGCCATGATCTGCGAGCGCGACGAGCACGGCTTCGAAGACCCTGACCTCTCCTGGTGTGGGCCGCCGCTGGGTGACAAGCCAGAGGGCCAGCTCGCCGAAGCCGACCTTGCCCATCAGGTCGCCAGCGAGATCCTGGCCGAGCACGGTGATGGTGTCGGCGGTCGAGCTGCCGATAGAGGTACGGAAGGCCGGCTCATCCGGCCCTGGCTGCGTCATGGTGTCTGCCCGTCTGCCAGCCACTTGCGGATCTCCTGGCCGTGCTCGTCAAGCGCGGGCGGCGGGAGGTCGTACCGCGGCGCCGTCGCTGAGAACGTCAGCGGATGGCGGATCGTGGGCCTGGCTGTCGCGCCAGAGCCCGCGGTCACCACCGGGTCAAGCCCGATCTCCGCCGCGAACGCGATGCCCTGGTCGACGGTGTTGATGGGCCCGCACGGGACGCCGACCGCGATCAGCGCACCGAACCATTCGGCAGCGGTGCGCTTGGCCAGCAGCTCGGTCAGCAGCGGTCTTAGCTCGCCCCTGTTCGCGGTCCGGTCGGCGTTGCGCGCGAACCGCGGGTCGTCGGCCAGCTGCGGTGCCCCGAGTACGTCACAAAGCTTGCGGAACTGAGTGTCGTTGCCGGCGGTGATGATGAGATCGCCGTCGCCGGTAGGCAGTGGCTCATAGGGATAAAGGCTCGGGTGGGCATTGCCCATGCGGAACGGAACCACTCCGGCTGCGGCGTACGCGTTGGTCTGGTTGACCATGCCAGACAGCGCTGACGCCATCAGGCTGGCCTGCACATGCTGGCCTTCTCCGGTACTCGCGCGGTGGTTCAGCGCCGCGAGGATGCCGATCGTCGTGTGCAGGCCGGCGATAACGTCAAACACCGAAATGCCAGACCGGTAAGGCGATCCTTCAGCATCGCCGGTCAGGCTCATAAGGCCCGACATCGCCTGCACCATCAGGTCGTAGCCGGGAAGATGGCGCCCGCCCCCGGATCCGAAGCCGCTGATCGAGGCGTAGATGATGCCTGGATTGAGCGGCCGGACCGACTCATAGTCAAGCCCGAACTTCGCGAGCCCGCCCGGCTTGAAGTTCTCGACCATGACGTCGGCGCGCTTCGCGAGCTCCCGGGCTGCGGCCAGATCGGGTGCATCGGCGAGGTCGAGCGCGACCGAGCGCTTGTTCCTGTTGATCGCCATGTAGTAGGTGGATACCCCGTCTGCTGTTTCAGGAGGTGTCCAGCGTCTGGTGTCGTCGCCCGCCGGGCTCTCCACCTTGATCACGTCCGCGCCGAGGTCGGCGAGGAGCATCGTGCAGTACGGACCGGCCAGGACGCGGGAGAAGTCGGCCACAAGGAGGCCTGACAGCGGACCTGGTACTGCTTTGCTCATGGTGCGCGGAACCTTTCTGTCCGTGTAGCGGACATTCGTCCGGTCCATTTCGCCAGCATGGTTCGGGCCTCGCGGACATGTCAAGACGCAGGCACGGCTAGCGGAACGGTGACGGCGGGCGCCGCCTGGTAGGCGGCCCAGTCGGCGCTGATCGCGCCCGCCGCTGCGAGCAGAAGCGGCAGGTAATCGCCGGTCAATACGTCCACGGACGTCTCCGCCGCATGGACGGTGACGTTCATGGCCGCGATCACGCGGCCTTCCCCGTCGCGGAGCGGCGCGGCAACTGACCGGATGCCGAGTGCAAGCTGCTCATCGGTCAGCGACCAGCCACGAGCTCGTACCTCACGGAGCGCGGCGCCCCGCTCCGCAGCGCCCGGCTGCCATCGGGCGAGGATGCCCGATCTGCTGGGTTGTGCCAGCACTGCGTCAACCTGCTCAGGCGGCAACCCGGCGAGCAGCACCTTGCCGAGCGATGTCTGCATGGCCGGAAACCTGGTGCCGATCGTGACCGCGAGCGTGATGATCTTCGGCACTGCGACCCTGGCCACGTAGACAATGTCCGAGCCGTCTAGCTGCGCGATCGAAGAGGACTCGTGCGTCCTGGCCACGAGAGCTTCCATGTGCGGACGGGCAACGTCCCACAGATTCCTGGACAGGACGTATGACATGCCTAGCTCGAGCACCCGTGGCGTGAGCTCGAAGCCGCCGTCGACCGAACGAACATAACCAAGTTCAGTCAGGGTCAGCAGGATCCGGCGCGCCGTCGGCCTGGCTAGCCCGGTGGCCGCGGCGACCGCAGCCAGTGACATGACAGGCCGGCGAGGTCCGAATGCCCGGATCACGTCGAGACCGCGGGCTAGCGCCTCGATGAAGTCGGGCCCCGTCTCGCGGCGTGCCATCGTGTCTCCCGTTCCCGGCTGGTGTGCACGGTTGTCGGCTATCACCCGGTTCCCAGGTAGGTTCGCACCTCTTGACAGGAACAAGCAAACCGACAACGCTTCCGGTCATGCCGCATGCGGCCGTGATACGGACGGTTGTCCGCCTTGTCTGATACTTACCCGTCCCCCCGGAGGTTCGACATGACCGTGTCATCTGATCCTGGGCAGTCTCATTCTGCGCCAGCCGCTGACCTCGCGGGCCGGCCACTCGTTTTCCGGAACGCGACCGTTCTGACCATGGATGGCGCCCGCAAGGTCGAGCATGGCGCCGATGTACTGATCTCAGGTCAGCAGATCGCGGCGGTCGGTCCTCGGCTGCAGGTGCCTGAGGGAACGGTGGAGGTCGACGCGACCGGCGGCATCGTGATGCCGGGAATGATCGACACGCACAGGCACATGTGGCAGACCGCGATGCGGGGCTATGGCGCCGACTGGACGCTCACGCAGTACTTCGTCTGGAACTACCTTCAGTGGGGCAAGTCCTTCCGGCCGCAGGACATCTATGCCGGGAACCTGCTGAGTGCCATCGAGGCGATCGACGCGGGCGTCACGACCACGGTGGACTGGTCGCACAACCTGCAGACGATCGATCACGCCGAAGCTGCCGTCGACGCGCTGACCGAAGTGCCCGGCAGGTTCGTGCTCGCGTACGGCAACATTCAGGCAGCTCCATGGGAATGGTCGGCGGCACCTGAGTTCCGTGATTTTGTCGCGAGGCGGTTCGCGGGTGGCGGGACGGACATGCTGGGCTTCCAGATGGCCTTCGACGTTCCGCCCGCGAGTCCTGAGTTCCCTGAAAAGGCAGCATTCGAGGTAGCCCGCGACCTTGATGTGCCGGTCACCACGCATGCGGGCGTCTGGAAGGTAACCACCGACGACGGCATCAGGCTGATGCATGACCACGGATTCATGAACGAGCGCACCGTCTACGTGCACGCTGCGAGCCTTTCCGCCGACTCGTATAACAGGATCGCGGCAACTGGCGGCTCGGCGTCAATGTCGACCGAGAGCGAACAGAGCGCGGGCCAGGGTTACCCGCCGACCTGGAAGCTCCGGCAGCACGGCATCGGGGTGTCGCTGTCGATGGACACGAGCGTCTGGTGGAGCGCAGATCTCTTCTCCGCGATGCGGGCAACCCTCAGCGCCGACCGGGCGAGGGAACACCTTGAGGCGCATAACCAGGACGAGACGGTGACTCACCACAAGCTCCGCGCTGAGCACGTTGTCGACTGGGCCACGATGGGCGGCGCACGCGCCCTGGGCTTGGACGCAGTGACCGGGAGCCTCGAACCCGGCAAGAAGGCGGACGTGGTGCTGATTAAGAATGACGCCTCGCCCGCCATGTTCCCGCTGCTCAATCCCTACGGTCACGTGGTGTTCCAGGCTCAACGCGCCGACGTGCACACGGTCGTCGTCAACGGGAACGTGGTCAAGCATGACCATCGCCTCGTCGGCTCTGACCTCGGCAAGGCGCGCAGGGTCGTCGAGGAGACAGTGAACTACCTCAAGGGAGTGCTCGGCCCGGAAGCCTGGCACGAAGGCATGCATCCGGAGATCCCGGAGACGAGAGTCCTCGAGAACCCGTACACCTACACCTATACGGAGGACTGAGACACGATGCCGGGCGCCACTGTGCAGGGCGGCAGCGTGCAAGGCGACGACGCACAAGCGACAATGCGCGCTGCCGTGCTGCACGGCCATGGCCAGCCGCCTGAGTACGGTCGTCACCTGGCGCCTCGCCGGGCACCTGGCCAGGCCTTGATCCGTGTCACGGCGGCGCCCGTGAACCCGCTCGACCTGCTCTGCGCATCCGGCGTGTCGTATTTCGGTGCGCCGACGCTGCCATACGTTCCCGGCACTCAGGGAGTCGGCGTCGTTGAGCAGGCCGACACGATCCAGATCGGTCAGCGAGTCTGGTTCAGCGGCAGCGCAGGGATGGCGCCGGGAGACGGCACGATGGCCGAGTTCTTCGTGGCAGATGAGGGCGCCATCGTGGCGCTGCCCGATTCGGTCAGCGATGACCTCGTGGCCGCGCTCGGGCTGTCCGCGATCGCCGCGTGGATGGCGTTGACCTGGCGCGGCGGTTTGCAGTCGGGGGAGCATGTCCTCGTGCTCGGGGCCAGCGGCACCGTCGGCCAGGTCGGAATCCAGGTCGCGCGGTTGCACGGAGCAGGTCACGTGATCGCCGCATGCCGGGACGCCCACGGCAGGCAACGCGCCAGCGAACTGGGCGCGCACGCGGTTGTCGATCTGACCGGTGATGACCCCGCAGGTATCGCGAACCGCCTGACGGAGGCCAGCGCGGGCCGCATTGACCTGGTACTTGACCCGGTCTGGGGCATACCGGCCGAGGCCGCCACGAGGGCGCTCTCTCCAGGTGGGCGGCTCGTCAATTTGGGGTCGTCCGCCGGTCAGCAGGCAAGCCTGTCCTCTGCCACGCTGCGCGGCGGCGAGCTGTCAGTGCTGGGCTACACGAACAACGGCCTTAGCCCCGAGCAGAAGGCCGCGGCGCTGGCCGAGATACTCCGACACGCGGCGGAGGGCAGGATCGACACCGATCGCGAGATGCTGCCACTCGCCGAGATCGGTTCCGCATGGTCTAGGTGCGGCAAAGCTCCGCACCGCCGGGCCGTGATGATCCCGTCCTGACGGCCCGCTCCGCCAAGCAGCGCTCTTGCCGACCTGTTACGGCAGGCAGGACAGGCCAGACTCGATCGCCATTGTCATGAACGCTGCCGTGTCCCTGCCGCGCGCGACGAGATCGTCGGCGTAAGCCGACGGTAGCTCGGGACTCTCCCTAGCACGGAGCGCTTCGGCGACGATGGGGCGCCACCGCGGCCCGAACACCGTGCGGGCGTAACGGCCGGCGGCGCTCTTGGATGTCATCGACCCGGCGGCCAGCAGGTGGTGCAAGCGGCTGACGCCGAGTACGCACCACGCCACGTCGTGCGGGGTGATCGCCTCGGGCGGCGCTGCCCGCAGCCGCGTCGCGACGGGCGTCCAGTACGAGGTCAGGTTGGCGTAGGTAAACGAGCGAAGTGCCACCTGATCGGTCCAGACCTGCCCGTCAGTAAGCGCGGGGCCGTGCACGGTCACGCGGTGCCACGCCAGCTCGTGCCAGGTCACCGGGTTGACAGAGATCCGGCCCGATGAGTGGAAACTGCCCTCGAGAACACACGGAACGTCGGGGCAGGCCTCCGGCGGCTTGCGCAGGTCAGCGTCCATTAGGTGGACGCCGTCCAACTGCGGGCGAGGGAACGCGGCCTTCACATCCCGGTGGGCAGCTTCGAGGCCGGCGAGTTGCACGTCGTCCGGCCTGGTCGAGAGCACCGCCACGAAGTCGACGTCGCTAGCTCCCGGGAAGTACTCGCCGAATCCGAGTGATCCGTGCAGGTGCAAGCCATCGATCAGGCCCGGCGCCATCTTCTCCGCGGAGCGCAGGAACGCATCAGTGACCAAGGCGACGTCCTGGGGAATGCGCACTCGCACACCTTACGCCCGGCTCGTGGTGATAGAACACGTTACAGTTCGGGAGGCCATCGGCCACCCGCCAAGGACGGAGGCGTCTGTGCCGCAGCCATGGGACGTCGAGGCCGACGTCGTGGTGATCGGGTTCGGCGCTGCCGGGGCTTGCGCCGCGCTCGAGGCCGCCGCGAGCGGCGCGACCGTGATCTTGATCGACCGGTTCAGCGGCGGCGGTGCGACGGCGCTGTCGGGCGGGGTCGTCTATGCCGGGGGCGGGACCGCCCCGCAGCGTCAGGCTGGCGTGCAGGACAGCCCCGATGCGATGTACAAGTACCTGGCTGCGGAGGTAGCCGATGCGGTTACCCCGGCAACGCTCCGGGACTTCTGCGATGGCAGCGCAGCGATGCTGGCCTGGCTGTCAGACGTCGGCGTGGCCTTCGACGGCAGCTTGTGCCCGGACAAGACCTCCTATCCCACCAACCGGTACTACCTGTACTACTCGGGCAGCGAGCGGTCGTTCGGCCACGTCGCTACTCCGGCACCGCGCGGGCACCGTGCCGTCGGCCGCGGAACCTCTGGGCGGGTGCTCTTCACCAACCTCGCCCGTGCCGTCCGGTCGGCGGGGGTCACCGTTGTACCGCAGACTCGCGCCAGCCGCCTAGTCAGGACGGCCGCTGGCGAGGTGATCGGCGTGGAATGCATGAGCCTGCGCGCGGCAGCGGCCTGGGCTCGGCTCGGCCACCGGGTGCTGCACAAGCTCGGCAAGAAGTTGTTCCTATACGGCGGCGGGATGGGCAGGCGCATGCACCGGCCGGTCGCGTGGCTAGAAGGCCGGCATGCTGGCTCGCTCACGATCGGCGCCCGACGAGGGGTGGTCATCGCGGCCGGCGGGTTCGTGGCGAACCGTGAATTGCTGCGCCAGCACGCGCCCGCCTACCGCGGCGGCCTGCCCCTCGGCACCGTTGCGGACGACGGGAGCGGAATCCAGCTCGGGGCTGATGCCGGAGGAGCCACCAGGTTCCTCGATCGCGTCTCATGCTGGCGGTTCATCACCCCGCCGCCGGCCTTCCTCGGCGGCCTGCTGGTTGACCGCACCGGGAATCGGATCTGCGATGAGTCGCTGTACGGCGCCGCGATCGGCGAGGCCATGGTGCGACACCATGACCGCCGGGCCTGGCTGCTCCTTGACCACAATGCCGTTTCGAGGTCATGGCGCCAGCTGCCGGGCCGCACGCAGTGGTTCCAGCTCCTGCAAGCGGTCTACCTCCTGACGCTGGCGCGGGCGCGCGGAAGTAGCGTGGCCGACGTCGCAGCGAAGGCTGGCGTGGATGGTGCGGGCTTGGCAGCGACGCTCGCGGCAAGCAACCTTGCGGCAACCTCCGGCGAGCCCGACCCGGCGGGCAAGCCGGCCGACGTTGTGACCAAGCTCGATAGTCCGCCATTTAGCCTGATCGACTTGTCGATCCGGCCGCGACCCGCCTACCCAGCGCCAATGCTGACCCTGGGCGGACTGGCGGTCGCCGAAGATACCGGCCAGGTGCTGCGCGCCGACGGAACGCCTATTGCCGGGCTGTACGCGGCTGGCCGCACCGCCGTGGGGATCTGCTCTAGCTCCTATGTCAGCGGGCTCTCACTGGCCGATTGCGTCTACTCAGGACGCCGTGCAGGAAGGCACGCCGCGCTGGTGGCTACCAGAACTGCGTAGTCGCACCGGAATTGCGCACGACGGAGCCGGTGAGTTCGGGTTGCTCGAATACCGACTTGATCGCGATCCTTCCCGGGCCCTGCAGAGTCAGCCATATCGACTTCGCTTGCCATCTCGCTGAACTGAACCAGTACTTGCCCCTCGGGTACTCAAAGTGCAGGAACATCTGCACCGAAGGGTCCTTCCAGATCAGCCCGCCTGGCTGGATCAGGATCCGTTCCCCCGGGCCCAGGTCGCGGACGAACGCATTGCCTGGCGCGTGCAGCAAGAGCAGGCCAGGCAGGCCCTGGGCGATAAACCGGTCGATGAACCGGCCGACCGGGTAGTGCCATTCTGTGTCGTCCCCGTTTCGGGTTGTGTACCAGACATTCGAGTTATGCCATTGGTAGCCGATGTTGCCGGTCGCAACCAGAAATTGGTGCTCTACTACATCGACGCCCTGGTTCGGCTCGAGCGGGATAGCCAGGACCTCGCCGGGATGATCGGCGCTGAAAGCGACGAACCCAGGTCCCTGGGCCCGCATCATGATCAGCGGCATCCCGGCCATGATCCGGTTCCAGCCGCCTTGCATCCGCATCGAGTCCAGCCGGACGCGAGGCTCGGTGTGCAGTAGCACATGGTGGGAGAAGTAGACCCAGTCGTCGTCATAAAGCTGCATTTCCGCGACCGGGACGTAGGTTCCGCTGATCTGGCAGGTCGATCTGCTGAACCTCAGCCGCGCCATGTCGCGGACCGGCGGCTGTTTGCGCCAGCCGGAGTTCGAGATCCTGAGGCGGATATCGACCGGCGCGCCGCACCGCGGGCATGTCGTGCTGCCGTCATCGTTGTTCACCATGCGGCAGTACGGGCACGTGTACGTAGGAGGCGCGTAGCTGGTCATCCCGTCCCCTACTCAGACCCGTGGTGGACGTACATGGACTGGATGCCGACCCGCCCGGGTCCGGTCATCTCCGCCAGGTACATGCCGCGCCGCATCAGCCCGGTCTTGATGTCCATCTGAATGGTGTTCATCGCGACCGAGGAGTCCTTGTACAAGAAGCCACCCGGTTCGATCAGCATCTTCTCGCCGGGCTGCAGCGTCTTCTGGAACACGTTGCCGTAGCCGTGCAGCAGCAGCAGGCCAGGGTAGTTCTGCGTAATGAACCGGTCCATGTACATGCCGCTGCCGCCGTGCAGCAAATTGGTCAGGCCCTTGATCCGCACGAACGAGTAGTTCAGCGAGTGGGTGCCGATCAGGAAGGCATGCTCGCGCACGTCGAGTTCCATGCCAGGGTGCAGCGGAAGCACGACGAGCTCGCCGGTCGCGTCCCTTGAGAAAGCGATCCTGCCCGGCCCCTGGGCGACGCTGAGAATGTGCGGCATACCGCCCAGCGTCCGCTTCATGCCGCCGCCGGTATTCATCGCCGCCATCGGCACTGCGGGCTCTTTCCACAGCATCACGTGGTGCTCGAAGAAAACGGCGTCGCCAGGCGCGAGCGCCAGTTCAGCGACCGGCACGATCTCGCCCTCGACCTGACAAGTGGAGTTCGAGAAACGGAACTCGGTCATGTCCCGCAGTCTCGGCGCCTCACTCCAGCCGGAGTCAGTGACCAGGTTTCGCTTGTCTAGCGGCGCGCCGCAGGTGTCACAGCTTGTCCGTTCGGGCTCGTTCTGAGCCTTGCACCACTGGCACTCAATCCGGTCCATTCGGGCAGACCTTTCTCACGCTGTGCCCTAGGGCAGACACACCGGTCAATATGGATCCAGACGACAGCAGATTGCTGCGTATCGTTGCGCATCGTAACAGAACCTGCGCGCCTCATGGCGCCTTAGCGGCGCGCTGGCATCAGCTTCCGACGCGGCCCTGACCTGCTGTTCTGGCGGCAGATCCGACCGTTATCCCGCAGCAGTCCCGCATTCGGCGCAGAACTTCGACGTGGCGCCCAAAGCCGCGTTGCAATTCGAGCAGCTTCTGGACATGGGATTGCCGCACGAGTCGCAGAACTTCGCGCCTTCACGGACCTGGTTCTCGCATTTGCCACAAGCCACGGTGGCCGGAGGTGGCGGTGCCTGCTGCGGGGCCGGCGGCCCAGGCGGTGCGTAGCCTTGCCCGCCGCCTGCGAAGCCGGGTGCGGGGGGCGGCGGGTAGCCAGGAGCGGCCTGCGGTACGCCCATGTTCTGCGCCAGGCCGAGGCCGGCCCCGAGGAAGACAGGGCTGACCGCTGCACCGCCCTGCGCCATGCCCTCGCCAGCGCCCTGCATCATCTGAGCCTGAGCAGCGGCCTGGTAGCTGCCGGCCAGCCTGCTGTACGCGGTGTCCCCCGCCAGCTTCTTGAGCCTGGCGTTGTCATCATCGTCGAGGTTGATGTCGAGGTTCCCGAGCCGGGTGACGACGATGCCATAACCGGCAAGCTCGTTATTGGCCTCTTCCAGGGTCCCGTGTTCGATCTCTGACCTGTGCATCGACAGCCCGAGTATCTGCCACGCCCCTGACATCAGCTGAGAGGTGACTCCTGACCTGGCGCACTTGAGCAGCTGCTGGGTAACCCAGTCCGTCACGGCCTCGTTGTTAGTCACGTCAACGGTGCCGACAAGATTAAGGATCAGCCTCGCCGGGTCCACCACGCGCAGCGCGTACTCGCCGAATGTGCGGAGCGTTACGATCAGGCCGGTCTGCGGATCCTGCACTTCGTCAAGACGGCCGCCGAATCGGATGTTGGGGAACTCCCGAGCCCCGACGAAGAAGATTTCGGCTTTGAATGCGTTGCTATTGCTGGCCCAGTCGACAAACATTCCGAGGAAAGGAAGTTCGCGTGCGTCGAGCATGTGCTGGCCGGGTCCGAGGATGCCCATCACGCGGCCCTGGCTGATAAAGACCGCCACGGCATCCGGCTCAACGATTGCCCGTGAGAACTTGCGGATGTTGTGGTCGGGCCACTTATAGACGATCTGCCCCTTAGAGCTGTCGGGCGCCGCGATGAACTCGCGGCGGGCCTCGTTGAGAATGCCCATCCTGCCGCTCCCTTGCCCATAGTCCGGCCCTCGCCTGCGGCAATGGCCACGTCTAGGCGGAACATACGTTCGGCGGGGCGATCCTTGCGTTGCACGAAGAGAATGACATATGGATTCGGCTCCCAGCAACGTTCTAATTGCGCAGTCCACATGCAGCGCCGCAAGCCACGGGTGACTACCATGCGCGCAATGAGCAAGGCATGGGATCCGGCCGCTCCAGGCATCCTGAGGCTGCCGTCGGGAAGGCTGGTCCGCGGCCGGGGCCTTCGCCGGCCGCTGGCAGCTGGCGACTCTGTGAACCTCGCGAGCCAGCCTGAGTTCGGCCTCTACCTTCTCGGCTCGGAGCCGCCAGAGGTGCCATGGGAGTCTCGCTGGCTGCGCTGGCCTGACTTCGGTCTCCCCACTGACCGCGCCCAAGCCGCGAGGGTGCTGGCCGAGGCGTGGCGCAGATCGGACGACGAACGGGTTGAGATCGCCTGCGCTGGCGGCCGGGGCAGGACGGGCACGGCATTGGCGTGTGTCGCGGTCCTCGACGGCGTGCCGGCATCGGAGGCGGTTGGCTTCGTCCGCGCGAACTATGACCCGCACGCGGTCGAGACGCCATGGCAACGCAGGTTCGTGACGCAGTTCAGGCCTATATCAGGCGATGCCCCGCGGTGACCTCGTGTTGCATAACCCGGCTGGCCGATGCCATCCTGACGCCGTCGCAGCCTTCGCATGACAGGGAGCACGATGAACGCCACCCCCGACACAACCACTAGCCGCGGCGAGATGCCAGATCACGTCGATGTCATGATCGTTGGCGCAGGCTTGTCCGGCATCGGGGCCGCGTGCCGGCTGCAGATGCAGGCACCCGGCGTGTCGTATGCGATCGTCGAGGCGCGCGATGTCAGCGGCGGCACCTGGGAGTTGTTCAAGTTCCCCGGCATCAGGTCCGACTCGGACATGTTCACGCTCGGATTCCCGTTCCGGCCGTGGGCTGGGCGCGAGGCGATTTCGGGCGGCGGAGCGATCTTGCGCTATCTGCGCGAGACCGCTGTTGCCTATGGCGTCGACAAGCAGATCCAGTACCGCCGCCGCGTGAAGAGCGCGTCGTGGTCGATCGACGATGCCCGGTGGACGGTTGCTGTTGAGCACACTGACACCGGTGTTGTCAGCGAGCGAACCTGTGGCTTCTTGTACCTGTGCTCGGGCTACTACCGCTATGACCAGGGGTACACGCCGGACTGGCCAGGTCAGCAGGACTACGCAGGCTTGCTCGTGCACCCGCAACAGTGGCCCACCGACCTCGATCTCACCGGCAAGAACGTCCTTGTGATCGGCAGCGGGGCGACAGCGGTCACGATGGTGCCAGCGCTGGCTGAGACCGCGGCCAAGGTGACCATGCTGCAGCGGTCGCCGTCCTATGTACTGTCCCTTCCTGCTACCGATCCGATCGACGAGCTCCTGCGCAAGATGCTGCCGGAGGACCTCGGGTACCGGGTCGTGCGCTGGAAGAACGCCCGGATGGGGACGCTCATCTATAACTTCTGCCAGAAGCATCCGGTTCGGGCACGGGCCATGCTCCGCAAGGCCGCGATCAAGCAGTTGCCGGCGGGCTACGACGTGGACACGCACCTCAAGCCTGCGTACGACCCTTGGGATCAGCGCATGTGCCTGGTGCCAGACGGTGACTTCTTCGCCGCGATCAAGTCAGGCAAGGCCGAGATCGTCACCGACCACATTGAGGCGTTCACGCCGGCCGGGCTCCGTCTGCGTTCGGGTGCCGAGCTCGAAGCTGACGTCATCATCACGGCGACCGGACTGAACCTGCTCCCTCTCGGGGCGATCCCGCTGACCGTTGACGGGGCGGAGATAAGAGTTCCCGAACGCGTCGCCTACAAGGGCATGATGCTCGACGGCGTCCCGAACATGGCCTTCGCTATCGGCTACACCAACGCGTCATGGACGCTGAAAGTCGACCTGGTCTCTACTTATGTCAGCCGGATCGTGCAGCACATGCGTACGAACGGCTTCGCGAGCGTGACGCCGCGGCTGTCCGGGCCGGTCGAGACATCGCCGTTCATTGAGATGACCTCGGGCTACTTCGAGCGGTCAAGGCACCTGCTCCCGCGACAGGGCAGCAAGCCGCCCTGGCGGTTGCGACAGCACTACTTCAAGGATGCGGCGCTGTGGCGCGCTCAGGTCGACGAGAAGGAACTGCACTATGAGGCGGCGAATGCGCTGGCCAACGCCGCCAGTTAAGCCAGGCCCAGTGCCATCGAGCTCCGTGACCTGCTGTTTGACCGCGCTACACATCACGCGGTGGTACCCTCCGTCCCTTGGGATATTCAAGACGAGGTAAGTCAAGGCGAGCCAGGCCACGGGTGCTGATCGGAGCAGTCAGCGCCGTGGTGGCGTTGGCCATCACCGGCGGCTGCGCCTACCTGCTGACCAATCATCAGGTACACCATCGGCGGCACGTGCAGGCTGCGCCCAGCCCATCGCCGACGCATACCAAGAAGAAGGGCCCGCTGACTTCGCCGTTCACTGGTGAGCGGATCAAGTACCTGCGCCGCGAACTGATCTTCAAGATCGACAACATCGTCTACGCCCGGCCGCCCAAGGGGCTCACGAAGGCCGACATCGTGTACATCCTGCCGGTCGACGGCTGGCTCAGCCGGATTATGGCCGTCTTTTCCTCGCACGTCCCGCCCGTCGTCGGCCCGGTGAGGAGCGCGCGGCAAGAGGACCTCAAACTGCTCAGTCAGTTCGGCAAGCCCGCGTTCGCGTTCTCCGGCGCCCAACCGTTCCTGCTGCCTTTCGTGGAGCACGCCAGGATCGTGGACCTGTACGACGGCAAGGTCGGCGGTTACTACCGCGACAACAGCAGGATCGCCCCGTACAACCTTTACGCCCGCACCAAGACGCTTCTGCATGAGGCGCCGAACGCCAGCCTGGCGCGCGATATCGGCTTCAGGTTCGGCTCGGCCCCCGCCGGCGGTAAGCGGATCCACGCATATCGCGTGGGGTATCCGGCAGCGCACTTCATCTTCTGGTGGTCGCACAAGCAGCATCGCTGGCTGGTGTCGATGGATGGCAAGCTTGCGCGCTCGGCAGCAGGCCACATTCTCGGCGGGCGGACGGTGATCGTGCAGTACACGAAGATCGGCCGCTCAATCTTCCGAGAGGTTGGCGGCAAGCCGCCCTTCGCGGTCACCGTGGGCCACGGGCGCGCCGACGTGCTCAGAAACGGACGGCGCTATCACGTTCGCTGGGTCAGGCACACCAGGGACAGCGGCACCAAGTTCTACTTCCCGAACGGGCACCGGATGAAGTTCGCCCGCGGCCAGGTCTGGGTGATCTTCGCCCGCGGTCCCGGCTCCGCGCGCTGACTAACACTTTCGCAGGCTCAGCCGTTGGCCCTGCGGCGCGGCTCTGCCACGCCGAGTTCGTAGCTGAGCACGACCAGTTGCGCACGGTCCCTGGCGTCTAGCTTGGCCAGAAGCCGGCTGACGTGCGTCTTCACGGTCGCGACGCTAACGTGCAGCGCAGTGCTTATCTCCGCGTTCGACCGGCCGGCCGCGACGTGCGCGAGCACATCGCGCTCGCGGTCGGTCAGCTCGCAGAGCACCCTCGATTCCGCTGCGGACGCGAGCTGAGCAGGCGCTCGAGCGAACTCGGCGATGAGGCGGCGGGTGATGCTCGGCGTGAGCAGCGCGTCGCCTGCGGCCACGATCCTGATTGCTTCGAGCAGCTGCTCAGGGGGCGTGTCCTTGAGCACGAACCCGCTCGCTCCGCTGCGCAGCGCGGCGAACACGTTCTCGTCGTCATCAAAGGTGGTGACGACCAGAATTCGCGGTGCTGCTGTGGCGGCCCCGTCGAGGATCATGCGGGTCGCCTCGAGCCCGTCCATGACCGGCATCCTGATATCCATAAGGACGACGTCAGGCTTGAGCACCCTGGCCTGGCTCACCGCCTGGACGCCGTTCTCGGCCTCGCCGACCACTGCCAAATCAGCGGCGTACTCCACGAGCAGCCGGAATCCGGCGCGGACGAGCGCCTCGTCATCGGCGATCAGGACGTTGATGGCGCTGGTCATGCTGCGCTGTCCGTGCTGGCCGCACCATCGGCCTCGGCGCTCAGGGGACCGGATGGCAGGAAGGCGAATACCTCGAACCCACCCGCGGGCAGCGGTCCAGCGCGGAACGTGCCGTTGTGCAGCAAGGCACGCTCGCGCATGCCCGCGATGCCGAGGCCGGGCATCGACTCTCCCTGGCCGACCGTATCGGGTCCGGCTCCCCCGTCGTCGGTCACCATGATCGTCATCGCGTGTGGTTCCCGCCTGATCTCAAGCACGGCACTGGACGCGGGCGCGTGCCTGGTCACGTTCGTCAGGGCCTCCTGAGCTATCCGGTAGGCCGACATCTCAACGGCCGCGCCATAACTACCGGGTTCTAGCTGCCCGGTCGCGCGGTACGTCACGTCGAGGCCGTTCTCGGCGAAGCGCCGCACGAGATCTGCGATGTCCCTGGCCACAGTTCCTTCGCCGAGACCTGCCTGGCCAGGCTCCCTGATCTGCCGGAGTAGCTGCCTTACTTCGTCCAGCGCCGAACGGCTGGCGGTCTCGATCGCTGCCAGGGCGCCACGCGCCTCCCCTGGCTGCTCGTCAAGCACCAGCCTCGCGACGCCGGACCGCACGGCGATCATGCTCAGGCTGTGCGAGACAACGTCATGCACATCCCTGGACAGTCGCAATCGCTCCTCGGCTCGGATCCGCGCCTCGGTTTGCGCGAGCTGTCGCTCGGATTGCCTGGCCAGCGCCCGGCGGTAATTGCGACGGGTGCGAACCGCGTCACCGAGGAACCATCCAGGGATCATCGCTCCGGCCTGGACGGCGTCCTGATCCAGGCCGGGATGAAGGTAGATGCCCAGGCCAAGAGCTCCCCATGTCGCGAGGGCACCGACGGCGTACGCCAGCAGCGATGTCCGCCGATCGTAACGATCGGCCACTGTGAAGATCGCTATCGCCAGGTTCGGGCCGGCGCTGCTGACAAAAGGAGTGAACTGAACACCGAGCAAACTCGAGCTGGCGTAGACAATCACCAGGACCGCGAGCGTGGCGATCGGCCACCTGCGACGCACGATGAGCGGCGCCGAAGCCAGGACGCTGAAGGTCACGATCGCCGGACGAGGGCCCGCGCCGGTGGCAAGTCCGGTTAGCACAGGTCCTGAGAAGGCGGCAAAGCAGCCAACCGCGATCAGGACGTCGATCACATCCGGCGTCCGGCGGGCTCTGAATCTGTTCCGAAACGCGGCCGACACCCTGGAGAACCAGGGCGCGCCTGGGCTGCCGTCCGGGTGCGCGCCCCTGGTGCCGGGCGGCTCCGCATCCATGCAATGACCGTAACGCAGCCCTGGTCGGGCGGCGTCCGCCTCCGGACGGAGAAGATCATCCATCCCGAGACGGAGGGACCATCCCTGAGGGTTCGCGCGACTGAGAACAGGTCTCGACGCGAGGCCGACGCGGGCCGCGCACAGTGCGACCGAGCCTTGAGGCATGAATACACCACAACCTGTCACCCGCTCGTACCCGGTCTCCCGGTCGCTGTCGAGGCGTTTGGTCGTCGCGGCTGAGCTGCTGTTCACTAGCGGCGTCAGCATCGGCTGGCTGCACTATCTGCATCGCTCGGCGACCCCTCTAACGCACGTGCCAGGCTCCAATGCCTGGTGGCAGGAGGCGGTCGTGGCCGTGGCCGCCGCCGTCGTCCTCGGCGTGATCTGGCTGTCTGGCAGGACCGGCCGGATCAGCGGACGCTTGCTGCTCGCCCCGCTCGGCCGCTCAGCGGCTCGGCGCATCTGGCTGCTCTACCGTCAGGCATTGCGGGGGCCGCTCAGCTTCGGCCGTGCATTGCTGGCTACGCCTCTGCTGCTGACCTTCATGTTCGGACTGTTTCGCGCCGGATACCAGATCACCAGCGGCCTTGACCCGAACAGCACGGTCGACGCGTGGGGCGGCCCCACCTACATCGGCGCCATGGCATGCCACTACCTGGACATCTTCGTCATCATGGCAGGGTGTGCCTGGCTGCTTGACCGGCTGATGCCGCGCTCGCCGCAAACACCCGCCCGGCCGGCCGCGCTCCGCGAGAGCAGAGCCGCCGCATCCCACGGGCAGCCAACATGAGCGCGCCCGCTGGCTATGCGGTTGCCGTTGGCGTGGCGACCTGCGCCACGCTAGCGTCGTTGACCTCGCGCAGCGCTGGCGGGCCGCTGGGACCCGTGCGGTACTTCGCCGCGTTCGTCGCCAACGAGCAACCGGTCCTGGCCGGCTACTGGCTTGCCGCAGCGACAGTGCTTGCGGCCGCTCAGGGTGACCTCCGCGGAACGGCCGCCTGGATCGTCGCCACTGTTGCGGTGCTCATGGTTGCGGCCCTGATCGTGCTGGTCATGCGGGCGCTGCCGGCCACATCGGTCGTGGACAAGGCTCTCGACCACGGTCTCGGCGCCGGCTGGCGCGATGGTATCGGCGGCGCCTCCTCGAGCGCGTTGACGCCCCGGCACGAACGTGCG
Organism: Streptosporangiaceae bacterium; assembly: GCA_035276345.1. GTDB lineage: Bacteria > Actinomycetota > Actinomycetes > Streptosporangiales > Streptosporangiaceae > Chersky-822. The sequence goes on along the minus strand of DATELR010000022.1, from coordinate 14,438 downwards.
CGGTTCTTGTGGCCATTGCACGTGCGACGTCACGACGTGCGCCGGATCGCTGGCATCCGATACGGCGAGGCGGGACGGGCAAACCTGCTCGACCTTTACCGAAGCCGCCGCGATTCCCCGCCAGGCGAACTCCGCCCTGTCCTCGTCCACCTGCACGGAGGCGCCCTCGTCATGGGCCGGAAGAACCGAGAGGGTCTGCCATTGATCTATCGGTTCGCTCGCCGCGGCTGGATCGGCGTCAGCCCCAACTACCGGCTGCGCCCCGCCGCGCAGTGGCCAGATCACCTTGTTGACGTGAAAAAGGTGATCGCCTGGATCCGCGCTCACGGCCATGAGTACGGCGCTGACCCGCAGCGGATTTTCCTGGCCGGCGCCTCCTCCGGCGCTCAGCTAGCCGCTATCGCCGCGCTCACCCCCTCCGACTCGCGCTTTCAGCCTGGCTTTGCCGGGGCCGATACGTCCGTCTCCGCTGCGATCTTGCTCTACGGCCACTATGGCCCGGGCGGCACAGCTCAGGGACTTCCGCCTTCGTCCCCGCATGCTTACATCAACCCCGGCGCCCCGCCATTTTTCATCGCGCACGGCGACAGCGACACGTTGCTTCCGGCCAGCGCCGCCCGCCAGTTCGCGGCAGCGCTGCATGCGTGCTCGCGCGCTGCGGTCGTCTACGCGGAGTTGCCAGGAGCACAGCACCAGTTCGACTTGCATCACTCGATCCGCTGCACGGCAGTCACCAATGGCATCGAGGCGTTCGCCTCCTGGGTGCTGGGCGGTGGCGCACTTCGTCTGCCGATTCCGGACGGCCGACACGGCGATCACTGACTGGCTGGAGCCCGGCCCGGTCAGCTCTGGTACGTGTTCGGGCGGGCTGCGCCGTTGCGGCGTTTGCGGGCGTGTGATGAGCTTGAATTGCGTGGACCGCGCGGGGGCCGCCGATTGCGAGGCGGCTGCGGTGACGCTGTGACCAGCATCTACGGGGGGATTGTCGTGGACTTCGTTGCGCTGCTGAGCTTCCGTCCTACCGTGCCGGCTGCCGAGCGGGACGGGGCGCTGATGCGCCGCTCTACCTGGAAATACCCGCCAGGCGTGCAGGTGGTCGCTGAGTACTGGCCGTCGTCTGCATCAGTTCAGGTGGTCAGTATCTTCTCAGCCGACAGCTCGGAGGCGCTGCTGGAGCTCGAGCTGGAGTGGAGTGATGTCTTCGATATCGCCATCTACCCGGCGGTCTCTGCCGAGGACGGCCTGCGGATGGGGCCTGAGGTGTTCGGGCGCCTCGCTCGCCTGCAGCAACTGCCGTAACGCGGGTTCTTACTCAACCCGGGGCACCGATGAGTCCGGGCGCATGACAGCGTTTTAGGTACGTCAGCCCGCACCACTTGTGGAGGAGGATTGATGTGCCCCGCGGCCACCAGCGGCTACGCGCCCGTCAACGGAATCGAGGTCTATTGGGAAAGCCACGGCGACGGCGGCACCCCGCTGATCGTGACGCACGGCGGCTACGGCCTGGCCTCCATGTACGCGGACCTGGTCGACAATCTTGCCAAGGAACGCCAGGTCATCGCGATTGAGCTGCAAGGACATGGCCACACCGCCGACGCGGCCAGGTCGTTCGGATGGGAACAATTCGGCGACGACATCGCGGGCGTGGTCAGCCACCTCGGGTTCGGTCAGGTCGACCTGCTCGGTCACTCGCTAGGAGGCGGCGCGAGCCTGCGCTGCGCGATCCAGCACCAGGCGCTGGTCAGGAGGCTGATCCTGTTGTCCGCCCCGCACCGCCGCGCCGCTTGGCTTCCAGAGGTGCTGGCGGCATTCGATCAGATGTCGAGCGCGACCTTGTTTGAGCAGCTCCGGCAGTCCCCGCTGTATCAGGGCTTCGCGGAAGTCGCTCCGGATCCCGCTTCGTTCTCGACCCTGATCGACAAGACAGGCGAACTATTGCGCCGGCCGTACGACTGGTCCGACGAGATCAAGCGGCTCCCAATGCCTGTTCAGCTCGTCTTCGGTGACGCGGACAGCGTCTCGCCCGAGCGGGCCGCCGAATTCTTCGCATTGCTGGGTGGCGGAACGCGTGATGCTGGCCTTGACGGCACCCTGCCAACCGAATCTCGGCTGGCCATCCTGCCAGGTGTCAGCCACTACAACATGCTCAGCAGCCCGCACCTGGCGGCAGTGGTCGGCGAATTTGCGCGCTGAATCCAATCCGAGAGCTGAGCGCGCCTGGCATGTTCTGCCAGGGTGGTGCCGAACCTGCAGAATCAAGAATGAGCGCGCGGTCGAGTGCGCGGCTAGGGAGGCGCGAGCGTGACAAAACATCGGCTGGATCCAACCCCCGAGACCACGGCCGACGTACTATCCCGAGATCATCAGCCCGTTCTGACCATTGAGCAGGGCGATACGGTCGTCGTCAGGTCGCTCGACGCCGCGGGATACCTCGCGCGGCAGACGTTCCCTGGCGAAGAACAGCCGAAAATGTACCCGGCCTCGAGGGGGCACTGCCTGACGGGCCCGATTGCGGTCCGCGGCGCGCAACCGGGCGACGTGCTTGCCCTGCAGCTTGTGTCTCTGCGTCCGGACAACTGGGGCTGGACTGTGGCTGCCGCGCTGGATACTCCTGTGACCAGGCGCCTCGGCCTTGCGGATGGTCCACCTTCCTGGCTGCTCTGGGAGCTGGACCCCGACGCAGGCAAGGCGACCTGCCATTCTGGTTTCGCGCGGACCATCGCGCCGTTCCTGGGCGTGATGGGAATGCCCCCTGACGAGGCTGGCGAGCACTCCACAATCCCGCCGCGCGCCGCAGGCGGCGGCAACATCGACTGCAAGGAATTGGTTGCAGGATCGACGTTGTACCTGCCTGTGACCGTGCCAGATGCGCTGCTCTACCTTGGCGACGGCCACGCCGCGCAAGGTGACGGAGAGGTCGGCGGCACCGCCATCGAATGCCCCATGACGACGGAGGCGGTCGTCGGCCTGGCGGGTGACCGCCCGGTTGGCACAATCCATGCAGAGACACCCGCCGGGCGGATCACGTTCGGCTTCAATTCCGATCTCAACGCGGCCATGGGGGACGCTCTGGACGCCATGGCGGGCTGGCTGCAAGTGTTGCTCGGCGTTGACAAGGCCGCGGCGCTCGCACACGCAAGCACCTGCGTGGACATGCGAATTACCCAGGTGGCAAACCAAACCTGGGGCGTTCACGCCATCTTGCCGACCGGCGTTCTCGATGGAGTCCCTGACCCGAGCTGATCACGTTCGTGATCACAGGATCGCCGCACGTCGCTCACCCGCCCGCCATTACCGGAAGCCCTGCCAGCTTCCACTCGGGCAATCCGCCGTCCAGCCGCCACGCTCGGCGGCCGTTCGCGCGCAGCAGCCTGACCGCATCGTGCGCGAAGACGCAGTACGGCCCGCGGCAGTAGGCCACGATGTCAGCATCCTGAGGCAGCTCAGCGAGCCGATCGCCGAGCTGTTCGACCGGAACTGAGAGTGCGCCGGGGATGTGCCCGGCCTTGTACTCGTCCGGCGGGCGCACGTCGAGCACGATGATCTCGCCTGCATTTGCCCTGCGGAGCAGCTCGTCCCTGGAAACCTCTTCGACTCGCTCACCCAGGTAGGCAGCGCGGGCCGGGCCGACATCGGCAAGCAGAGACGCGGCGACGTCGCGGACGGACGCGTGCAAGCGGGCTACGTCGTCGCTGGCCAGAGAGTAAAAGACGCGGGTTCCTTGCTTGCGGGTCGTCACCAGCCGGGTACTGAGCAACACCTGCAAGTGCGCCGAGCAGCTCGTCAGGCCGATGTCGGCTTGGACAGCCAGGTCGTCCACGCTGCGTTCGCCCTGAGCCAGCAGATCGAGGAGTTCGAGCCGCCTCGGGCTCGCAAGGGCCTTGCCGACGCGGGCAAACTCTCCGTACAGCGCTGCCTTGCGCTGCGAGTCACCCACTTGCTGCTCTCCTGTCTGCTCGTAGCCTGCTCTCCTTCTCCAAATATCTATGGATTACTGTAGTACAACAGATGAGTTTTGCGCACTGCGCCTAGGAGGGAAGCCCGTGCCGCCGGATGACGGATCGCGGGCCGCAGGGTCTGAGCTGGCGGTCACGGCGTGACTCGACCCGGCTCAAGATCCTCCCGGTCCGAGACGACCGGGAACACACTCGCACCCAGTGCGACCGCTCCTGAGGTCCGGCTCGGCATACGCGCGAACCTCGCCCAGTTCGCCCTTCTCGTCTTCGTCAACGCGCTGGTGGGCGGCACCCTCGGCCAGGAACGCACGGTCGTCCCGCTGCTGGCCGAGAATGTGTTTCATCTTGCCGAGTTCACCAGCGCGCTTACGTTCATCCTGGCCTTCGGCGCCGTCAAGGCAGCGACAAACTTCTTCGCTGGGACCTTGTCGGACAGGTACGGGCGTAAGCCGGTGCTAGTGACCGGCTGGATAGTCGCGCTGCCTGTCCCGGCCATGCTGATCTGGGCACCGTCCTGGGGCTGGATGGTTGCGGCAAATGTCCTGCTCGGCGTGAACCAGGGCCTGACCTGGTCCACCACGGTGATCATGAAGATCGATCTGGTCGGACCAGCGCGGCGCGGACTGGCGATGGGGCTGAACGAGGCAGCTGGATACGGTGCGCTCGCTCTAACCGCGCTTGCCACCGGCTACCTGGCTGCCGCTTATGGTCTTCGCCCGGCGCCATTCCTGCTAGGCGCTGCCTACATCGCGCTCGGTCTGGGGCTGTCGGCTGCCGCCGTGCGCGAGACACGCGGTCATGCCTGGCATGAAGCGGCCAGCCACATCCCGGCGACGGCCGAACTCGCCGCTCACCTGACGACGGGCCAGATAGCGGTCCTGACGAGCTTCCGGGAGAAGGCCCTGTCCGCTGCCTGCCAGGCCGGCCTGGTCAACAACCTCAACGATGGCCTCGCCTGGGGTCTGTTTCCGATCCTCTTCGCCCGGCACGGACTGACAGTCAGCCAGATCGGCGTACTGGCTGCCCTGTATCCAGCGGTGTGGGGAGTGGGCCAGCTCGGCACCGGCGCGCTCTCTGACAGCATCGGCCGCAAATGGCTCATCGCGAGCGGGATGGCCGTTCAGGCCGGCGCCCTCGCACTGGTCGCGCTCGGTTCCACGTTCGCGACATGGGCGGTCGCGGCGGTCCTGCTCGGTGCGGGTACCGCGATGGTCTATCCCACTTTGCTGGCGGTCGTCGGCGACGTCGCCCACCCGGCCTGGCGGGCGCGGTCGGTCGGCGTATACCGGCTGTGGCGAGACAGCGGCTTCGCGATCGGCGCGCTCGTCGCGGGCGTAATAGCCGACGCGTTCGGCATCGTGGCGGCCATCTGGGCGGTGGCGGGACTGACGGCGGCCTCAGGCGTTGTCGTGGCGATTCGCATGTACGAAACCCGGCGCTGACGTGAGTTCTCCTGGCAGGCCGAACTTGGCGACCAGATGCGCATCATTGAAAGACACGATCCCGGTCAGCAAGGCACCGTCTGTCGTCGGTACCTGAATGCCGTGCGCGATATACATGCTGCCGGCGGTGCGCTCGTAGGCAGCGAAGGCGCCAATCCCGTTCGCGGACGTCCGCACCAGCACGAACTTGCCCGCCTCAGTCAGCACCCGTGACCGCAGGAAGCGGGCGATCCGGTCGCGGCCCCTGATCCACCGCGGCTGTGGCGGCATCTCGAATGTCGCGTCCGCACGCAACAACTCGGTCAGGGCCGCGATGTCCGCGGTCTCGAATGCACGCGCGTACCTGTCGAGTAGCGCCCGGTCTGCCAGGTCGGCCGGTTCGCGCAAGTCCTCCTCGGCAGGTGTCACGTGAGCCAGCTGCGCTCGTGCCCGCTGCAGCACGCTGTTGGCCGCGGTCGTCGAGATCTCCAGCAGCGCGGCCACCTCGGCCGCGTGCCAGCCAAGGACGTCACGAAGGATCAGGACGGCACGCTGCCGGGGTGGCAGGTACTGCAAGGCGGCGATCAGTGCGAGCCGCAAGCTCGCACGGGCGGTGACGACGGCAGCAGGGTCTGCCAGTCCCCCGGTCACCAGCGAATCAGGGATCGGCTGCAGCCAGGGGATCTCGGTAGCCAGCGGCGCCAGGGGGCCTTCGGGGTCTTCGGCCGGTTCGCCGAGTCCTGACGGCAGCGGACGCTTGCCGCGGGTCTCGAGCGCGCGCAGGCACGCGTTGGTGGCGATCCGGAAGAGCCAGGTGCGCAGCGACGACCGGCCCTCGAAGTCTCCATAAGCGCGCCAGGCTCGCAGCAAGGTCTCCTGGACCTGATCCTCGGCGTCCTCGATGGAGCCGAGCATCCGGTAGCAGTAGCCCAGCAGCTCCCCACGGAACGGGTCGGCGAGCTGATCGAAGTTGACGGTGCTGGTCATCGCGATCCTTCCGCAGCCCAAATGTGCCGGCCATCCGGTGCCGAGCCGTCCCGCCCGCCGGTCCGACCGCCCCTCACCTGTTACAGATCCGGCCGGAGCCAGCAAATCACCGGTTCAGGTCGCAGATTCTGCGCGCCATGGGCCGGCCGCAGCGGTGAGTTTGGCCGATGGCCCGGATCAATAAGAGGTGAGCGCGGGATGCGCGCTCGATCGGAGCAACAGACTGAGGAGACCAGCATGTCACCTGACCAGCTTTCCGGAACAACAGCACTCGTGACCGGTGCGAGCCGAGGACTTGGGCGCGGCGTGGCCGTCGCGCTGGCGCAGGCCGGAGCGAACGTCGTGGCCGTGGCCCGCAACACCGCCGGGCTCACCGAACTGCAGGCCGAACTAGGCGACCGCGTCATACCCGTGGCGGCCGATGCGGCCGATCCGGTTGCCGCGGGCACGCTCATCGACCGGTACGCACCTCGGCTGCTCGTTCTGGCCGCTGGCGCCTCGCCGCTTTCCCGGCCGGTGCACTACCAGACCTGGCAGACCTTCAGCAAGAACTGGGAAGTTGATGTCCAGCAGGTCTTTCACTGGACCCGCGAGGCGCTATTGCGGCCCCTCGCATCTGGCAGTGCCGTGATCGCATTCTCCAGCGGAGCGGTCCTCGCCGGATCGCCGCTGAGCGGCGGGTACGCCGGCGCCAAGGCAACCATTCGCTACATCATGGCCTATGCAGCGGAAGAGTCGGAGCGGAGCGGGCTCGGAATCAGCTTCACCTCGGTGCTTCCGCAGCTGACTCATGCGACCGACCTGGGCGCTGCGGCTGTCTCGGCGTACGCAGCAAGAGCCGGGCAGGACATAGCCGAGTTCATCGCGTCCAGGGGACCGTCGCTCACTCCCGATATCGCCGGGAAGGCCGTGCTCGACCTGGCCACCGGGGCGGATGCCAGCGCCGGCGCTTACCTGCTGTCAGCGGCCGGCCTGAAGCCGCTCCAGTGATCGGTAGGGCCCGATCGGGTAGGTGTAACCGGTACCGGATGAAAAGCTTTGATAGCCGGTACCGGACGACACCGGAGATGGGGTCCGCGGCATGCAGACGCGAGCCAGTGAACGGCCTTTCGTGATCGTGGGCGGCGGCATCGCCGGAGGTAACGCAGCCGCCGCCCTCCGTGAGGAGGGATTCACCGGCCGGGTGATCCTTATCAGCCAGGAGGCCGGCGTGCCGTTCGGTCGTCCGCCCCTGTCGAAGACGTACCTGCGGTCCGAGGAGGATCTCGAAGGCTGGTACGTGCGCCCGTCCGGCTGGTATGAGGCGCACGACGTAGAACTGCTTACCGAGACCCGCGTGGCAGGCCTTGACCTGTCTGGGCACAATCTCGTGCTGGATTCCGGTCAGGAACTCGAGTACCAGAAGGTCTTGCTGGCCACCGGCGGTCGCAACCGGCGCCTCCAGCTACCAGGATCCGAGCTCCCCGGCGTCCACTACCTCCGCTCTGTAGCCGAATGCGAGGCGATCAAAGCCGAGGCCGCGGGGCACGGCCGCGCCGTGATCGTGGGCATGGGCTTCATCGGCTGCGAGGTGGCCGCATCGCTGACCCAGCTCGGGGTGCGGGTGACCGGGATCCTTCCAGGCAGGATTCCGCTCGCCAGGGCGCTGGGCGACGAGATCGGCGGGCTTCTTGGCGATGTTCACCGCGCCAAGGGGGTCGAACTGGTCTCCGGCGAGCACGTCACCGCGTTCGAAGGAACCGAACGAGTGCAGGCGGTCGTGACGGCCAGCGGCAGGCGCCTGCCCTGCGACTTCGTCGTCGTGGGGGTCGGGATAACGCCAGTTGTCCCGGAGACCTCGGGATCGCCGCTGGATCTGGACAACGGGATTCTTGCCGACGAACAGCTCAGAACCAGCGCACCCGACGTCTACGCGGCGGGAGACGTCGCCAACCATCTCCATCCGCTGTTCGGCCGGATCCGGGTCGAGCACTTCAACAACGGCGAACGGCAGGGGGCAGCGGCGGCAAAGTCGATGCTCGGGTCCGATGCGCCATACGACTACATCCACTCCTTCTGGTCTGATCAGTACGAGCACAGCATCGAATATGTCGGCCATGCGGCTAAGTGGGATGAGTTCGTGGTCAGGGGCAGCGTCGACGAAGCACGGCTGATCGGGTTCTACCTGCAGAACGGGATTGTCCTGGCCGCCGTGGGCTTTGATCGCGGCGGCGACCCTGAAGTGGACGTCGACGGCGAGATGGCAGCCTGCTCCAGGCTGGTCGCAACGCGGGCCAGGCCGGCCAGCGCATTGCTCGCCGACGAGAACATGGATTTGCGGTCGCTCGCTCTCAGTGCGTGAATCCCTCGCCCGGCCGATGACGTCGCCCGGTCACGCATTTGAGAACAACGGGATGTTTGCTCCGCTGGCAGGGGCTAGTGGATTGTCGAGCAGCGCGACGATGAGTGCGGCAACGTCACCCGGCGTGAGGCCTGGACGCAACGCCGGGTTCGCGCGCCTGAGCATCTCGGTGTCGACAGCGCCGGGACTGACGCAGATAGCGCTTATCCCGTGTGATCTGCCCTCCACGGCGATCGCTTCGGTCAGGCCGATCACGCCGTACTTCGAGACGTTGTATGCCGCCAGCCCCGGGAACTTCTCTGTCGCGTAGACACCGGACAGCGATCCCATTGTGACAATCCGGCCCTCCCCCGCTTCGCGCATGCTGTCGAAGGCAGCCCGGCAGCACAAGAACGTGCCCGTGAGATTGATCGCCAGGGTTTGTTCCCAGATGTCGGTCGTCGTTTCTACGAACGGCGTCGACGTGAGGACGCCAGCCGCGCAGACCAAAGCCGCGACCGGCCCTTTCTCCCGTGCCGCCGCGAACACGCGCTCGACGTCGGCGGCGTTGCTCACGTCAGCGGGCACGGGCGTTGCCTCACCGCCTGCCTGCCGGACATTGCCGGCGGTGGCCTCAAGGGCATCCGCGTCGCGGGCAGCGAGAATAGCGTGCGCACCGGCAGCCGCAACGGCCTCGGCGGTGGCGGCCCCGATGCCGCGGCTGGCACCAGTAACCACGGCGACCCGCCCGGCGAGCCAGTGCATGGGATCACCCACGACCGGCCGCCCTGGTACGCCTGACATGCGATATGACCATTTTCCGGTAGAGCCGTTCGTGCGCATCCAGGCTCAGATTCAGATCGAGGCGGCACTCTGCGTGCCCGCGGCACGCCACCCTGGAGATCCCTGCCGTCTTGGCGGCTGCATCGGCGCAAGCCTGAAGGTCGTCAGGCGGGACGAGGAATCCCGTCACGCCATCCGCAATCACCTCGCTGAGGCCGCCGCGGCGGAACGCGACGACGGGAGTGCCGCACGCGTGCGCTTCGGCAGCAGCCATTCCGAATGGTTCATCCCACCTAGCCGGGAACAAGACGATTGCAGCTCGCGCCATCGCATCCCACAGCGATGCCCGCGGAACTGCCTGATGAACCGTGACGCCGGCCCTTCGAGCACGCGGCGCGACCTGCTCCCTGGCGTAATCGGCGTCGTAGGCGTCGCCGTAGACGTCGATGGGCAGCCCGGCCGCGCCGGCAATATCGATCGCTTCGGCGGCTCCTTTCTCCGGGCTCAGCCGACCGGCAAACACGGCGCCGTGTCCTGGCCTGCGCGACCAGGGGATGTCGCGAGTAGGAATGCACGGCCGCAGGATCGCATCGACAAAGACCGTCTGCCCCCAGGCCTTCGCCTGGAATGCAGACACGGTCGCGACCCTGGGCGGCGTTCCGGACCGCGCCGCCTCCTGCAGCGCGGCTGCCACGGCCCGGTCAGGGGGCAGATGGAGGGTGTGCAGCACCGGTACGGCAAGGTCGCCGGCCAGCCGGATTGCTGGCGCGTCGAAGGCGTGGTTGTGCACCACGTCATACCGGGACTGCCGCAAGCTCGAATATGCGCTGGCGAAGGCTGCTTCCGCGGCCTGTGATGTGGACGCCGATCCTGGCGAGTCACGCGCATCCGCCCGGTACAGAGACCCGGCAAGTACCTGCGTGTCTACGCCCGTGTCGATCACCGTGACGCCAGGGATCTGTGACCCGGAGGCGGCGTAAACGTGTACGTCGTGGCCGCGGCCAGCGAGCCCGCGGGCGAGATCAGCTATGAAAGCTTGCGATCCGCCGAGCTGCGGCTCTCTGATGGCCGTGACCAGTGGGGCCATGATTGCGATCTTCATCGGGGAAGCGTCTTGAAGGCCAGATCGCGTGGCGGGTTGAACCCGATGATGTCGAACGGCACCCGTCGCAGACCGCGCCGGCGGATCTCATCGGCCGCTCGCGGATAGAACACCTGCGACAGCTCCACGGCCTCCTCGTGGCTGGCGAACTCAACGGACATCGGACCGCTGAAGCGCACATAACGGTAGCCGTTGGCGGCAAGCCAGTCGAGATTGTTGGGCCAGATGATAGCCACGCAGCCGCCCGGCATGCAGACCCGTTCCATTTCGGCCAGGCCGGCATTGCCCCCGTGTGCCGGATCGGGCGTGAACGCCGAACAGGCGACCACCAGTTCGGCGTAATCATCGGGAAGCGGCAATTCATCGAAGAAGCCGTGAACTACGCGAACGACGTCCCCGCAGCTGGCCTCATCGAGTTTGCGCTGAAGGATCGCGCGCAACGGCATTGCTGGCTCTACGGCTACGACCTCTCGAGCCCGGTTCACCAACTTCATGGTGAGCCGCCCGGTGCCTGCTCCGACTTCGACGATCCTGTCTGTCACGCGCGGCAGCCAGTCGACAATTCCGGGATGCAGACGCTCTGCGGTCACGAGCCGGTCGTAGAGTTCCGGCTCGAGCCGGTAGACCAACTCCCAGGCGAGCACGGGGTTCGTTCGCGGATCGCCGCGCCCGTCTGGGGCGAACCTGCCCGCCTCCTCCGGGGTGAAGACACTCAGGTCCGCGGGCGTGTAGCGGCTTCGCAGCTCACGCCCGGCCCGGGCCGCGTCATCAGATCTGATCACCGACTTCCGCCCAGTTCTTATCGGTCTCCCACAAGCGAACTGACCTCAGCACGCCTTCTGGCAGTTCCGGACGGAGCCGCTCCCAGAAGGAGAGGACCAGATTCTCAGCGGTTGGGATCCTCCCGCACAGCCATGGCACGTCCGTGTTCAAGTTGCGGTGATCCACATCCTGAATGACCTGCTTGCAGATCACGTCCGAGAGCAGCTTCAGGTCCAGGACGTAGCCGCAGGCCTGGTCCACGTCGCCTGCAACGGCGACCTCGAGCACGTAGTTGTGGCCGTGCAGGTTGGCGCACTTGCCGAACATGCGCTGGTTCTGATCGTCCGAAAGGCCCGGATCGTAGAGCTGATGGGCGGCATTGAACGTTTCACGGCGGCCGACTAGTACTTGCACACTCTCATCATGCCCAGCCGGGCAGGGAGTTTCTCCGGGCAATTCGGCTACCCGGCTGACTGGACGGATTCCTGCACCGGATCCGGACGAGTCAGGCAGCACCACGGGTTGTTGCCTGTGACTCGTGTGGTCTGTGTTACATGTGGGTTCACGACCGCGGTTCACGTCGTGCGTGAGTTCCTGTCCAGGTCTTCGCGTGAGGAGCACAGTCATGACAGATGCCAGCCAGGTTGTCCTTGAGCCCGCAGCACAGCAGGTTGCCGACGCGTTCTCCAAGCCGCCGTTCTTGTGGGACATGAAGCCAACCGATGCCCGGAAAGTACTGATCGACGCCCAATCCGGCACGGTCAGCAAGCCTCCGGTAGACGAGGAGTGGATAGCGATCCCGTCTCCGGCGGGAGAAGCCCGCGTTCGTATCATCAAGCCGCAAGGCGCGACAGGCATGCTTCCGGTGATCGTGTACATGCACGGCGGCGGCTGGGTTCTCGGCAATGCGGCGACCCACGACCGGCTCGTACGCGAGCTGGCCGTCGGTGCCCGCGCGGCGCTGGCCTTCGTGGAATACCCGAACTCTCCCGAAGCGCGCTACCCCACCGCGATCGAGCAGGGGTACGCCACTGCCCAGTGGATCACGCGCAACGGAGCCTCAAAGGGCCTCGATGCCAGCCGCATGGCAGTGGCCGGCGAATCGGTCGGCGGCAACATGGCCGCGGCACTGGCGCTGATGGCTAAGGAGCGCGGAGACGTCACTTTCACGCAGCAGTCCATGTACTACCCGGTAACCGATGCGGCGATGAACACGGCGTCGTATGCGGAGTTCGCCACCGGCTACTACCTCAGCCGCGCCGAGATGGAGTGGTTCTGGGATGCCTACACCAGCAATCCAGCAGAGCGAGCCGAGATCACAGCGTCGCCGAACAAGGCAAGCACCGAACAAGTCACCGGCCTGCCGCCCGCTTATCTGTGCGTTGACGAGGCCGACGTGCTCCGTGACGAAGGCGAGGCTTACGCCGCCAAGCTGCGCTCAGCTGGCGTGCCGGTGACGACCGTCCGCTATGACGGCACCATCCATGACTTCATGCTCTTGAACGCCCTGAGCGATACCCGCGCCACCCGCGCCGCGATCGGCCAGGCTACGTCCTTCCTGCGCGCGGGGCTCGGAACCGCCTGAGTCAACCGCGGGCGGCGGGGGCACTGATGCACTTCAGCCTGCAGCTTTTGCCCGAACAGCCGCTTGCCGATCTGATCGAAGTCATACGCCTCGCGGACGACCTGGGTTTCCGCGCTTGCTATAGCGCGGACGAGACGTATCACAAGGACATGTGGATCCTGTTCGGAGCGGCCGCACTTAAGACGCGCCGGATTCGCTTCGGCCCAGAGGTTAGCGGGGTCATCCTGCGAGACCCAACGCTGATCGCGCAGCAAGCCGCCACTCTCGATGAGCTCACGGACGGTCGCGCCGAAATTGTCTTCTCCATCGGCAACTTCGCGATGCTCAAGCAGTACGGGATCCGCTGGCAGGGCACCCGGCCGCTGGCCCGTCTTCGCGAAGCTCACGAGGTCATGCGCAGATTCCTCGCGGACGGAAGCATCGACTTCCAAGGCGAGTTTTATCGCTACTCGGGGCTCTTCACGGCCGCACGGCCGGTCCAGGAGCCGATGCCGCTCAAGATCGGCGCGATGAAGGGGCCAGGCTCATTCCGTTTGGCCGGCGAAATCGCCGATGGCGTCCACGTTGCCTGCGCTCACTCATCTGAGGCCCTGTGCTTCGCGGCTGAAAACGTTCGTGCCGGAGCAACCAGGGTCGGCCGGAAGCTAGATAGCCGCTTTGACTTCTGCGCCTCGGTGCTCGGCGCGATCTCCAGCGACTCGGCGGCAGCAAAGGAGGCAGCACGCGTGGCTGCGGCCTTCTACATCTCATCGATGGCGCCAGAGCTCGTTGAACGGCATGGGATCGACTACGCCGATGTTCGTCCGGTCGTCGACGCCTTCGCTCGAGGAGACGTGGAGCGCGCCCTGATGTTGACCACGCCCGAGATAGGTGAGCGGCTCTCGATCGCTGGCGACCCGGCGCAGTGGATCGACCGGCTGCGAAATGACGTCGCCGCCAACGGTTACAGCCACGTCGCGCTCGGACTTGTCGATGCAGGCCTGGTCGAGAAATGGTCGGGCCGGGTGGTGCACGGCGTCGGAGAACTCGCAGCGCAACTCGAACTCATCGCAAATCACGTGATGCCCGCCCTCGCAACGGTGGGCGGAGTCATGGCAGGGGAACCGATCCGCCGTTCCCGAAGGTCCGAATAATGGTGAAAAGTGATCCGACAACCGCGCACTGCACCGGGACGTCCGGCACCGCCTGGCACTGACCGCACGCAATGCACGAGGGCACCTGGCGAGCATGCCAGGTGCCCTCGTCGCGCCCGCCCCGAAACCGGGTAGTGCTAGCCGTGGGTCGATCACTGGCCCACCGCCCGATCGCAAGCGTATGAAAGGCGTACAACATGCCACCTTTCGACTTCGCGAGAAGGACGTCTCTGGTTACCGGAGCATCGTCCGGGCTTGGCCTGGAGTTCGCCAGGCAACTGGCGGGACGAGGCAGCAACGTCGTTCTCGTCGCCAGGTCGGCCGACCGCCTTGCGGCCCTGGCAGATGAGATGCAGGCCGACTACGGCGTTACTGTCACAGCGGTGCCC
>DATELR010000021.1:0-10555 GCA_035276345.1 Streptosporangiaceae bacterium | reverse complement strand
CGCGTTACGACCTGCCGGGGCAATTCCGACTCATCGACGAGGTGAGCCGTCGCTGCGACGTGCCGTTGCCCAGGCTGCGCTGGAACCAGCCCGACGGGGATCCGCTCGGAACCGCGTTCTTCGTGATGGATCAGGTAGCCGGCAGGGTGCCGCTCGATAACCCGCCATACGTCTTTGGCGGCTGGCTGCTCGACGCCACGGCCGAGGAGCGGGCGCAGCTCGAGCGCGCAAGCGTGAAGATCGTCGCCGACTTGCATGCCATCCCTGACCCTGCGAAGGCCTTCGGCTGGCTCCGGCCGCCGCCAGGAACGTCGACCTTGCGGTGGCATGTCGACCAGCAGTACGCCTACTATCGCTGGGCGCTGGCGGACGACGGGATCAGGATCCCGATCATCGAGCGGAGCCTGGATTGGCTTGAGCGACATTGGCCGGCTGACACCGGACCCGACGTACTGTCGTGGGGCGATTCGCGGATCGGCAACATCATCTATGACGGCTTCACACCCGCGGCGATTCTCGACTGGGAGATGGCAGGGCTCGGGCCGCGTGAGATCGACATCGCCTGGTTCATCTTCCTGCACCGCTTCTTCCAGGACATCGCAGAGTTCTTCGAGATTCCGGGGTTGCCCGACTTCCTCCGCAGATCGCAGGTCGAGCGGCTCTATTGCGAATTCACCGGCCATGAACTGCAGGACATGGACTTCTACCTGCTGTATGCGGCGCTGCGGCACGCGATCGTGATGGCCAGAATCAAGCGCCGGATGATCCACTTTGGCGAAGATGAGGTTCCCGACGATATCGACGACTACGTGATGCACCGGGCCAGCCTGGACAAGCTGCTCGCCGGCACCTACCGATGGGATTGACAAGCCTTGTCGCTAACTAGTGGGCCAGCACCTCTCGATGAGTACCCGATCCATCAGGCTCCGCTTCCGATCAGCAGGGTGGTCACTAGCGACCGCAACTTCTACGACCGCTGCTACTTCAATGCTCATGACCGGACAGGTGAGGTGTTCCTGGTCAGCGGGCTTGGCGTGTACCCGAACCTGGGCGTCATCGATGCGTACGCGGCCGCCAGAGTTGGTGACCGGGTATGGAGCGTCCGGTTCTCCGACGCGCTGGCCGAGCGAAGCCTGGACCAGCAGGTGGGCGGATACCGGATCGACGTTCTTGAGCCGCTCCGCAGGCTGCGCCTGAAGTGCGCCTCGCCGGACTCGAGCCTGGACTTCGACCTGCACTGGGCGGGCTCGTTCCCTGCGGTGCAGGAGGAGCCGCACCTGATGTTGTCCGGCGAGCGGGCGATCATCGACTCGTCCCGCTTCTGTCAGCTTGGCGGCTGGAGCGGAAGCCTGCGGGTCGGCGACAAGGAGTTCGCGGTCAGCGACGACCACTGGTCCGGTGCCAGGGACAGGTCATGGGGCATCAGGCCGGTGGGCGAAGGCGAGCCGCCGGGAAGGGCGGCGGAGGCCATGACCGGGTTCTGGTGGGTATACCTTCCCTTGCGTTTCGGGAGTTGCGCGCTGATCGTGATCTTGCAGGAAGATCCCGATGGCTACCGGACCCTGAGTAAC
Organism: Streptosporangiaceae bacterium; assembly: GCA_035276345.1. GTDB lineage: Bacteria > Actinomycetota > Actinomycetes > Streptosporangiales > Streptosporangiaceae > Chersky-822. The sequence goes on along the minus strand of DATELR010000021.1, from coordinate 8,984 downwards.
GCCAAGCGGGTCTGGCCTGATGGCCGGGTCGAACAACTGGGCTGGCCGCGTATTGAGATCAGCTACGCGCCAGGCACCAGAACGCCGACTGCGGCGAAGATCGACCTAAGTGACCGCACCGGCAAGCAGGTATGCGTTGAGCTGGAGATTCTGACTTCCCTTCCGCTCCATGTCGGCGCCGGGTACAACGGCGATCCTGACTGGACGCACGGCCGGTGGATGGGGCGAGACTGGAGCAGCACCGCACTGTACGACCTGACTGACCCGGTGGTCGCCGGACGGATCGCGTGGGGCGTGACCGACCATCTGGCGCGGGCGAGCATGGACGGCGAGGAAGGCTGGGGCATGTTCGAGCACGCCAGCATCGGCCGGCACGACCCGACCGGCTTCGCCGACTGGTCATCGGTGGCGCCCGGCTAGCCGGCTAAGGCGTACTCGACTGCGAAGCGGCCGGCGCGGCCGGGGCGGAGGTCGATACTCCCGTTGAGGCGGTTGGCGACGGAGTAGACGACACGCTCGGCGACGGCGCAGGCGTCGATGTCGAAGACGGCGTGGGCGTGGGTGTGGGTGTCGTCGATGGCGACGAGCTGTGGGTGCTCGGCGGGTGCGAAGCCGGCTGACTGTGCCCGCTCGGTGGTCCGACGAGCGTCGGCCCTTGCACGTTGTGATGGCTCGGCGCGAGCAGCAGGGCCACGGCCGCAACGACCACGGCAGCGACAGTGACAAGGCCACCGGCCGCGGCGCCTGCGGCGAACGACCGCCGGTCCCTGCGGTACTCCGTCGTCCGGCGGGCGCTGAGCGCGGCAGGCAACGCCGCCTTGCGGGCCGCCCAGCTGTTGAACGGTGCGGCTGCCATTCCTAGTGTCGGAAAGATCAGCAGGGCGGAGAGCAACCACCCGCTCAGCTGAGTCGGCCTGGTCAGCGCCGCGGCGATGCCGAGCAAGCCAAGCACGGCGAGCAGGCTTTCTGCCCAGTTGGCCCCCAGCGCCTCCCACCATCTGGCCCGCTCGCTGGTTTTGGGGGTGCGCAGGAACGCCGCTTTGCGCGCGAAGAGTCCAAGTACTGAAGCACGAGCCACCACCAGTGACGTGGACTGCCAGATGAAGAAGGCACCAAGCGCGTCGCGCCACGACGCGCCCGTGCCCCGGCGCAGCAAGGCGACGGCCCTTACCAGGCCGAGCACTACAAGAACCGGGACGGTCGCGACAAGGAAAACCGTGAGCTTTCGGAATAGCGCGCCGCCGCCTAGTGCCTCGTTCGCGGCGCCCGCTAGCAGGAATGCAAGGAAGCACAAGCCCAGGAAGTCCCCATACCATTGAAAGCCGCCAGCCAGATAGGCCCACCGCTGGGCGGTCGTAAGGTGGTTTTCCTTGGATTTGCGTCCAGGAATCAGCGACCGCCAGTGCATCCGCAGGATCTGGATGCCGCCGAAGCACCAGCGGTAACGCTGGCCCTTGAGGGCCTCGAAAGTCAGTGGCATGATGCCGTAGCCCCAGGACTGGTCGACGTGCAAGCCGGAGAATCCCGCCCTGAGCAGCCTGAGCGACAACTCAGCGTCCTCGGTAATGCACCACTCGTCCCAGCCGCCGAGTTGCTCAAGCGCGACCCGCCGGATCAGGCCCATGGTCCCGGCGAAGATCGCGCCGTCGCGCTCGTTGCGGGATGGCTGTGAGACAGCGAAGAAGTACTTGTAGGAGTAGTACAGCCGGCGGTAGTAGCGGGCGGACTGCCAGCCGCGGTAATCCTGCGGTGACTGCACAAAGCCGACCCACGGCTCGGCGAACGCAGGCGCGCAGCGGCGCAGGAAGCCCGGCTCGATCTGATAGTCGGAGTCGACGACTCCGATTACCTCAGCGCGCTCGTCGGTCATTTCCCGGAGCGCGTAGTTCAAGGCGCCTGACTTATAGCCTGGCCAGTCCTGCAAGTGTTTGAACTTCACGCCATGCCGTGCGCACCAGCTCTCGACCGGTCGCCACAGGGCTTCGTCATCGGTGTTGTCGTCGATGAGGATGATCTCGTATTGCGGATAATCGATCCGTAGCAGTGACCGGAGGGTGTCGATCACCATGTCGGGCGGCTCGTTGTGCGCTGGCACGTGCAGACTGACCATCGGCCACTGCGATGGCGGTGCGTCGAACCTCACCTGAGGGGTTACGCGTCGTGTCCAGTGCTCGGTGCCGAGCGCGTCGCAGATCTCCCACAGATACGCGCAGGCCATGATCGCCGCGAGCACCTCGAACACCCACAGCAGCAGCGCACCGATCGTGCTGATGAGGCCGAGATGGCTGGCGAACGTCCAGTCCAGCGCGAACGCCAGGTACGTTACGAACAGGAAGATGCTTGACGCCCAGCAAAGGTGCGCCCTGGCGCGCCAGCGCCTGGTCACCGGCAGCCAGATCAGGCTCGCGATAACGACGCTTGCAGCGCCGATGATGAGCCTGTGTTCGGAGACCGACAGCAGCTTCAGCACTCCGGCCACAGCCGCTGCGAGAACAGCTGTTCCAACGACGGCGAGAGCTATTCGCCGGACGGCCGGCCAGGTTCCTGCTCCGCGGAGTCGTTGCCTGGTCGGCATGAACAGCAAGACTGAGCCGAGCGGCGCTGCCACCATCCCGGCCAGCAGCAAGGCCGCTAGCATCTTTTCCCTTTGCTCGTAATTAGTCTGGATTCGACCTGGGTGAGTTACCTGAATAACCGGACATGAAACGCGTTCTGGCGATCGCGTTGCACCTGCCCTGCGACCCGAGTACATATAACGACTCATGCAGCGCTATCGGCAGAGCCCGTACAACCACTCGATTCAGCGTATGGCGGTCCTGGGGTGCGGAGGCCTGCTCCTCGCGCTCGCGGGTCCGGCATCGGCGGTTACGCCGTCGGGCGCAACCGCAGCTGCCGCAGGGGCACCCGCGTACTTCCACACCGTCCCTGCTGGCACGAAACTGCCCACCGGGGGCCAGTGCGCCAAGTGGGTGCGGGCCAGGGCGATGAAGGAGAACAAGGGGGTCAACCGCACCTACAACCTGGCCACCGGGCAGCGCGTAAGTAAGACGTTCTTCTCCGGTGACAAGTCGCAGGCGAACCAGTGGATCGCGCCCCGGATCAACGGCAACTTCACCGGGACGACGGCGGAAATCCTCCGGTGGGCGGCGTGCAAGTGGGGCATTGACCAGAACATGGTCTTCGCCCAGGCCGCCGTGGAGAGCTGGTGGCGGCAGACGACCAAGGGCGACTGGGAGTCCAGCGGTTGTCCGCCAGGGCACGGTCCTGGCGTTGACGGCCGATCCGGACTCTGCCCGCAGAGCTGGGGCATCTTGCAGAACAGGTACCCCTACGAGAAATCAAGCTGGCCTGGCATCGACAAATCCACGGCCATGAACGCCGACACCGCCTATGCGATCTGGCGTGCCTGCTACGTCGGTTATGAGACCTGGCTCAACACTGTCGCGCACGGCAAGACCTACAAGGCCGGCGACGCGTGGGGGTGCATCGGCCGCTGGTTCGCCGGGCGCTGGCACACCCAGCCTGCCGAGCAGTACGTGTCCAAGGTCAGGCAATACCTGCGCGAGAAGATCTGGAAGACCAAGAACTTCCAGCAGCCCTGAGCCGGCCCGCAGCCCTTGACGGCGTAGCCCGGTCCGTCAGGCGGCGTAGCCGGTCGCCCTGTCGACGGTCATCCGGACGACGACACGGACGGCGCCCGGGCGATCGGGATCAGGGTCCCTGCCGTCGTACTTCCACGACAGTTGCGTGTCGATGCTGCGGCCGATGTCCGGCGTCATCGTCACCTGGCCCCGCAGCTCGACGTAATTTTCTGGGTCCGCGGCGTCGAGGATAGTGACGCTGACCCTGGGATCGCGGAGCATATTGCGGTGCTTGACCCTGCCCTCAATGGTCGAGAAGAGCAGATCATCGCCATCCCTGCCGACCCACATAGCTGAAGTCTGGGGGCTGCCGTCCGCGTTCACGGTCGCCAGCACCGCGTAGTTCCTGCCGTCGAGAAGTTTGAGAGTTGCGTCACTGAATGAGATAGCCACGTCCGCACCGTAGCAAGCGCCACGGCCCGCCAGCCGCCTCGTCAGGGTCGCGTGCCGAACGATGGCGGCCCCTTCAGCTCGGGCAGTACGCGATAGGCGTCGCGCACCCACTCGCATAGCAGCGGGCGACTGTCCCGCGGATCGATCATGTCCTGCACGCCGAACCGCTCGGCGGTACGGAACGGCGAGGTGACTGCGGCCAGCGTCCGGCGTATCTGCTCAATCTCGGCATCGGGATCGGCGGCCGCTTCGATCTGCGCGCGGAACGCGGCTTCGATGCCACCCTGGACAGGCAGCGAACCCCAGTCACCCGAAGGCCAGGCCCAGCTGCGCCCGACCCGGTGCCGGTTGATCATGCCTGCGCCCGCCACGCCGTAAACCCGGCGCACGATCAACTCGGCCTGCGGGACCCTCGCCTGATAAACGGCAGCGATGGCGCGCGCCGCATGCCGGATTGTGCCGCGCTCCTCGGCAACGCGGCCGATGGTGATCCCGCCCTGATCGGTGAGGCTGACCAGCGGCAGATGGAACGTCTCACAGATGTCGACAAGTCGAGTTAGTGCGAGTGATCCCTCAAGCGACAGCGTGGTCCCGCGGTACGGGTCGGTGGCAATCACGCCGACCGGATGGCCGTCTAGTCTGGCCAGAGCGGTGACGGTAGCGCCACCGTAGTCCGCGTACCTGAACACGGACCCATGATCGAAGATCGCATCGAGAACCGGCCCGATCCGGTACGGGAGCCTGGGATCGCGCGGGACTGCGTCGATCAGCGAATCCTCTCGCCGGCCAGAGGAGTCCTCGCTGGTGACGACCGGCGGCGTGTCGTGGACGCTGGCCGGGAGGTACGACAGGAAGTCACGGATGATCCCGAACGCCTCGCCCTCAGAGGCGGCGAATCGCTCAATGGCGCCGTTGCGGCGGTGTACTGCCGCTCCGCCGAGTTCCTCCTTGGTCAGGTCCTCGCCGGTGCCGCCGCGAACCACGGGAGGCCCGGCGGTGAACAGCTGGCCGATGCCGGTCACCAGCACAGCCAGGTGCGACATGACCAGGCGGGCGGCGCCTAGCCCGACGACCGGACCGAGACAGGCCGCAACGACCGGCACCAGCGACAGGTTGCCTACTACCGCGTCCCACCCAGGGTTGACTGGAATGTAGGTATAGCCGGTATCCAGCGTCGTCTTGACGCTCCCGCCACCACTTGCGCCATCGAGTAGTCGCACTACAGGAAGCCGCATGTCTGCCGCATACTGCTCGGAGTAGATCTGCTTGGCGTGGATGGCCGCGTCGCCCGATCCGCCTCGGACCGTGAAGTCGTCCGCCCCGATCATGACGCGACGACCGCCGACGCTAGCCGTGCCCGCGACGAAGTTGGCCGGCTGGACCGCGAGCAGCCGCCCACCGTGGTCGTAGCTGGCGAAGCCGGTCAGGGCGCCGATCTCGGCGAAGCTGTCCTGATCTGCGAGCCGCTCGATCCGCTCGCGCACCGTCAGCCGGCCAGAGTCGCGCTGGCGCCGGACTTTCTCAGATCCCCCCATCGCCAGCGATAGCTCGCGCCGGCGAGCGAGCTCCTCGACCTCGGTCTTCCAGCCGCCGGTGTCCCTGGCCTCGTCTGCCGCTCCGTTCACCCGCGCCCTCCTGCGGCTCCACGACCGGCTCCATGTCCCTTGCGAGTGCCCTGTGCCGGTTATGACGGCAGCCTACGGGCAAAGACGGCCTATAGGGAGAATGCCGACAGCGCGCGCGGGGCGCCACCGGCGCCCCGCTGTCGACCACTAGCTGAGCTCCTTCTCGAACCAGTGGTTGGCGTAGGGCTCGTTATTGAACGCTGCGACTTCGCGATAGCCCTGCGACCGGTACAGGCCGATCGCCTCATCTAGCGCCCGGTTAGTTTCCAGTCGCACGACGCGGACGCCACGTTCGGCCGCCCTGTCCTCTAGCTCCGCCAGCAAGCGCCGCCCTAGGCCCAGGCCTCGCGCGGCCCTGGATACCCACATCCGTTTGATCTCCGCCGGCCCGTCACGGTGCAGTTTGAGCGCGCCGATTCCGATGGGCTCGTCTCCCAGCGTGGCGAGCAGCAACAGGCCGGCCGGTGGCGTGAGTTCCGCGTCATCGGCGGAGATGCTCTGGGCGGGGTCGAATCCGGCGTCAAACCGTTCCGACAGTTCGGCGAAGTATGCCGCCACGCAGGACCGTGCGGCGGGATCTCGCGGATCGGTCACCTCCACCCGCACTGCCGATGCGGTCATCAACTGCTCGACCTCGGCCATCGCTGCGACGAGCCGTGTCTGCTGCTGATGGCTCAGTGGTCTGAGGATGCTGGCCGCGACGGCATCGGATCGCCGGTCCAGTTCCGCACGTTCAGCCAGGCCGCTGGCAGTCAGCCTGACCGTCCTGACCCTGCCGTCTCCTGCGCTTGGCTCCACGACCGCAAGCCCTTCATCCTCCAGCGATCGGAGCAGGCGGCTGAGGTAGCCGGAATCCAGTTCCAGGCTGGCCCTGAGCTGACGAACGTCGCGGCCGTCGGGACCGATCTCCCAGAGCACCCGCGACCCGCCGAGCGGCCGGCCGCGCGCCAGGAATGCGTCATTAAGCGCGCCAACGCGCTGCGTCACAGTCCGGTTGAACCTGCGCACCTGATCGATCAGGACGTCGCTGCTCATTCTCTGACGATAGTCAGAGAAATTGTCAGGATCAATCAGCAGCCAGGCGTGGCACTGCGAGATGTTGCTACGGGAGCAAGAAGGCGGCCCATACTGCCTTCTGGCACGCGCCCAGCATGGCCCAGCCCCAGGCGAACGTCAGGGCGTGGACGACCTGGAGCCCGCGGCCGGACTCAGATGTCGTATCGGCGTCCTCGAGCACCGGTGGCAGGTCACTGCCGTCTGTGACGACACAGACGATCCTGTCAGCCTGACGGTGCCAGGCAAGATGCACCGTCGGATCAGCGGCGCCCGAAACGCTGCACCGCGTGCCATGCCGAATGGCGTTAGTGACGAGTTCCGAAGCGACGATGACCGCCTCTTCTACAAGATCATCGAGCCGCCAGTCACGAAGCGTTACCGCCGTAAACTCGCGTGCCGCCTTTACCGATTCGGGGCCAGGATTCAGGACGAGTTCACAAGGACTGGTAACAGCCTCTGGCGAATCGGCGAGCGTGGGCAGCGCCATTTCGCGTTGCCGCTCGGCCCCCGGCTCAGCCGGGTGACCATTTGCGCGCAGCTCTGGGCTGCCAATAGTCAAGTCCCGTGCCTGCGCGGAAGTCACTATTTCGTGTCCCTTATGCATGAGTTAGTACTCAAGCGTGGTCTCGGCCGAGTCCATTCGGGCCTGCTCGCCCGTTACGATGCCATTAATCAGTGTGCACATGCAAGTGCTACCGCACACCCGGTCGGGTATGTTCGAGCAAGTTCGTCCCGCTATGATGGTGTTCAGGCGTGCAGATGCACGTGCGCTTGCACAGAATGTGGGTAGGCATGGCTCCCCGATCACCGCGGAGATGTGCCGGGGGAGACTATGCATCGGCGGCGAAGGGATGACTAGTGGATCATGTCCCCAACGGGGTGCGGGCATCACTCCTGCCCGCGGCGATATGGCATAAGAGCAGTTTCAGCAACCCCAGCGGCAACTGCGTGGAAGCTGCCCAGGTGGCCGATGGCGTAGCGGTCCGGAACTCGAGGTTTCCCGACGGGCCTGCGCTTGTGTTCACCGGCCCGGAATGGAAGGCGTTCTTGCGGGGTGTGAAGGACGGCGACTTCGGGTAAGAGGCTAGACGTCGCGCTTGCCGACAATGGCCGGCTAGGACCAGCTAAGGAACTTTCGGCATTTCACAGCGGTTTATGCCGCGCTTATGGCGCAATGGCCGCTGGGCGTGCGACACTCTTGGGGTCATCGAACCTCAGCTGACCAACGCAGGGGGATGCAATGGTCACTACGGCCGGACCCTATGGGGGCCCGGTGCAGAGCGTAATCGCGCCGCCGGGCTCGGGCAGCCCGACGGTGCTTCGCATACTGCTCGGAGCCCAGTTGCGGCGACTCAGGGAGGCCAAGCGGCTCTCCCTCGAAGAGGCGGGCAATGTCATCCGCGCGTCGCACTCGAAGATAAGCCGGCTGGAGACGGGCCGGGTGGGCTTCAAGGACCGCGACATCGTTGACCTGCTGACCTTCTACGGCGTAACCGACGAGAAGGAGCGCGAGGAACTGCGCTCGCTGGCCACCAGGGCAAATTCGCAAGGCTGGTGGCATGACTACGCCGACGTGCTGCCCAGCTGGTTCGAACCTTATGTGGGACTCGAGGAGGCGGCGAGCCAGATCCGGGCCTACGAGGTGCAGTTCGTCCCAGGGCTACTGCAGACAGAGGACTATGCCCGTGCCGTCACCATGCTCGGCTACTCCAATCCGAAGGAGATCAACCGGAGGGTCAGCCTGCGCATGGCCCGGCAGGCCATCCTGGACAGGGCAGATCCGCCGGGCTTGTGGGTCGTGCTTGACGAGGCACTGCTGCGCCGTCCGATTGGCGGCCACGGCGCGATGCGGGCCCAATTGAGGCACCTGATCGAGATGTCCGAGCGTCCGAACGTCAGCGTGCAGGTTATCCCGTTCAAGGCCGGCGGCCACGCAGCAGCCGGCGGACCGTTCAGCCTGCTGCGCTTTGCCGAGTACGACATCCCCGACGTGGTCTACCTAGAACAGCTGACGACCGCCCAGTACCTGGACAAGCAGGACGTCGTGGACGGCTATCTGGCAGTGATGGAGCGCCTGTGTATCGACGCACAGACCCCTGCCAACAGCGTCAAGACGCTGAGGACGGTACTGCGCGAGGCGTAGTCCTAACAGGGCTAAGGACGCGATGCCAGCACCATCCTGACCGGCGTCCTCAAGGATGAGCCGGCCAGGAGGCTGTGGCAGCGAATCCCTTAGCTCGTCGATCGCCGAGCGCTCGCCGCGGATCGT
>DATELR010000020.1:0-10569 GCA_035276345.1 Streptosporangiaceae bacterium | reverse complement strand
TGCCTGTTTGCGTCCCGCTAGGGTTGGTGCAATGAAAGTCGGATTTGGCCTGCCTGTCTCTGGCGCCTGGGCGACCCCGGACAACATTTCCCGCTTCGCGGAGCTGGCGGAAGCGTCTGGCTATTCCTCGCTCTGGACCTTTCAGCGGCTGCTGGTTCCCGAGGGATCGACCATGGAGCCGGTCTATCACAGCGTTCTCGACCCGATCGCGGCGCTGGCGTACGCCGCGGCCGTCACAAGCCGGATCAGGCTGGGCGTCGCCGTCATCAACGCGCCGTACGTCTCCCCTGGCTATCTGGCCAAGCAGGCCGCCAGCGTCGACGTATTGTCGGCGGGCCGGCTCGACCTCGGGATCGGGCTCGGCTGGATGCCAGAGGAGTTCGCCATGACCGGCGGCTCGATGGAACGCCGGGGTGCACGGACCGCCGAATACGTCAAGGTGCTGCGCGCGATCTGGGGCACACAGCCAGTCGAGTTCAGCGGAGATTTCTACACGGTGCCGCGCGGCACCGCGCTCCCCAGACCGGTGCAGCCCGGCGGTCCCCCGGTCCTGCTCGGCGGCACTGCGCCGGTCGCGCTGCGCCGCGTCGGCAGGATCTCCGATGGCTGGGTGACCTCGAGCCGCGCGGACCTGTCGAAGATCTCAGAAAGCATCCGGATCGTGCATGACGCCGCCGCGGCTGCCGGCCGCGACCCAGCAGCGCTGCGCATTACCTGCCGGGGCGTGCTCCGCTGGGGCGCGCCGGCCAGTGATGACGCCGGGCATCGCCGGCTCCTGTCAGGCGACAGCGATCAGATTCGCGACGATCTCAGCTGGCTGGGCGGGCAGGGCGTTACCGAGGTGTTCTGCGACCTGAACTGGGATCCGCTGGTGGGCTCGCCCGACGCCGATCCGGCTGCGGCAACCGAACGCGCAGCGACCATTCTTGCTGCGCTCGCGCCCGGCTCGTAGCCGCACTATTATCGGCGGCATGAACGACCGGTCCCTTCCTGAACCGCTCGTGCCAGCCAGGCCAGCGCTTGATGGCATCGAGGACAAATGGTCGCGCGCGTGGGAACGGGACCACGTAGTACAAGTTTGACCGGAGCAAGAGCCGCAGCGAGATCTATTCGATCGACACGCCGCCGCTAACCGCGAGCGGATCACTGCATCTCGGCCACGCGTTCTCCTTTACCCAGACCGACGTGATCGCGCGCTTCCAGCGGATGCGCGGCATGGAAGTCTTCTATCCGGTGGGCTGGGACGACAATGGTCTGGCCACCGAACGGCGCGTCCAGAACTACTACCGGATCAGCTGTGACCCTTCACTGCCCTACCAGCCAGGACTGATCCCGCCCGGGCCCGGCGAGCCGCTCCGCGGGGAGCCTGCCACGATGCCGGTTTCGCGACGCAACTTCACCGAGTTGTGCCTCGCCCGGACCGAGCAGGACGAGCTGGCCTACGAGCAGGCGTGGCGGCGGCTCGGGTTGTCGGTCGACTGGTCTGCGCGGTACCGGACCATCGAGGACCGCGCGGCCGCGGTCTCGCAGCTAGCGTTCTTGCGGGCCCTCGCAGCTGGTGACGCTTACCAGGCCCAGGGACCCGTGCTGTGGGATGTGACGTTCGGCACCGCGATCGCTCAGGCGGAGACCAAGGACCAGAATCTGCCCGCGAGCTACTGGCGGCTGGCGTTCGGAATGGCTTGTGGCGGCGAGGTGGTGGTGGCCACGACCAGACCTGAGCTGCTCGCCGCGTGCGTGGCGCTGGTCGCTCATCCGGCTGACGAGCGGTTCCGCGATCTCGTCGGCTCGATGGTGCGCACCCCGCTCTTCGGCGTCGAAGTGCCGGTGCTAGCCCACCACCTGGCCGATCCAGCCAAGGGCTCCGGGATCGCGATGGTCTGCACGTTCGGTGACATGACCGACGTGACCTGGTGGCGGGATCTCGGTCTGCCAATCCGTCCGGCGCTCGGGCGGGAGGGCCGGCTGCTCGCCGAACCGCCTGCGGCGATCGCCGACCCCGTCGGCCGGGCCGCGTACGCAGTGCTGGCGGGGATGTCCACGCGGGCGGCGCGACGGCGGACCGTTGAGCTGCTGCAGGAGGCCGGCCTGCTCCGCGGTGCCGCTGAGGAGATCCGCCACCCGGTGAAGTTCTACGAGAACGGAGATGTGCCGCTTGAGATCATCCCCGCGCGGCAGTGGTACGTGGCGAACGGCAGCGGTGATCCTGATCTGCGGGAACAGCTGCTGGCCAGAGGACGCGAGCTCACCTGGCATCCTGCGCACATGCAGGTGAGGTACGAGAACTGGATCAACGGCCTGACAGGCGACTGGCTCATCAGCCGGCAGCGGTATTTCGGTGTGCCGATACCTGTCTGGTATCCGCTCGATGCCGAGGGAGTGCCTGACTACAACTCTCCGATCGTGCCCGCTGAAGCCTCTTTGCCGGTGGATCCGCTTGCCGATCCGCCGCCCGGTTACCGGTCAGGGCAGCGTGACCAGCCTGGTGGCTTCGCCGGCGAAAGCGACGTGATGGACACCTGGGCAACGTCCTCGCTGACTCCACAGATCGCGGGCGGCTGGCCAGGCGACGATGACCTGTTCGCCAAGGTCTATCCGATGGACCTGCGGCCTCAGGCGCACGAGATCATCAGGACCTGGCTGTTCTATACCGCGCTCAGGGCGCAGGTGCTGACCGGCCGGCTGCCGTGGCGGCACGCGGCGATATCCGGCTGGATCCTGGACCCTCACCGGAAGAAGATGTCGAAGTCGAAGGGCAATGCGGTTACGCCCACCGAGCTGTTCGAGCGCTACGGCGCCGACGCGATCAGGTACTGGGCCGCGAGCGCCAGGCTCGGTGTGGACACTGCCTTCGATGAGGCGCAGCTGCGGATCGGTCGCCGGCTCGCGGTCAAGATCCTCAACGCAGCCCGGTTCGTGCTCGGCTTCGCGGAGCCAGACGGCGCTGACGCGATCGTGACAGCGGCGCTCGACCGGGCCATGCTGGGCCGGCTCGGTGAGGTCATCGAGCAATGCACAACCGCGTTGATCAGCTACGAGCATGCGGCCGCCCTCGAGTCTGCCGAACAGTTCTTCTGGCAGTTCTGTGATGACTACCTGGAGCTGGTCAAGCCCCGCGCGTACGCCGGAGAGCGCGATCGGCGCGCCGCTGGATCTGCCGTGACGTCGCTGCGCAGTGCATTGTCGGTGTTGCTTCGGTTGTTCGCGCCGTTCATGCCGTTCGTGACGGAGGAGGCGTGGTCATGGTTCAACGCCGGGTCGGTCCACCGGGCGCCATGGCCGTCTGCGTCGGACTGTGTCATGGACCGCTCTGGCGGCGCCGGGCTGGACGCAGCCGCTGCCGCCATCCGCGCGGTCAGGAAAGCGAAATCCGCTGCAGGCTTGTCGCAGAAGGCGACTGTCACCCGGCTGAATGTCCGCGCGCATCGATCTGAGCTCGACTTGCTACGGAGCGTGATGGCGGACGTGGCGAATGCTGGAAATATCGGGCACCTTGATGTGCTCGAAGTCCAAGAGGTGCACGATGAGTCACGTGGGTCGCGGTTTGAGGTGATCTTGTGAGGTTGCCTCGCTATGATCCTTGGCGCAAGCCCTTACCACACGTTGCACGGGTTGGAGTGGCGATGCGGAAATATGTGACCGAGTTCATCGGGACGTTCGGGCTGGTTTTCACCGTCGGCTGCGCGGTTATGTCAGGCAGTTCCCTTGCGCCGCTGGCTATTGGCGCAGCGCTCATGGTGCTGGTCTATGCCGGCGCGCACATCTCTGGCGCGCACTACAACCCGGCCGTGACGCTCGGGGTGTTCCTGCGCGGCAAGATGCCGCGCGATGAGGTAGGCCCTTATGTGATTGCTCAGTTTGTTGCTGCCTTCCTGGCGGCCTGGCTCGCCAAGTTCACGATGCATCCGGGCGTCATTCAGGCCCTGTCAACCAGCGGCGCCCACCAGATCTTCTCGGCCATGTTCGCGGAGTTCTTCTTTACCTTCGCGCTCGTCTACGTCGTGCTGAACGTGGCTACCAGCAAGGACCAGCCGGGCAACCAATTCTTTGGCCTCGCGATCGGCTTCATCTTCGCTGCGGGCGCCTTCTCCGTCGGCGCTGTCAGCGGCGCCGCGTTCAATCCGGCCCTGGCCTTCGGCGACATGCTCATGGGGTTCGTGAACTGGGCCAACTTCTACATCTACCTGATCGCCAATCTCCTTGGCGGCGCGGTCGCCGCGATCGCGTTCACCTACCTCAACCCCGACGACGTTCGGGACGGCCTGCTCGCAGGCAAGGTGCCGGCCGCGCCGGCAGCCAAGACAGCGACGTCGGCCGCGACAGCCCCGGCCGCTGCCGCGAGCCCCGAGGGCGGCGCTGCCGATAAGTCGGCGTCGCGCACTCAGCGCGGGAGCTGACCAGGCGAGCCCAACCGCGCCGGGACAAGCGGCTGCGATCAGCTAGCGCGCTTGTCCCGGCCGGTACGCTCCTTGTATGGGTAAAGCTCAGCTCTCAGAGGACGAATGGCGGGGTCGGCTCACCCCTGAGGAGTACCACGTCCTGCGCCAGGCCGGCACTGAGGCCCCGTTCACCGGCGAATACACCGACACGAAGACCCGCGGCGTCTACCTTTGCCGCGCATGCGGTGCCGAGCTGTTCGCCTCTGACGCCAAGTTCGAGTCGCATTGCGGCTGGCCGAGCTTTTACCAGCCGAAGGAGGGCGACGCCGTCGTCCTGCTCGAGGACCGTTCGTTCGGCCGCATCAGGACCGAGGTGCGCTGCGCCAACTGCGATTCCCACCTCGGGCACGTGTTCGAAGGCGAAGGCTACGACGTGCCGACCGACCAGCGGTGGTGCATCAACTCCGTCTCCCTCCGGCTCGAGCCAGTCGAGAATGCCTGACCAGGGATCCTTGCGGCTAATCCGCCCCGCTGATCTGTCCGGCGCGACCGCCCAGACCTCGGGCATGCTCCGTTCTGCGGCGATCTCCGGCGATCTCGTCGGCGCGCAGTCGCTCTGGATGGGCCGGACAGTGCTGCCTCCTGGCGTCTCATCCGGAGACCACCATCACGGCGAATCCGAGACCGGGATCTACGTGGCCGCCGGTAATCCCGTCTTCGTGTTCCGCGACCCCGGCACCGGCGCCATCGTGCGGCTGCAGACCGAGCCAGGTGATTATGTGTGGGTACCGCCGCACGCGCGCCACAGGGAAGAGAACCCGTCGGCCGACACCGAGGCGGTAGTCGTGATCGCGCGCTCGACCCAGGAAGCCATCGTCGTCAACGTCGACACGCTCTGACGGTCCACTCCCCCGGCCGTTCCCGGCCCCGCGTCAGTGAATGCGGATCAGGGCGTCTGGCGACAGGTCAGCCAGGGTGGCGTGGCCGGCCAGGCGCATAGTCAGCTCGAACTCCTGCCGAAGCGCGCGCAGCACGTGCGTGACGCCCTCCTCGCCTGCCAGCCCAAGCCCGTACACGTACGGCCGCGCGACCAGCACAGCCTGCGCGCCAAGCGCCAGCGCCTTGACTACGTCGGCGCCGCTGCGAATACCGCTGTCGAACAACACCGTCAGCTGCGATCCGACCGCGGCGGCGACCGGCGGCAAGGCGTCCAGCGCGGCGATCCCGCCATCTACCTGGCGGCCGCCGTGATTGGAGACAACGACGCCGTCCATGCCGGCGTCGGCGGCGCGCTTCGCGTCGTCGGCGGACTGGATGCCTTTCAAGACGATCGGCCCGTCCCAATGCTCACGCAGGAACGGCAGGTCCTCCCAGGTAAGCGACGGATCTCCGAAGATCTGGGTCCAGAGCAGGATGGCCTCGTCCCGATGATCCTCAGCCGGGCCTGAGAGCCTGGCGGCAAAGGCGGGGTCGCTGAAATAGTTCTGGTTGCCGATCCCGCGCAGGAATGGCAGGAAAGCCCGGTCGAGGTCGCGCGGCCGGTAACCGAGCACCCTGGTGTCCAGCGTCAGCACCAGGACCGTGAAGCCCGCCGACCTGGCCCTGCCGAGGAAACTCACCGCTATGTCGCGGTCTTTCGGCCAGTAGAACTGGAACCAGCGCTGGCCGTCACCGTTCGCCTTGGCGACCTCCTCAATGGTGCAGGACGCCGCCGTCGACATGATCATCGGTACTCCGGCCTTAGCAGCCGCTCGCGCCACCGCCACCTCACCCTCGGCATGAGCGAGCTTGAGCACGCCGACCGGTGCGAGCATGATCGGCGCGGCGAGCGACGCTCCGAGCACCGTGCTCGAGTAAGAGGGCGCGCCGACATTCGTGAGCATCCGCGGCACGATCCGCCAGCGACGGAACGCGGCCGCGTTCTCGCGCACCGAATCCTCGGTTCCCGCGCCGCCGCAGATGTAGTCGAACGCCTCGGGCGCCATTTTCTCCCTGGCCAGCGGCTCGAGCGCGGCCAGGCTGGCAGGCAGGATCGGCGTGTCACCCGCGATTCCGCTGAGGTAGATCTCGTCCTGATAGGTCTCGAGCGGCTGATTCAATCCTGCGCCCAATCAGTCGAAGAGGTCGGGGTCGGTCGCGACGATATGATCCCACAGCGGCCGGAACTGGAACTGCCCGGCGATCGGTATCCCCAGCTGACCACGGGTGATCAGCGACGTTTCCCGGTCAATCAGCTTGGGCTCGCCGGCCGCCATCGCGAGGAGCTGAGCCTGGCAGGACCGCTCCATGGTGACGAACCACCACGCCGCCTCCGCCACCGACTCCCCGACCGTCAGCAGCCCGTGGTTCGCGAGGATCACCGCCTTATTGCCTCCGAGCGCGACGGCGATCCGCTTTCCTTCCTCGACGTCGTTGACGATGCCCCGGTAGTCCTCATAAAGGCTGTGATCCTCGAAGAACGCGCAAGCGTCCTGGGTCAGCGGGTCAAGCAGGATCCGCAGGCTGGAGAACGCCTTGCCATGCAGCGAGTGCGCGTGCGCCGCCGCCACCACGTCGGGTCGGGCCAGGTGCACCTGGGAGTGGATGCAGAACGCGGCCCTGTTGACCGGCTTGTCGCCCTCGACCACATTGCCCTCGTGGTCGACCAGGATCAGGTCGGAGACCTTGATCTGGCTGAAGTTCATGCCGAACGGATTCACCCAGAACCTGTCGAGGTGCTCGGGGTCACGCGCCGTGATGTGCCCGGCGACGCCCTCCGAAAAGCCGAACCGGCCGAAGATGCGGAACGCCGCGGCCAGCTCCTGCTTGCGGTGCAGCCGTTCCTGCTCGATTGCGGTCTTGATCGGCTCGGTCACGGTCATATCGGTCTCCCCGCCGCCGGCGGCATTGTCCTATGTCATCTACAGTGACACCCATTGTCCTGTTCAGCCAATCGGGTCTGTGCTGGGGTGCACGCGCCTGCGGCGTTTCCGCTGATAGCCGGCGATCTTGTCGGAGCGGCGTTCTAGGCTCAAGGAATGACCGACGATCTGAGCCCGGCTGCTCACGCGCAGGCAATCGACGAAGCCAGACAGCGGCTTCTTGTCTTCGTCCGGCAGTGCCCGGACGACGTCTGGCGCTCGGCGCCTGTCCCCGGTGATCCGCGCAGCGTCGGCATCATCGCCGATCACGTCGCGCATGCCTACGAGTACCTGGCGGACTGGATCGGCGACGTTGCCGAAGGCAAGGAGGTAGCGCTGAGCACGGAGCTCGTCGACGACCTGAACGCGGGGCACGCTTCGGGAGCTGCCGACATTACCCGCGACCAGGTCGCTGACCATTTGCGTTCCAGCGGCGACGCGCTCATCGCGCTGATCAGCGGGCTTGAGGCAGCACAACTCGACCTGGACGACGGACGAATCCGCAGGCTCGCGACGATCGCTGCCAGGCACGCCGACGGTCACCGGACCGAGTTCGAGGCCGCGCCGGCATCACCGGCGTAACGAGCAGGACGCAGCCGAGCCGGGGACACGCGCACACATGCCACAGGCAAACGAGATAGTCGCGGCGCTCTTGCAGGAGTACGCCGACCTGCTGCAGATCTCTGGCGGCGACCAGTTCCGCGCCCGCAATTACGAGAAGGCCGCCAAATCGGTCGCCGGCTACAGCGGCGACGTCGATTTGCTCGATGAACCGGCGCTGCGCAAGATCCCTGGCGTCGGCGGCTCGATCGCCACCAAGATCATCCAGTTTCAGCGGACGGGCACGTTCACCGAACTCGAGGACCTTCGCGCCAGCGTGCCTGACGGCGTCAGGCAGATGACGAGGATCCCGGCGCTCGGGCCTAAGCGAGCGTTTCAGCTCTATCGCGAGCTCGGCATCGGCTCGATCGCCGAGCTGTCGGCCGCGATCGACGAGGGCAGGCTAAAGGATCTGCGCGGATTCGGTCCCAAGAGCGAGGACAAGCTGCGCCGCGGCATCGCGCTGGCGGAAAGCTTCGGCGAGCGCGTGCCGCTCAACGTCGCCTCCGACGTGGCCGAGCGGATCATGGCAGAGATCAGCGCGGTGCCCGGGTGCGAGCGCTGCGAGTACGCCGGCTCGCTCCGGCGGTACGCCGAGACGATCGGCGATGTCGACATCCTGGCGGCGGCCCGCGAACCCGGCCCGCTGATGCGAAGGATCGTCGAGCTTCCCGGAGTCACCGATGTCATCGCCCAAGGCGACGCGAAGACATCGGTCAGGATCAGCACCGGTCATCCCGCCCAGGGCGGCAGCATCCAGGTCGACCTGCGGGTCGTGCCAGCGGACTGCTGGGGTGCGGCGATGCTCTACTTCACGGGCTCGCAAGCGCACAACGTCGCGATCCGTGAGATCGCGGTACGGAAGAAGCTGAAGCTGTCTGAGTACGGCCTGTTTGACGCGGAAAGCGGCGATCTGCTCGTGAGCGCGACCGAGGAAGGGGTGTACGCACGCCTGGGAATGGAATGGGTCCCGCCGCCGCTGCGTGAGCACAACGGCGAGGTCCGCGCAGCTCTGCACCATGATCTCCCCGTTCTCGTCCAGACTGGCGACGTCCGCGGTGACCTGCACACCCACACGAACCTGACCGACGGCGTGGCCACGCTTGATGAGATGGTCACGAAAGCGCGCGGCCGTGGATACGAGTACGTCGCGATCACTGACCACGCTCCGAACCTGTTCATGCAGCGGATGACGCTCGACAAGATGCGCGAGCAACGCGAACAGCTCCGCAGGCTCGAGGCGCAGCTAGCAGACGACGGCGGCCGCGCGATCAGCCTGCTGCACGGCACTGAGCTGAACATCGCGGCTGACGGCACCGTCGACTGGCCCTCAGATGTCCTGGCCGAATTCGACGTCTGCGTGGCCTCGGTGCACTCCCATTTCGACCAGCCGAGGGCCGAGATGACCAGGCGCTTCCTCCGCGCCTGCGAGAACCCGCAGGTCAATATCATCGGACATCCGTCTGCCAGGAAGATCAACAAGCGCCCGCCGGTCGACGTCGACTGGCACGAGTTGTTCCGCGCCTGCGCGGCCACCGGAACGGCGCTGGAGATCAACGCCAGCCCTGGCCGGCTCGACCTCGCCTCAGACCACGTCAGGGCCGCAAAGGACGCTGGCGTCAAATTCTCGATCGACACCGACGCCCACGCGGTCGGCCACATGGACTTCCTGCGGTTCGGGGTCGGAACGGCGCAGCGCGGCTGGCTCACCGCCGAGGACGTGATCAACACCTGGCCGCTCGACCGGCTGCGTGCCTTCCTCGGCAGGCCTAGATCACCGCGACCAGGACGATGACCAGGGCGGCCGCCACGCCGCGGTCACATCGCTGGCGCGGCGGGACGAATCAGGGTGGCGGCGAGGACGGCGCCTGTCACCGCGACACCGGCGGCGATGAGCAAAGCGGCGTGCAGGCCAGAGCTGAACTGGCCGGCATAGCTCTGGCCGCCGGTACCGACGGGCAGCAGGGCGCCGAGAATGGCGATGCCGAACACGCCCCCGGCCAGGCGTGCCGTGAGGTTGGTGGATGAGGCCATGCCCGCTCGTTCACGAGGTACGGCACCTAGCACAGTGGCGGCCATCGGAGTGGAGAGCAGGCCGTACCCCACGCCGATGATGGCGAACGGCCACCAGATCGCTCCGTAGCTTGTGCTGGGGTGAACGCGCAGCAGCAGCACGGCGCCCACCGCCAGCAAGGCGGCGCCCGCAGTCATCGGCACGCGATGGCCGGACCGGTCGATCACCCGGCCTATCAGCGGGCCGGTGAGCGCGAACGCGACGGTCAACGGCAAGAAGCGCAGGCCGGCGGCCATCGCCGACTGACCTTGGACCTGCTGGAAGAACAGCGTGAACACAAACAGCAGCCCGATCGTGACGAAGCCCATGACCAGCCCGTTGGCGTTAGCGGCGCTGTAATCATGGCGCCGGAAGAAGCCCAGCGGCAGCACCGGATCCGGCCGGCGATGCTCGACGCTCAGAAATGCCACAACGCCAGCCGCGCCGCAGGTGAGCAGGCCAAGCGAGACCGGGTGTGCGCAGCGGGGTAACGGGGGCATGGACGTAGGAGGCAGACATGCCGCTCAGTCTGCCGCCGGGTTCCTTCGGTCCACGCCGAAGCGTTCCCGGGTTAACGTGAGGGCATGAGTGGTGACGCCGACATCTCAGTTCCCGCGGCCCTGCTGGGTGATCCGGC
>DATELR010000019.1:0-4507 GCA_035276345.1 Streptosporangiaceae bacterium | reverse complement strand
TGCGGCTCACCGTGGGTGATCACGCGGTCGGCCCCGCTACCTGCCACGTACGCTGCCAGCCGGTCGAAGTCGGCGAGCCACCCTTGCACGACGCTGACCTGGGCGGCGAGCGCCTGGCGTGCGGGCTCGGCGAATGGGCCGCCGTCCCATGGCTGGTCAAGCGCGCGAAGTGCGTTCTCCAGATGCTCGCGGTCGTACACCTCGGACTCGCGCGGCCGGGCCAGCGACCTGACGGCCGGAGTTGCATCGTGCAGATCGGCGACCATGCGCAGGATCTGGTCGCGGTGGTCGGGAGGAAGGTCATCGCCCCAGCTTCCGGTCTCGCCTTCTACGAAGGGGAACACGGCCAGGCTGTAGCGCGGTGTGAGCCGGTGGACGCTCTGGCCATCCGCCGACCTGGTCGGCGCCAGAACAAATGCAAGCCTGGCTTGCTCGCGCAACTGACGGGCCGCGCCGAAGGTACCCTGCAGGCCGAGGAAGGCTGACTCGGTATCGGTCCCAAGCCAGGGCTTGTCGAGCAGGTCGTCAACGGTCAGGAAGTACCTGACTCCGTCGGGGGTTGTCGCTGTCCAGTGATGGCTGCCACCACCCAGCGCAACGTAACTCAGCTTGGTGAGCTGCAATCCCCAGCCGCTGGCCGCGGCTTCGGCGACGACTGTCGTCTCCAAGTCTGCGGGAGGTGTCCGCACATCGACGTCCTTTCGCTCCGGTCCATCTGACAGCACCGCCGTGAACCCGGGCAAGCTAATTGCCCGCCGCTATAGCGAGCGAGGGTCGTTCAAGCTGATCTTCAGAAAGGGCCTGAGGCGCGCCCTTTAGGCAGCGAAGCTCGCCCCGCCGATAGGCTCAAGTTGTGGCAGGCAGCCCGGTATCGAAACTGGGCGCGGGATTTGATCCGACGGTGCCGAACGTCGCCCGCGTCTATGACTACATGCTGGGCGGCAAAGACAACTTCGCGGTCGACCGTGAGCTCGGCGACCGATTGCTGGCCGCATTCCCCGAAAGCGCCTGGATAGCGCGCCAGAACCGCGAGTTCACCGCCCGTGCCGTCCGTTACTGCGCCGAGCAAGGCGCCAGCCAGTTCCTCGACATCGGCAGCGGCCTGCCGACCATGAGCAACGTGCACCAGGTGGCGCGCAAGGTTGTGCCTGGCGCCAGGGTCGTATACGTCGACAATGACAAGGTCGCACACAGTCACGCCGAAGCCCTGCTCACGACCAGCGACGGAGTCGCGGCCATCCTCGGCGACGTCCGCGCTCCCGAGCAGATACTCGCTGACGTCCGCGCCCGACGCCTGCTCGACCTGAGCAAGCCGTTCGTCGTCATGATGACAGCGCTCCTGCACTTCGTTACCGATGAAGAAAAGCCTGAGGATCTGGTGGGCGTGTTCAAGAACGCGATGCCATCAGGCAGCTTCCTCATCCTGACGCACGCCACGCACGACTGGCAGCCTGAGGAATCTGAGCGCGCGATCCGGATGTACCAGCGTGCCTCAGCTCCCCTGACGACCAGATCCCGGATCGACATCGCCGCCATGTTCCGCGGGCTCGAGCTTGCTGACCCTGGCCTGGTGCGCACGTCTCGCTGGCGGCCGGCCGAGGAGGTCACCGCGGAGTTCTCCGACCTGTTCGGCGGCGTCGGGCTCAAGCGATAGCCAAACGGTGTCTACAACCGTTGCCGCGCTGGCGTTCGCCGCCGGAGCCGCGATCAGCCTGCTGACCAGCTTCGTGCTCGTCGGCAGGCTGGAGCGAGTCGGCGAACGTCTCGGCCTGTCCGAGGCACTGCTCGGCATGGTGGCGGCGCTCGCCGCCGACGCACCCGAGGTGACCGCCGCCATCACGGCCGTTGCACACCACGAGCAACGCGTCGGCGCCGGCGTCATCCTCGGGTCGAACGTCTTCAACCTGGCCGCGCTGCTCGGCCTCGGCGCGCTCGTGGCCGGCCGGATCAGGCTGCACAGGAAAGTGGTGCTGCTGGGTGGAGCGGTTGCCGTCTGGATCGCGGCACTCAGCCTGCTCGTGGTGACCGGCGCACTGCCGGCCGCCGCCGGGCTCGCCCTGGCGGTTGTCGTCCTCGCCGGATATCTGGTTGCACTGGCCACCGAAGGACGCGGGCTGGAGCGACTGCGCGTCCCTGGCAGGTTCGCAGCCTGGATGCGTTCGGCGATCACCGAGGAAGAGCAGGAGCTGCTCGATGCCATCCGGCCGGCCAAGGGGCGGTGGCCGGATGCCGTGATAGCAGCCATCGCGCTGGTTATCGTCGTCGTCGCCAGCGTGACGATGGAGCGGGCCGCATCGGACCTCGGCAGCCGGTACGCCATTCCCGAGATCGTGGTCGGCGGCCTCGTGCTCGCGGCTGTGACCAGCCTGCCTAACGCGGTGGCGGCCGTCTACCTGGCCGCCCGCGGCCGGGGCGCCGCCACCCTCAGCACCGCGCTGAACAGCAACACGCTCAACGTCGTCGTCGGCCTGCTGGTGCCCGGCACCATCCTCGGCCTGGGCCAGCCGGACAGCCAGGCGATCCTGATCACGCTCTGGTACGCGCTGCTGACGCTGGCCGTGCTGGGCCTCGCGTACCGGCACCACGGCCTCGGCCGCGTTGCGGGCACCATGATCGTGGTCGGTTACGCCGGTTTTGTCGTCTCAGTGCTTGCCATCGCGCATTGACCGCCCGCCAACCGGCCGGTCAGGGGCTCCTCAGCCGGTACAGCTCCTCGCCGGCGTCAGGCACTACCAGGGTGTCAGCATCGGCAGCCCAGGCCGCAGGGTCGACCTCGGAGGGATCGAGGTAATCGAGGTTGACGGCCCGGGTCCGGTCAGCGCTGATCCCGGTAGCAAGGGTGACGGTCACCCTGTCACGCTCGCCGTGGACCTCGTCATAGGTCCCGGCCCCGCGCAGATGAGTGGAATGCGCCAGGTCGCCCCAGTGCAAGTGCTTAAAGCGGTCCCACTGCCGCACGAAGTAGTCCCGGCAGTGATAGCCGATCTGCTCGATGGCCGGATGCGTGCCCGCGATCTCCTGGATGTGCGGCGCGTACAGCACGACCTCGCCGCCATCGGCCACCACCGGCTCGACCTTGTAGAAACCCTTGGCGCCCGTCCACATGTCCTGATACTTGGCCGGGATCAGCGAGAGCACCCGGCGTACCGGCGCGTCCAGGTACCGGATATGCACCTGTGCCGATACCTCAGCGGCGGCCGCCCAGGCCGACCTGGGCTCGCCGAACGTCACGGCGTGCAGGTCCCTCGCGTGGGACTTCGTCACCAAGCAGAAGGCGTGCCGCTCGCCTGGCACCATGGACGCGGCCTCGTCGATGAGCGCCCGTACGGGCGTTACCCCGCGGGTCCCGATCGTCTCGGCGCTTGTGATCAGCGCCCCGAGCCAATGCGAGAGGTCAATGAGTTCGCGACCGGAGACGCCGGGAAAGAGATATTTGTTCCCTCCGGAGAAACCGACAACTTCGTGCGGGAACACCGGCCCGACGATCAGCGTGACGTCGTGCTCGATCACCGCGCGGTTAATCCTCACCCCGACCTGGTGCCGCAGCAGGCCGCCGGAGAGCTGGGCGATCCGGTCGGACCCGATAGCGCCGACCTCGCTGAACGCGGATCCGTCCCACCAGGCATGGTTCAGCGCGGTCATTCCCGGATACCGCTCGCCGAGGCGCCCAGGCGCGTAGCCGAGGTGTGCCGCGAGCGCCTCCTCGCCCATCGCCTGGTGAGTGCCGAGCGCGACGAGCACTGTCAGCCGGGCGACCCGGCCGTGCAATGCGCGATGCACCGCAGAGATCAGCAGAGGCAGCGGGCAGCTCCGGGTTCCGTCGGGCACCAGCACGCAGACGCTGCGACCGTCGAGCCGCACCGCATCGAGCTGCTCGGCCACGAACCGCTCCACCTGGCTGGCCTCGAGCGTCTGGCCGGCGCCGCCGATCTGAGCGGCACCCATCTGGCACCCCCCATCTCGTTGCTGGCGTCCTCGGCCAGCAAACTCTACGCTCGGTGCACGTGCCACGGCTGTCGCGAGCGACCTATGTTCGCCGGCCGGCTGCGCCAGCACGGATGCTGCACCTGGGGCTGGGGAACTTCGCCCGCGCCCACCTGTGCTGGCATACCGATCACGCGCCGGATGCGGCTGACTGGGGCATCGCCGCCTTCACCGGTCGCAGCAGCCAGCAGCTGGCGGCGGCACTGACCGATCAGGAAGGCCTTTACACGCTGGTCTCACGCGGTCCCGATGCCGACGATGCCGAAATCATCGGCTGCCTCGTGCGGGCTCATCCTGGAGACGACCACGAGCGCTGGCTGCGCCATATGTCCGCGGCTGACCTGGCGATGGTGACGGTCACCGTCACCGAGGCTGGTTACCTGCGCGGGCACGCCGGCGGCCTGGACGTGGCCCGCCCCGAGGTGCGAGCCGACATCGAAACGCTGCGTGCCGACCTCGCGGCACCCGTCCGCACGGCACCCGCCAAGCTGGCCGCTGGCCTCGCCGCCAGGCGGCGCGCTGG
>DATELR010000018.1:0-12763 GCA_035276345.1 Streptosporangiaceae bacterium | reverse complement strand
CCCGCTCCAGGTGCCCGGCTCGCAGCGCGCGTGCCAGCGGCCGGGCTCCGGTCGTCTCCGGTCTTGACGGCTTTGGCGGCCGGAGTGATCAGGAATACGGGCTCATCGAGCACCGGGTGATAGCGCAGATCGGGATCGTCTTGCGAATCGGGCGCCTGCGCCTGGTAACTGAAGACGAGCGCCACGTCTACCTCGCCCACCCTGAGCATGCGCAGAGCATCTTCGGGCTCGGCCTGAATAAGCGAGATGTCGGCACCAGCCCGGTCCGCCCGTAGCGCTGCGCCCGCCGCAGCCGCGAGTGTGCCGAGCGCGGATCCGAATGCCGCAAGCCTGACCGTCTCCTGCTTCAAGCCGACATGGGCTGCGAGCTCAGCCTCGGCAGCATCCAGCCGGCCGAGGATTTCCTCTGCGCGCTCGGCGAGCAGCCGGCCGGCATCGGTGAGCTTGATGCCGCGGCCCGAACGCTCCATCAGCTTCGCGCCCGTCTCTGACTCGAGCCTGGCCATGTGATGGCTGATCGACGGCTGGGCGTAGTTGAGCGCCTGAGCCGCCCCCGTGACGGATCCGTGCCTGGCGATGGCAACGAGCACCCGGAGCCTGGTGGCATCGAGCATGCACTTAACTATAGATCGAACTGAATCCTGGCAGCAGAATCATCAACGTGGCTGTGGCCTGCGGCTATGTGCCACGGCCGCGGAGCAGCGGCCAGTTCGGGTCGCGCGGGGATTGCCCGGCGAGGGCCCGGCGCCGCCACGCGATGCCGGACAGCGTTTCCAGCACGACCCGGTTAGCCAGGAACGCCGTCACCTCGGCGTGGTCGTAAGGCGGCGCCACCTCGACGACATCGACCCCGGCGACGGGAAGCTCCATCGCGATCCTGCGGACTGCGTCGAGCAGCTCCCGGCTGGAGAGGCCGCCGGGCTCGGGCGTGCCGGTGCCCGGCGCCAGGCCAGGATCGACGACGTCCACGTCGACCGACAAGAAGACAGCATCGCAGTCGTCCAGCGCGATCGCGAAAGCTTCGGTCAGGCATTCGTCCAGGCCGCGCGACACGATCTCGGTCATCTCATAACTGCGCATCCGCTGGCTGGCCATCCAGTCCAGCGTCTCCGGTTCCGGCCAGTATCCGCGCAGCCCGATTTGCAGGAACCTGTCACCGCGGACGGCTCCCGACTCGATCAGCCGGCGCATCGGCGTGCCGTGCCCGTACAGCGAGCCGAACTGAGTGTTGCCGGTGTCGGCGTGCGCATCGAAGTGGATCAGCGACACGCGACCCCAGCCAACGTGGCGGGCCACCCCGGTCGCGTCAGGAAAGCTGATCGTGTGGTCACCGCCGAGAATCACTGGGATCGCGCCGCCGGCAGCCGACCGCTGGACGGCCTCCTCCAGCCTGCGCAGCGACAGCTCCGTATCCCCTGAGGGCAGCTCGATGTCCCCCGCATCGGCGATCTTGAGTTCCTTGAGCGGATCGACGCCGAGCGCGAGGTGCGGCCGCGATCCATCGTGCGGGAGGTAGTCGGTGAACCTGATGGCCTGCGGCCCGAACCGCGCTCCGGGACGGTGCGATGTCCCGCCGTCGAACGGAGCGCCGATGATCATGATGTCTGTGCCAGCCCAGGACGGCTGATCAGACAGGTCGGCGCTCGGCACGCCGAGGAAGGTCGCATCCGGACCGTACAAATTACCTATCCGCGTCATCGCACCTCTCTTCAGGTGTACCGACCTTATCCGGCGGCTGGCCACTAGGTTGCGTCCGCGGCCGTTCGGTGATCTGGCCGCGCCGCCGGATAATCTGCTGCTGCACGGGCGGAGGGTGTGATGGCGGGTTGCGTGCACGATGATGTGAGCGGACCAGAGACCGCTGATGCCGGCCTGATCGCGCGCATTCGCGACACGGACGGGCGGCATATCGCGCTGGGCGGCACGCTGAACTTTCGTGACACCGGCGGGTATCCCGTTGCGGGCGGCGGCGTCACCCGATGGCGTCAGCTGCTCAGGTCCGATGGCCTGCACCGCGTTGACAGTCAAGGGCTCGAAGTCCTCGCCGCGCTCGGCCTGCGGACAGTACTTGACCTGCGCACCAACGAAGAGACACAGATCGCCCCTAGCCCGCTTGACGGGCTCGCCAGGGCCGGCGCCCTCACGATGCAGATATCGCTGATCGGAGACGACTTCGACGCACTGCCGGCCGAACTCACGGGGATCTACGACTTCATTATCGATCAGCGCGGAACGGCGATCGGTGCGGCAGTCAGATCGCTTGCGCGGCCCGGCGCGCTGCCGGCGCTCGTGCACTGCACCGCTGGTAAGGATAGGACAGGGATCGTGGTGGCCTTCGCACTCGCGGCGGTCGGTGTTCCGGACGAGTTTGTCACCGCCGACTACGCGCTGAGCGGGACGTATCTTGATCCGCAACACACGCCAGCAATCGGGCAGGTGCAAGAGAGCACTGGACTCGGCGAACGGCTGACCACCGCGCTGCTCGCGAGCCCGCCTGAGCTCATCGCTCGCGCCCTCGACCGGGCCAGGCGTCAAGCCGGGAGCGTTGCTGACTACCTGGGCGGCTGCGGAGTACATTGCGCTGAGCTGAATGCGCTGCGGTCCGCGCTGGTCACCGAAGGCGAGGAGCATCATGATGGCGGCTGACTTCGATGTCGCATGATGAGCTGGACCGGCGGATCCTGCACGCCCTCGTCCAGGACGCCAGGGCAAGCTACGCCGAGATCGGCGCGATCGTCGGGCTGTCGGCTCCGGCGGTCAAGCGCAGGGTCGACCGGCTTCGATCCGCCGGCGCGATCACTGGTTTCTCTGCCCGGCTCAGCCCAGGTGAGCTTGGCTGGACGACCGAGGCGTACGTGGAGTTGTTCTGCCGCGGCCGGACCTCGCCCGCCGACATCGCCGTCGCCACCCGCAAGCATCCCGAAGTGGTGAGCGCGTGCACGGTTACCGGCGAGGCAGACGCTTTGCTGCACATCAGAGCCGCCGACATGCGGCACTTCGAGCAGGTCGTCGAGCGCATCGGCGCAGAGCCCTTCGTGGTCAGGACGCGGAGCTCGATCGTGCTCTCCAGACTGGTGGACCGCCCGGAGGCGCTGCCCGAGCTCGCCTAGCGAGCATCCGCGCTGGCAGCAACCCGAGGAATCTGCGCTGATCAGGGGATTAGGCCCGAGCGGATCAGCTAAAGTCGTCGCATGCCCGAGCACGATGACCGGTATGTCAGAAGTGATCTGCCGCGCACGACGGGGGAATTCCGCGCTGCTCCCGACGCCTCGGCCAGCACCGCAGAGTTCAAGGCGTTCGTCGCGAAGCAGGACCCTGAGGATGCCCAGCGGGCCGGTCCCGGCGGCATGTGGCCAGAGCAGCCGTGGGCGGGTGAGGCCAAGCGAAGCGGCTCGACCCGCACCATCGCGCTCATCGCGGCGGCAATTGTTCTTGTAGCGATCGTCATCGTGATTATCGTCGCTGTCGGTTAGCTGATCGCTTTACCGGCGTCCGGCTGGAACCGGTATCCCATTCCTGGCTCGGTCAGCAGCCAGCGCGGTCGAGCGGGATCGGGCTCCAGCTTCCGTCTGAGCTGGGCCATGTAGAGCCGCAGGTTGCCGGTCGCGTCGGCGTATCCCGGGCCCCAGACCTCCCGCAGCAACTGCCGCTGGCTGAGCAGCTTTCCCGGATGGCGTAGCAGGACTTCCAGCAGGTGCCACTCGGTGGGAGTCAGCCTGACGTCCTGCCCGTTCTTGGTTACGTGCTTTGCGGCGAGGTCGATCATGACCTCGCCGAGACTGACCTGAGGTTCGTCTGGCTCGGTCGCGCTCCTGCGGATGACAGCGCGCATCCTGGCCAGGAGTTCGTCCATGCCGAAAGGCTTGGTCACGTAATCGTCCGCGCCTGCGTCGAGCGCCTCCACCTTGTCTGTGCTGTCGGCACGGCCAGACAACACGATGATGGGGGCGTCGGTCCAGCCGCGGAGCCCGCCGATCACCTCGACGCCATCCAGGTCGGGAAGTCCTAGGTCCAAGATGACAACGTCCGGTGGATGATGGGCGGCTTCCTGCAGCGCAGCGGTGCCAGTCTCGGCGACGTACACCTCGTAGTGCCTGGCACGCAGGTTAATCCGGAGCGCCCGCACGATCTGAGGTTCGTCGTCAACGACCAGGACGGTGGTCATGAGGCCCCGCGACCTGAGATGTCAGGATCTGCTAGCTGCTCCGCCAGGGGCGGGCCGCTGGTACCTGTGATGGCCGGCAGCGACAGCGCCATTGTCAGGCCGCCGCCCGGGGTCTCCTCCGGCTCCAGCCTTCCGTCCATGGCCTCTGACAGGCCGCGGGACAGCGCGAGCCCGAGTCCGATGCCCGTGGAGTTGTCGGTGTCGCCGAGCCGCTGGAATGGCACGAACATCCGGCTGGTCTGCGCTTCGGCGACGCCGGGGCCGCGGTCTACTACGCGCAGCTCGATCCGGTCGCCGAGCGAGCTAGCGCTGAGGCGCGGCGGCGAGCCTGGCGGGGAATACCGCAGGGCGTTGGCGACCAGGTTGGAGATCACCCGCTCCAGGATGCCCGGATCGACGAGCACCTCGGGCAGGTCAGGCGGGATTTCGACCAGCACGGACCGGCCAGGTGGGCCGAGGTCGTCGAGTCCGCGGGCGACGACCTCGCCGAGGTCCGCCGGTCGCGGGAACACCGGCATCGCGCCAGCCTGGAGCCTGCTCATGTCCAGGAGGTTCTCGACCAGCTTGGTGAGCTTGTCGAGTGACTCGTCAGCGGTCTCGAGCAACTCGGCCTGGTCATCTGCACTCCACTGAACGTCATCGGAGCGCAGGCTCGTTACCGCTGCCTTAGCCGAGGCCAGCGGCGACCGGAGGTCGTGGCTCACCGCGGCCAGCAGGGCAGCACGCATGCGGTCGGCCGCCGCGATCGGCTTGGCCGCTTCCGCCTCGGCGGTTAGCCGCTGCTGTTCAAGGGCGGCGGCCGCATACGCGGCGAACGCGCCGAGTACGCGCCGGTCGGAGGCTGGCAACGTCCGGCCGCGCGCCGCCAGGCACAAGTCGTCGGTGACCGGCATCGCGACGTCGGCATCCTCTGGCCTCGCCAGGCTGCCGCCGCCGGCGGTGGCAACGGCGTGCCAGTCAGACGGCACGATGGCGCCGTCGGGGGTGCGGCGCCGTTCGAGCAGCGTCACGGTATCCATGCCGAATGCCTCGCGCACTCTGTCGATCACGGCCTGCAGCGGCTGCGCGCCCCTGAGGATGCTGCCCGCGGTCGTGACAAGCAGGTCGGACTCCGCGCTGGCCCTGGCCGCCTGCTTCGAGCGCCGCGCGGCGTTGTTAACGATGCTGCTCACGATGATCGCGACGATGAGAAAAACGCCCAGCGCGAGAGCGTTGTTGGCCTCGGAGATGTTGAACGTGTAGATCGGCGGGGTGAAGTAGTAGTTCAGCAGCAGCGATCCGCCGACGGCCGCGATCACCGCGGGCACCAGGCCGCCCACGAGGGCAACAGCGATGACGCCGACCATGAGGATCAGTACGTCGCTGGTCAGGTTCAGGTCCCCGCGCAGGTTCGCGAGCAGCAGCGTGATCAGCGGCGCGAGGCCGACCGCAAGGGCATAGCCGGCGACCTGGCGGGGCACCGACAGCCCGCTGCGCTGGGACGGTAGCCTGCGGCCGCGTCCCATCTGGGCGTGGGTCACGATGTGCACGTCGATGTCGCCGGACTCGCGAATGGTCCGCAGGCTAACTCCTGGCCCGGTGAGCAGCGCGGACAACCAGCTACGGCGGCTCGCGCCGAGCACGAGCTGGGTCGCGTTCTCTGCCCTGGCGAAAGCGAGCAGCGCGTCGGGCACATCGTCGCCGACAACCTGGTGATAGCTCCCGCCCAGCGACTCGGTCAGGCGCCGCTGGACAGCTAGCGCCGCCGGATCGGCGCCGGTCAGCCCGTCGGACCTGGTCACGTACACGGCCAGCAGGTCACCGCCGGTGGAGCGGGCGGCTATCCTGGCCGCCCGCCTGATCAAGGTCTCACCTTCCGGCCCGCCGGTCAGCGCCACCACGACCCGTTCCCTGGCTTCCCAGGTCTCGTGGATGTCGTGCGCCTCGCGATACTGCTGCAGCCCCTCGTCGACCTTGTCGGCCAGCCAGAGCAGCGCCAGCTCCCGCAGCGCGGCCAGGTTGCCGGCGCGGAAGTAATGATTGAGAGCGGCGTCGATTTTGTCTGCCGGGTAGATGTTGCCGTGCGCCATCCTGCGGCGCAGCGCCTCGGGCGTCATGTCGATGAGCTCAACCTGGTCGGCGGCTCGCACGATGGCGTCGGGAACCGTCTCGCGTTGCGGCACGCCGGTGATCTTCATCACGACGTCGTTGAGCGATTCCAGGTGCTGGATGTTGACGTTGGTGATGACGTCGATGCCGGCGGTCAGCAGGTCCTCGACGTCCTGCCAGCGCTTGGCGTTGCGCGAGCCGGGGACGTTCGTGTGGGCGAATTCGTCGACCAGCGCGATCTGCGGGTGCCTGGCGAGGACGGCGTCGACGTCCATCTCTTCGAACGCTGTGCCGCGATACTCGATTGTCGCTCTCGGCAGCACTTCCAGCCCATTGAGCTGCTCGCCAGTCCGCAGGCGCCCGTGGGTCTCGACGAAGGCGACCACGACATCAGCGCCACGCGACCGGCGGCGGTGAGCCTCGCCCAGCATGGCGAAGGTCTTGCCGACTCCGGCCGCGGCGCCGAGGTAGATCCTGAGCTGGCCGCGGTGCCGCCGCGGGGGGATGACCTCCCTGGTCTCCCCGCTACGGGCCGGCGCGGCAAGTGCCTGCGTGCCTGTGGTCTCGGTCATCTTCTAGGTCACGGTACGGGGTGGTGCTTGTCGAGCGCGATGTTGAGGAGCAGGACGTTGACGCCTGGCTCGCCGAGGATGCCGATCGGCCGGCCGAATGTGTACGTGGCGACCAGCGACCTGACCGTTGCCTGGCTGATGTGCCTGGCAGCCGCGACCCTGTCCACCTGGATCGCCGCGTACTGCGGCGAGATGTAGGCGTCAAGGCCGGAGGCTGAGACGGTGACGGCGTCCGGTGGTATCGCCGACACCGGGACGTTGTCGAACCTGGCAATCTGCATCCTGCGCGCCTTGATGTCAGCGACCAGCTCAGGGTTGTTCGGGCCCAGGTTCGATGCCTCGGTCGCCAGCGGGTCACAGCCGCCAGTCTGGTTGGTGGCCGACGCGGCCGACGCGGCGGGCCTCGGCTGGAAGTACTGCGGCAGCGGCTTGCCCTTGGGTCCCAGGAACTCCTGGCAGATGAGGCTCGATCCGACGACCTTGCCGTGGAAGCTGACGAGCGAGCCGTCGGCCTGGTGGCTGAAGAATGCCTGGCCTAGCCCGAACACGACCAGTGGGTACAGCAGCCCGCAGATCACCGTGAAGATAATCCAGCCGCGCAGCGCCGCAAGTAGCTGGCGGATAGTCGAAGGAAGTGCAGACATGATGATCAGCCGCCGAATCCTGGAACGTGATAGATGATCAGGTCAATGAGCTTGATTCCGATGAACGGGATGATCAGGCCGCCCACCCCGTAGATCCACAGGTTCCGGCGCAGCATGGACGTCGCGGACGATGGCCGGTAACGCACGCCCCGCAACGCCAGCGGAATGAGCGCGACGATGATCAGCGCGTTGAAGATTATCGCCGATGCGATCGCTGACTGCGGGCTGTGCAGGTGCAGGATGTTCAGCTTGGCCAGACCGGGGATCACGCTTGCGAACATCGCAGGGATGATCGCGAAGTACTTGGCCACGTCGTTCGTGATCGAGAACGTGGTGAGCGCGCCCCTGGTGATCAGCAACTGCTTGCCGATCTCCACGATCTCGATGAGCTTGGTCGGATTGGAGTCGAGGTCGACCATGTTCCCCGCCTCCTTGGCGGCGGAGGTTCCGGTGTTCATGGCCACGCCGACGTCGGCTTGAGCGAGCGCAGGGGCGTCGTTGGTGCCGTCGCCGGTCATCGCGACGAGGCGGCCGCCCTCCTGCTCCTTCCTGATCAGCGCCATCTTGTCTTCTGGCGTGGCTTCGGCGAGGAAATCGTCCACACCAGACTCGTCCGCGATGGCCTTGGCGGTAAGCGGGTTGTCGCCAGTGATCATGACGGTCCTGATGCCCATCCTGCGCATCTCGGCGAACCGTTCGGCCATGCCCTCCTTGACGATGTCCTTCAGGTGGATGACGCCGAGAGCCCTGCCCTGGCCGTTGGTCCGCTCGGCAACGACGAGCGGCGTGCCGCCTGCCGCAGAGATGCCGTCGACCGTCTGGCCGAGCTCGTCTGGTGGCGTTCCGCCGGACTGCCTGATCCACTCGCGGACCGCGCTGGATGCGCCTTTGCGCACCTGCCGTCCATCGGCAAGGTCCACGCCGCTCATCCTGGTCTGAGCGGTGAACTCGACAAACTCCGCGCCCTGAAGCTCGCCCTCTGACCGCTCGCGCAGTCCGTACCGCTCCTTGGCGAGCACGACGACCGACCGGCCTTCAGGGGTGTAGTCGGCCAAGCTGGACAGCTGAGCAGCGTCCGCGAGCTCAGCCGCGCTCACTCCGCTGACCGGCAGGAACTCACTCGCCTGCCGGTTGCCGATGGTGATCGTGCCGGTCTTGTCGAGCAGCAGCGTGTTGACGTCCCCTGCGGCTTCGACTGCGCGGCCGGATACGGCGAGTACGTTGCGCTGGACCAGCCTGTCCATGCCGGCGATGCCGATCGCCGACAGCAGCGCGCCGATAGTGGTGGGGATCAGCGCGACCAGCAGGGCCACGAGAATCACTAGGGTCTGCGGCGCCTTGGAGTAGTACGCCATCGGCTGAAGCGTGGCGACCGCCAGCATGAAGATGATCGTCAGCGAGGCGAGCAGGATGTTCAGCGCAATCTCGTTCGGGGTCTTCTGTCGCCTGGCGCCCTCGACCAGAGCGATCATGCGGTCGACGAAGGTCTCGCCCGGCTTAGAGGTGATCTTGACGACGATCCGGTCGGAGAGCACCCGGGTGCCCCCGGTGACCGCGGACCGGTCACCGCCTGACTCGCGGATGACAGGAGCCGACTCCCCGGTGATGGCTGACTCGTCGACCGACGCGATTCCCTCGACGACGTCCCCGTCGCCGGGGATGACTTCCCCGGCTTCGACGACCACGTGGTCATCGAGCTTCAGCTGTGTGCCCGGCAGTTCCTCGATGCGAAGCTGTGCCTGGCCGGGCTGCCAGCCGATGAGGCGGCGCGCCACGGTGTCTCGTTTGGTCTTGCGGAGCGTTTCCGCTTGCGCCTTGCCGCGCCCCTCTGCCACGGCCTCGGCCAGGTTCGCGAAGATCACTGTCAGCCAGAGCCACGCGACGATCGTCCAGTTGAATGCGGTGGAGTTCGTGATGGCTGTGTAAGTGGTCAGCGCCGCGCCGATCTCCACCACGAACATGACCGGGTTCTTGACCTGGACGCGAGGGTCTAGCTTCTTCAGCGCGTCTGGCAGCGACTTCCAGAGCATCTTCGGATCGAGCAGACCGCCGCCGATGCGGCGTTCCGTCTTGACCGGCTGCTTCTGGCCGCCGCCTGGGACGGCGTCTTGCGTTGTCATCACAGACATGTCAGTACTGCTCATTTCAGTGGAGGCCTTCTGCGAACGGGCCGAGAGCCAGAGCGGGGAAGTAAGTCAGGCCGACGAGGATGAGGATGACGCCGACGAGCATGCCGACGAATAGCGGCCTGTGCGTCTCCATGGTTCCTGCGCTGACCGGTACGGGTTGCTGCCTGGCCAGCGATCCGGCCAGCCCGAGCGCGAATATCTCCGGCGCGAATCTGCCGAGCAACATCACGATGCCGCCGACGGTGTTGTACCAGTCGGTGTTGGTGGTCAGGCCCGCGAAGGCCGAGCCGTTGTTATTGGCCATCGACGTGAACGCGTACATGACCTCGGTCAGGCCGTGCGGCCCGTGATTGAGTATCGAGGCCTGAGGGGTCTTCATAGCGATCGACAGCCCGGCCGCGGTGAGCACGAGCAGGGGAGTGGTGAGGAAGTACAGTGCCGCGTACTTCATCTCAGCCGGCCTGATCTTCTTGCCGATGTACTCTGGCGTCCGGCCCACCATCAGCCCGCCGACGAAGACCGTTACTATCGCCAGGATCAAGATGCCGTAAAGGCCGGCTCCGATACCGCCGGGCACGATCTCGCCAAGCGCCATGTCGAACAGCGTGATACCGCCGCCGAAGGCGGTGAAGGAATCGTGGAACGAGTTCACCGCGCCGGTCGAGGTCGTCGTGGTCGACGCCGCGAACAGCGAACTGCCAGGAATGCCGAACGTCGTGTTCTTGCCTTCCATGGCAGCGTGAGCGAGCTGCGGAGCAAGACCTGCGTGCTGGGCCTCGAAGAAGGTGATCCCGCCGACGGCGGCGAGCCAGAGGATGACCATCACGGCGACGAGCGCGTAACCCTGCCGGTTGTCCTTGACCATCTTGCCGAACGCCCTTGGCAGCGCGAACGGGATGAGCAGGATCAGGAAGATCTCGAACCAGTTCGAGAACGGGTTCGCGTTCTCGAACGGGTGGGCTGAGTTGGCGTTGTAGAAGCCGCCGCCGTTGTTCCCCATTTCCTTGATGACCTCTTGCGAGGCGACTGGCCCGCCAGTGATGGTCTGATGGCCGTGCGCCAGCGTCGAGACCACCTGGTTCGCGTGGAAGTTGTCGATGACCCCGGTCGCGACCAGAATGAGCGCGCCAACGATGGAGAGCGGGATCAGCAGCCGGACGACGGCGTGAGTCATGTCGACCCAGAAGTTGCCGAGCCGGTCAGTCTTGGAGCGGGTGAATCCGCGGATCAGCGCGATCGCCACGACGAGGCCAACGGCGGCGGACAGGAAGTTCTGCACCGCCAGGCCGCCCATCTGCACGACGTATCCCATCGTGGTCTCGCCTGAGTAGTTCTGCCAGTTGGTGTTCGTCACGAAGGAGGCAGCGGTGTTCCAGGCCAGTGCAGGTGGGACGTTGGGCAGGCCGAGCGAGAACAGCAGGAAGTGCTGCAGCCTCTCCAGGCCGTAAAGCAGCAGCACGCTGACGGCCGAGAAGGCGAGCATGCTGCGCAGGTAGACCGACCATCGCTGGTCGGCCGAGGGGTCGACGCCGATCACCTTGAAGATCCCGCGCTCAACTCGCCAGTGCTTGTCTGTAGTGAAAATGCGCGCGATGTAGTTGCCGAGAGGCACATAGCACGCTGCAAGAGCGACGACGAGCAGGCCGAGCTGGAGCCAGCCTGCGGCAGTGCTAGTCATGGCGCGCCTCCGGCACGTGGGTGCTCATCGAGCGCGCCTCCGGCACGACCGCGAACATCAGAACCTCTCAGGGCGGACGAGGGCGAAGAACAGGTAGAGGGTCAGGGCGATCGTGACGATCAGTCCCAGCCAGTTGCTAGCGCTCAAAGTGCTCGACCCCCTTCAGCACGAGGAAGAGCACGGCGAACACCAGGATGGTCAGCCCGATATAAGCCAGATCTTGCATGGACGCCTCCTTCAGGCGCGTCGAATACCGACTCAGTAAACAGGCCAACTTCGGGGCGATACCGCTCACTAACGGCGTCCATGCGAGGCCGCAGGGATCCCTAACGAAGTCCATGCGCGCAGCGCGTTGCTGCTTGGTACCTGCTCTTTAGGTGGAATCCGTTTTGGGGGCGACGTCTGCCTGGGAATAACCGATGATCCAGGCCGGGTCGAAGATCTCGGGGGATCAATTCATGGGGCAATTCCAGTCCTTTGCCGCCCTTGGCGACAGCTTTACTGAGGGGGTCGGCGACCCGAGCGCCGACGGGACTGGCTTGATCGGATGGGCCGACAGGTTTGCCGAGCAGCTGGCAGCCCGGCGGCCGGGGCTGCGCTATGCCAACCTCGCGATCCGCGGCAAGCTGATCAGCGAGGTGCTAGACGAGCAGGTTCCAGCCGCCGTGCGGATGGGCGCTGACCTGGTGAGCGTCGCGGCGGGCGGCAACGACTTGCTGAGGCCGCGCACCGATCCAGACGACCTCGCTGTCACCCTCGAGACCGTAGTCACCGAGCTGACTGGTGCGGGCGCCACCGTCATGATGTTCACCGGCTTCGACCCGAAGGCGTTCCCTGTCCTGCGCTTGATCAGGGGCAAGTCGGCCGTGCTGACCATGCATGTGCGCGAGATCGCCAGCCGTCATGGCTGCCTGATCGTCGATCTCTGGCGCATGCAGATCCTGACCGATCGCCGTCTGTGGCAACCCGACCGGCTGCACCTGACCCCGGATGGGCACCGCCGGGTGGCGCTGCTGGCGAGCGAGGTGGCCGGGTTCTCGCCCAGCGAAGACTGGCGGGCGCCGCTGCAGGAAACGCCGGTGCCGTCCGGTCGCGCTGTCAGCGCGGCGACGTGGGCGGCCGCCAGGTGGAACGACGTGCAGTGGGTACTCGAGCACGCTGCGCCGTACCTGAGCCGGCGGCTCCACGGCGTCTCCAGCGGCGACGGCCTGGCCGCCAAGCGCCCGGAGCTGACCGTCTTTCGTCCAGGCGAAGTGCCGGCCCGAGCGGACGGCAATCAGCGTGTGCCTGCAGCTCCGGTTGCTTCCGCGGCTAACGGGTCAGTCACACCCGGTCCTCCGCCCGAGTCACTGCCGGGGCTGACGCCTGCGACCGGGTAGTGAGTCGGGCGGCTTCGGGACGGTGCGGCCTGATCCCCGGGCAGCGGGGCAGCACGTAGCTACGGGCTATGCTGCCGGCCGTGGAACTTGACCTCTCCCTCAGCCCTG
>DATELR010000017.1:0-7866 GCA_035276345.1 Streptosporangiaceae bacterium | reverse complement strand
CGCCTGCCACCCCCTGCTGGCCGAAGATCGAGCCGATGTTGACGATGGCGCCACCTGCCCGCTGACCGATCATGACGCGCGCCGCAGCGCGCGAGCCGAGGAAAGCCGAGCCGAGATTGACCTGGAGAACGCGCCAGAAGTCCGCGAAGGACGTGTTCACGACCTCGCTGTCAGGTCCGCCGATGCCCGCGTTGTTCACGAGCGCGTCGATGCCGCCAAGCGCGGCCGACGCCTGCTCGATCGCCGCCTCGCAGGCGAGCTCGTCGGCGACGTCGGCGACGATCCCGACCACCCGGGCAGCGTCGGCGCCATCATCTGACCACGAGGCGATTCGCTCGGCCGTCGCGATGACGTCCTGGCTGATGTCGATCAGCGCGACGCTGGCTCCGTCCGCGGCGAGGCGGGCGGCGACGGCCTCGCCGAGGCCGCGAGCGGCGCCGGTGACGACCGATCTGTGCCGGTCCGGGGGTACGACCCCCCGAAGCTCCCCGCTCATGCGCGGCTCGCGATCTGCGCCGTCGTGGTGACCCAGACGTCGGGCTTGGCGGTGACGAACGACATGAACTGGTCAAGGAACGTCAGCCGGGATGGCCGCCCGATGATCTGCGGATGCATGGTGAAAACGCAGGCGCCGCCGAGGTCCCTGATCCCGAGGAATTCCTCTTCCCAGAGCGCCCGCACGTGGGCGGTCGTTGAAATGGTTTTGGTCCAGCTCGCGCCGTCGAACCAGAAATGTGGCGCGTCGTCGAGGATCCAGGAGATAGGCACCTCGACCAATGGCACGGTCTCCAGCCGGTACGGCCTGATGTCGTCCATGAGGTTCGAGGAATACGCGAACCCGTGCTTGTGCAGGAGGTCGAGCGTGTGCGGGCTCAGATCCCACGACGGCGACCGGTAGCCGGTCACCTCCGCGCCGAACCCGCGCAGGATCTCCAGGCCGCGGACCAGCTCGGTCTCCTCCTCGGCGCGGGTCAGCTTGTTGGGCGAAGTATGCGTGTAGCCGTGATGGGCGATCTCATGCCCGGCCTCGACGATCGCGGCGACGCGTTTCGGATGCCGCTCGGCGACCCGTCCTGGGATGTAGAACGTCGCCTGTACTCCGTGTCTGGCGAGCATGTCCAGGATCAGCGGGACCGCCACCTTGGCTCCGTAGGTCCCCTGCGAGAGCACGCCGGGGGAGTTCGCGTTCGCCGGGTCCTCTCCGATCCAGACTTCCTCGGCGTCGAAGTCAAAGGTGAACGCTGCGGCGCAGCGCGCCCCATCAGGCCACATGCGGATCTGGACTCCCTTCCTGCTCGCCCTCGGCCGGCCCGCCGTCAGATGGCTCGCCGTCTGCTTGACCTGGTTCTGCTTGCTCGCCTTCCGCAGCCCATGCGGCGACCTTGCGCCAGTACCGGCCGACGAGACCGACCAGGCCGTCCGGCACGAACACGACCACGACGAGCAGGAACAAGCCCAGAATGGTGAACTCGGCGCCGGGATGCGTGACCAGCAGGGTCGCCACGATCTGCACGAGGACCGTGCCGACGATCGGTCCCGTCGATGTGCCGAGCCCGCCGATCACCAGCATGGTCACGTACACGCTCATCGGCGTGAGCCCCATCACCGACGGCGAGATGCTCTGGTTGTAACTGACGTACAGGGCGCCGGCGACGCCGGCCAGGAATCCGGAGATCGCGAAGGCGAAGATCCGGTACCGGAGCGGATTGACGCCGCGCGCGGCGGCGTACGCGGGCGCATCCCTGATCCCGCGCAGCGCAATGCCCAGCCGGGAGTGGCCGACCGCGGCGAGGGCGAGCGTCGCGATCACGACGACCGCGAGCGCGGTCCAGAAGTACGCCTTGGTCGAGGAGTCCAGGCTCAGCGAGGAATACAGGCCGGGCACGATCGGCAGGCCGAACGAGCCGCCGGTAAGCCCCGAGCCGTCGTTCAGGATGACGTACTGAATCACCTCAGCGAAGGCGAATGTCAGCAGCGAGGTGTAGATGCCGTACAGCCGCAGCGTCGGAAAGGCCAGCAGAACAGCAGCTACCGCGGCGATCACGCCGCCAGCCAGCAGGGCGAGCCACGGCGAAACCGAGGAATGCAGCATGATGATGCCCGCCCCGTAGCCGCCGAGCGCGTACAGGGCTAGCTGGCCGAAGTTCCAGACACCCGCGACGCCGAGCACGAAGTTCCAGCTGATGTTGAGCACCAGCAGGATCAGCGTCGTGACCATCACGCTGAGCGTGTACTGGTTGCTGATCACGAGCGGGATCGCGAAGGCCACCAGCACCGCGAGTCCGGCCATGCTCCACCGGCCGCCGGTCATGCCGGGGAACGCGGACGCGGTGATGGTCCCGCGATCGGCGGCGGCGTGTTCGGTCACGGGGTGTTCGCTGACGGGGTGATCGGTCACAGCCGCGCCTCCGATGGTCTGCCAAGCAGGCCGTACGGCCGGACAATCAGCACGAGCAAGATGACGCCGTACAAGATCGGCAGCGACCAGGTTGTGCCGACGATGACCTCGGCGGTCGCCTGGATCAGCCCGATCGCGTAAGCCGCGTACACAGTGCCTGGCAGGCTGCCGAGCCCGCCGAAGATCACCACGATCAGCGCCTCGAGCAGCGGCAGGTCACCGGCCTGCGGATAGGCGAAGTAAAGGCCGCCGAGGAACACGCCGGCGATGCCCGCCAGCGCGGACGCGAGGCCCATTGTGAGCGGATAGAGCTTGCTAACAGGAACACCCATCAGCCGCGCGGCATCCAGGTCCTGCGCGACCGCTCTGATCGCCATACCCCATCGGGACCTGGCCAGGAAGATTCCGAGCCCGGCCATCAGGGCGATCGAGACCAGCGCCATCGTGAGCGACTGGTAGGGCAGGTCGACGCCCTGATAGACGTTGATGCTGCCGGAGACGACCGACTTGACGTTCCGCTGGAACGGCCCGAAGATCTCGAGCGCGACGTTGGTGAGCACCATCGCCACGGCGAACGTGGTGATGAACGTGACCATCTCGAAGTCGATCGCGGTCCGCCGCTTCATCAGCGGCTGCACCGAGACCAGCTGGGTCAGCGCGCCGAGGATGAAGGTCGCGATGAACGCCGCGAGAATGGCCAGGATCGGGTTCCAGCCCGCGACCACGAGGATGCCCCAGCCGATGAAGCTGCCGGCCATCACCATCGAGCCCTGGGACATATCCAGGATGCGCAGCGTGCCGTAGATCAGCGTCATCCCGATCGCGACGAGCCCGTAGATCGAGCCGAGGATGATCGTGGTGACGCCGATGCCGACGATGTCCGTTGCGATCATGGCTAAAGGCTTCCGAGGTAGGTCTGCACGATCGCGGGATCGGTCGACAGCTCGGAGTACGGCCCGCTGGCGATGATCGTGCCCGCTTCGATGACGTGTACGGCGTCGGCGACCGAGCCGACGTGCGTGAAGTTCTCCTCGACCAGGACCAGAGTCGCGCCCGAGCGCTTCAGCTCGCCGATGGCGTCGTAGACCGCGTCGATCGCGACCGGTGCCAGCCCGAGTGACGGCTCGTCGATGAGCATCAGTTGCGATGGCCGCATCAGCGCGCGCCCGAGCGCGACCAAGCGGCGCTCACCGCCTGACAGCGTCCTGGCCCGCTGGCTCGCACGGTCGGCAACGACCGGGAAATGCTCGTAGATCCGGGCCAGTGCGCCTCGCCGGTCCCGCCAGGACGCGGCCGGAAAGGCCCCCATCATGAGGTTCTCTTCGACCGTCATCTCGCCGAACAATCCGTCGCCCTGCGGCACGTGCACCAGGCCTAGGGCGGCGATCCGGTCAGCGTTCCGGCCGGTCACATCCTGGCCAGCGAGCAGCACGCGTCCGGCCGTCGGTGCGATGAGCCCGCTGATCGCGCGCAGCAAGGTTGTCTTGCCGTGACCGTTCGGCCCGATCAGCACCGCAGCCTCGCCGGACTGAACGGTCAGGTTGAGGTCCCTGATGACCGTCGTGTCCAGGTAGCCGGCCCGCAACTGCGTGACCTCAAGCATCGGCTCGCTCGTCATGCCCGTGATCATGGCTGGCCGCGCTCTCGCCGCGCGCCCAGATAGACCTCGACCACCTTCTGGTCGGCCAGCATCTGCGTCGGCGTCCCGGTGAAGAACACCGCGCCGTGGTGCATGACCATCACCCGGTCAGCGATCGAGGTGAGCGCTCGCATCACATGCTCGATGCACACCACCGCCAGGCCGCGTCGCCTGATGGCGCCGATCAGCTCGATCGTCCTGTCGATCTCGGCGGGGCTGAGGCCGCCGAACGGCTCATCGAGCAAAATGGCGGAGGCGCCTGTCGCGAGGGCCGTGCCGAGCATCAGGCTCTTGCGGTCATAGACGCCGAGCAGGTCGGACTGGAGCTGTGCCCGCCCGGCGAGCCCGACGAACTCGAGAAACTCCGCCGCGACCGCACGCGGATCCCGGCGGTCAGCGTTGCCAGCGCGCGGCCTGCCGAAGGCCGCCGCCAGCAGCATGTTTTCCGCGACGGTCAGCGATCGCGCCACGGTCGGCTGCTGGAATGTCCTGGCCAGGCCGAGCCTGGCCCTAACGTGTACGGGCTCCGACGTGATCGGCTGCCCGGCGAGCAGCACTTCACCGGCCGTGGCACGGGTGTGCCCGGTGATCACGTCGAACAGCGTGGTCTTGCCCGCTCCGTTCGGACCCGCGATGCCAAGCACCTCGCCGGCCGCGACCTCGAACGACACATCCGCGACCGCGCGCAGGCCGCCGTAGTCCTTACGAACCTCGCGCGCCTGCAGCACGGCCTGGCTTGTTCCGGCCTCGGCGACGTTCGTGGCAGCGCTCGTCACGCTAGTGGTGCAGCCAAGACGGCCGCTGGTAGCTGCCGGTCGTATATGGCTCTGGCGAGACCAGTACTTGCTTGCCGTTCTGGATCTGGAACGTCAGGTGCGGCATGCCCAGGCTGGGGTCCTTGGTGTAGTCGGGGTACGGATAGCAGGTCAGGTAGTCATCGGGGAAGCGGTAGGTGCCGCAGACGCCTCGGTACGTGGTGCCCTTCACGACCTCGTTCACCGACTTGAAGTCGTCGGGGTCACCGACTACCTCGACGGCCTGAGCCCACAGCTTGACCAGGTCGTACTGGTCGCCGGCGTTGCTGAAGCCTGGCTGGGCGCTGAACTTGGATTGGAAGGCGCTCTGGAACGGGGTGGCCACCGGGTCGTTCTGCAAGATGCCGACCACCGTCGACCACAAGACGCCGTCCGCGGCGCTGCCTGCCAGGCTCAGATACTGCGGGATCGATGGCGCGTACTGCTGGTAGACGAGCGACTGGGTGGGCGACTGGCGGAACTGCTTAATGAATGAGGCCTCGTCGCCTGCCGCGTAGTCGCTGAAGAAGATGATGCCTGGCGGATTGCCGCGGATCTTCACCAAGGTCGCGGTCCAGTCCGCCTGGGGCACCGTGAACTGGCTGAAGAGGTTGGTCTTCCAGCCAATCTTCTGCATTCCTGATTGGAACGACTTGGCGATGTTCAAGCTGTAGGGGTCGTTGCTCGTGACAATTGACATTGTCTTGGAGGACGGCACCCACCGCTTGGTGGCAATGAGGTTCTGCAGTGTGACGACGAAACCGGGACCGTACCAGGTCTCGGACGGGTCGCCCTGGAAGATGTTGGTGATCCCGTGCTGCTTAACGAAGTCGACGTTGCCGTGCCAGGTGTTCACGTGAAACGTCGGGATTCCAGCCTGCGCGACAATCGGGAATTCCACCGAGCTGTACGTGCAGAAACCGCAGAAGATTGCGGATACTTTCTGCGACACAAACTTCTGGAAGACGTTCTTCATGACATCGGGCTGCTGCGCCTGAGTATCAAGCTTGGAGAGAACAAGCTGCCGGCCGAGCACGCCGCCTTTGGCATTTAGCTCTGCGACGGCTAGTTGCTGCCCGCGCAGCTGCATGATGCCGTCTCCCGCATAGGCGCCCGTCAGCGGGCTGCCCGAGCCGATCACGATCGGTTGCTTGTTGCTGGACGTCACCTGTGCGCTCTCATTTGACGAGGACGAGGCCTTGCCGCCGAAGTAACCGCCAGCGCCGCCGACGATCAGACCGCCGGCTCCGGCGGCTCCGAGACCACGCAGGAAGTCCTTCCTGCTCACACCACTAGTGTTCGCTGCCAACCCCGGCACCTTTCTGCCGCACGCATGGTCATGCGAGGTCAGTCGGACATGGTTGAAGGACACTCTTACTCGGGGCTACAGTCAGCACAATCCGTAAGTTGACGGATATCGGGGGGTGAAGGCGTCATCGCGGTCGGCTAGGCGCCGGCCGCGGCGAGGGGGAGGTGACAGGCTGGCGACGTCGGTCGGAGCGGAGCACGGCCGGCCAGGCAAACCGCCTGGTCGTTCAGCGGCGCCCGGCACCGACATTCCGCATGCCGGGCACCGTGCCGGGCCGTCCGGCGCGGCGGTGCCGCCACCCGATGACGAGCTGCACCGTTATATCCGGGCGTTCGCTGGCTGCGGCTTCGAATCGGCCAGCTTCCTGTGGCAGACCAGTCCGAACGCATGGTTCAGCATCCGGTTGCAGGCCACCCCTGCCGGAGATGTGCGGGTCGCGACCGAACAGGTGACGTTGCCGCACCGGCTGACGGCGCGCGAGCTGGATGTGCTGACCCTGATGGCGATCGGGCTTAGTAACACCGAGATCGGCGCCGTTCTCGTGTCGAGCCCCAGGACAATATCCACGCACGTGGAGCACATACTTGCCAAGCTCAGCCAGACCAGCAGGACTGGGGCCGCCGCCATGGCGGTCGAACGTGGATTTCTCCGGCTGCCGTTGCCCGGGCAGGCGCGCCAGCGCGGCAGCCTCGCGATCTGCGTGATGCAGGAGCACGTGGTTGCCGGGCTCACCAACGGCGTTGCCAAGGCTGTGGGACCTGCGGGTGCGCCGAGGCCTGGTCCCGCACGCCGGAAAGCAGGACAGCGTTCGCTCAGGATCGGATCGGCCTTCCCGCTGGGAGGACTTGCCGGCGACGACGGCCACCAGATGATCAACGGCTCGGCGCTCGCGATCGGGCAGCTCAACGCCAGGGGCGGCATCGGCGGGCGGCTCATCGAGCAGATCGTCGTCGACGTCGACGTGTTCTCGCCAGACGGAGTCGCCAAAGCGTTCCGGCAGCTATTCGAGGCCGACGTCGACGCGGTCACGTCGGGCTACGTGTTCCCCGAGGACGTCGCCGCGGGATTGGCGGCGCAGTACGGCGCGCCGTATCTACACGCGATGA
Organism: Streptosporangiaceae bacterium; assembly: GCA_035276345.1. Classification (GTDB taxonomy): domain Bacteria; phylum Actinomycetota; class Actinomycetes; order Streptosporangiales; family Streptosporangiaceae; genus Chersky-822. Next base: position 620 of record DATELR010000017.1, on the reverse strand, counting down.
CCTCGCAATCCCAGGCCGAGACCGTCCGCGACAATCAGTCGGCATTCCGGAACGTGTTCCAGGTCTGCCCGACCGAAGTGCACTACGGTCCTGGCTTCGTCCGGTTCCTCGACCAGGAGCGGGACATGGGCTGGCAGTCGCGGAGCCGGCGAATCGCATTCGTCGACACCGATCTGCCCAGCGGGCAGCTGCTGAACGCTCGCACGGTCAGCGCCGCCGAGCAGTCCGGCTGGCAGATCAGCGCGGCCAGGACGGTCGCGGCCATCGGGACGGACTGGGCCGCGCTCGCCCGCGACCTAGCACGCCTCGAGCCCGCGGCCGTGATGATCGCGCAATTCCTGCCAGGGGAGCTGGCAGCGTTCCAGCGGCAGGCCGCAACCCGGCTGCCAGGAACGGTGATCTACGCGATCTACGCGCCATCGGTCCCCGAGTTCCTCAAGATCGCGGGTGATGACGCCGAGGGAACGGTCTGGGCCACAGTCACGGGTACCTACGACGATTCGATCGGCCAGCGCTTCCGGGCCGAATACGCGGACGCATTCGGACAGTTGCCCGGCTGGTCGCACGCTGGCATCGCGTATGACGAGATTCACCTGCTCGCGCGAGCGTGGATGTCGGTG
>DATELR010000016.1:0-18133 GCA_035276345.1 Streptosporangiaceae bacterium | reverse complement strand
GGCTGGCTGGCCGCGCGCGGTGGCCCACCCTGCCGTCCGGCTAGCTCGGCGGCCCGGCGTTCGGCCCTGACCTGCTCGCTTGCGGTCAAGTAAACCTTCACCGTCGCGTCAGGTGCGACGACCGTGCCGATGTCCCTGCCCTCGGCCACAATGCCGCCCGCCTGCGCGGCCGCCTCGATGAGATGCTGCTGCTGCGCGATCAGGCATGCCCGGACGTCAGGAACCGCGGCGACCAGGCTGACGACGTTTGACACGCGCCGTTTCCTGATCTCAGTGCTCACATCGATCCCGTCCACCCTGATCCACTGCACTCCGGGATCCGTGCTGACGTCAATGCTCAGGTTCAGCGTGTGCCTGGCCACGGTGCCGGCATCCGCTAGGTCGACATCGTGCTCGAGCATCCACCACGTCACCGCGCGGTACATCGCCCCGGTGTCCAGGTAACGCAGGCCGAGCGCCGATGCGGTGCCGCGTGCCGCGCTCGACTTTCCTGAGCCGGACGGCCCGTCAACGGCTATCACCAGCGCGCGCCTGCCGCCTGAGGGCAAGGTCTCCGGCCGCTGCACCCCTGCCACCGAATTTGTCACGCAGGCGATGCTACCGGCCAGCCGGCTGCGGCCAGCGCAGCCGCGAGTCCCTCGGCAGTCTCAGGGCGGACCGAGAGCTCCGCCACGCCAACCGGCAGTCCCGGCGAGTGCTCGATCCTGACATCTTCGATGTTGATGCCTGCCGCCCCAGCCGCCGTGAACAGCCTGGCAAGCTCACCGGGCGAGTCAGCGATCACGACCTGCACGATGGCGTATGAAGGAGCAGGACCGCCCCGCTTGCCAGGGATCCTGGCGACGCCCTCGCGGCCGGCCTCAAGCATGGCGGTCACCTGCTTGACCGCCTCATCATCACCCGCCGCAAGCGCGCCAAGGGCATCTGCCACCGCGCTGAGCTGCCGGATCACGCCTGTGACGATCTCCTGGGCACGCGATGCGTTCGCCGCAAGGATCTCGGTCCACAGCCCAGCGTCGCCGGCAGCGATCCTGGTCACGTCGCGCAGCCCCGGCCCGGCCAGAGCGAGAGCGCCAGGCGGAGCGTCGGCACATTGCGCCGCCATCGCGCTCGCGACCAGGTGCGGCACGTGGGAAACCAGCGCCACCCACCGGTCGTGCTCGGCGGGCGCCATCAGCACAGGTTGCGCGCCGCAGGCGCGTGCCAGCTCAGTTACTGCCGCGACACAGGCATCGGACGACTCACGTGCCGGGCAGATAACCCATGGCTGGCCCGCGAACAGGTCAGACCGGGCAGCCGCCGGTCCTGACCGCTCCCTGCCGGACATCGGATGTCCAGGCACGTAAGAGGCCAGGTCACAACCCGCTGCCGTGACCTCTCGCAAGGGCAGTTCCTTGACGCTCGCCACGTCGGTGTAGCAAACAGCCAGGCGCTGGCGTTGCGCTCCGGCCAGCGCACCTGCGACGGCAGCTGGCGGCACCGCCAGCACGGCCACATCGGCGCGCTGGGCCGGGACCGTTCCTGGTGCCAGCACCTCCCCTGCGCCTAGCTCAGCGGCGAGGCGGGCGGCGGCGGGGTCTGTGTCACTCAGCAGCACTGCCGTCCCGTGCTCACGCAGTGCGAGCGCGATCGATGTGCCGATCAGGCCGGTACCGACGACGACAGCGGCTGCGGGCGCCCTTACCGCCGGCCTGGTCAACGAAGCCTCCTGGCCGTCATTGCGCGATATCCAGCCTGAGTGCGGCCGCGCCGCGCAAGTAAACGTGCTGGACCTGCTGCCTGGCCATACCGGTCTCGACGTGCATCATCAGCCGCACCACCCGGGGCATCGCCCCGGGGACGCTGATCTCCGTGCAGCACAGCAGCGGCACTTCCTGGAAACCGAGCGCCCTCGCCGCTAGCGCCGGGAATTCGGCCCGCAGGTCAGGCGTCGCCGAGAAGATCACGCTGATCACCTGCTCGGTTGTCAGGCTGTTGCGGTCCATCACCTGGGTCACGAGCTCTGCCGTGCCGTCCAGTATGTCCTGGCGGTCATCCGCGTCCACCTGGATGGCGCCCCTGATCGCCCTGACCGCCACAATCACTCCTCTCCCCCGCGACTCTCACGTGACCCTATCCGCCTGGCCCGCTGGCCTCGGTATCGCGGCTGGCTACATGCCAACGGCGGCGTACAGGTTCCCGATCTCCGCGGTGGACAGCCGACGTGACGTACCTGGCCTGAGCGCTCCGAGGCTGACGGGGCCGACTTGCGTGCGCACAAGCCGGCTGACCGGGTGGCCAACCGCGGCCAGCATCCGCCTCACGACGTGCTTGCGCCCCTCGTGCAGGGTGATCTCGACCAGGACCCGCTGACCCGCCTGATCGACCACGCGGAACCTGTCGGCGGTGACGATGCCGTCCTCGAGTTCCACGCCGGTCGTCAGCCTTCTGGCGAGGTCCTTAGGTACCGGCCCGTGTATATCGGCAAGGTAGGTCTTCAGCACCCCGTAACGGGGATGAGCCAGCCGATGCGCGAGCTCGCCATCGTTGGTCAGCAGGATCAGCCCTTCAGTTTCATAGTCAAGCCTGCCGACGTGGAACAACCGCTCGCTGCGGTCAGCCACCAGGTCGGCGATCGTCTTTCTGCCCCGGTCGTCTGACATGGTGCTCAGCACCCCAGCGGGCTTGTTAAGCGCCAGGTAGACCAGGTCCTCACTGGCGGGGATGCGCTTGCCGTCAACCCTGATGATCTGAGTTTTCGGGTCGACTCTGGCGCCGAATCGGCGCACGACCTCGCCGTCGACCTCGACCCTGCCCGCACCAATCAGCTCCTCGCAACTGCGGCGGCTGCCAACGCCGGCGGCTGCGAGCACCTTTTGCAGGCGAACCCCGCCCGGCACGTCGCGGAGTGAATCCCGCTGGCCAGGCTCGACGCCCCAGTCGTCGTCATCGTCGAAGCCATCGTGCCTACGGTCACGACGGGCGGGCATGGCCGTTGTCCTGTTCATCGTCGAGCTGTTCAGGAAGGAACGGAGCCAGCTCTGGCAACTGGTCAATGCTTGCCAGGCCGAGCCGCTCGAGGAAGTAGGCGGTGGTGCGGAACAAGATCGCGCCGCTCTCCTGATCAGTGCCGGCCTCTTCGACCAGACCGCGCAGCGTGAGCGTGCGCATGACGCCATCGCAGTTGACCCCGCGCACCGCCGAAACCTGAGCCCGGCCGACGGGCTGACGGTAAGCCACGACAGCAAGGGTTTCGAGCGCCGCCTGAGTCAGCCTGACCTCCTGACCATCCCTGACGAACCGTTCCACCACAGGTGCGTACTCGGCCCTGGTGTAGTAACGCCAGCCGCCCGCCACCTTGCGCAAGTCGAAGCCCCGGCCCTCATCGGTGTAACGGTCAGCGAGCTCGTGCAGCGCTTCTGCCACGTCCTGCTGGGCAACCTCAAGTACCTGCGCCAGCATGTTCTCGGGAACAGGCTCGTCGGCAACCAGCAGGACAGCCTCGATGGCGGGCTGAAGTCCCGGTGCGGACTCCCCTGTCCCAGGCAACGGCTCTTCAGTCATCCTCGCGTGTCATCCGCTCCGCCCGTTTCTGCGGGCCTTGTGCTTGCGGCTGGCTGGCCGCCGGCCGGCTCCGGCGCGATCCAGGTGATGAACAGGTCGCCAAGCGCGTTCTCTTGCTCGAAGGAGACGCACCTGTCCCGGTACAGGTCGAGGACCGCGAGGAACCGCGCCACGATCTCGTAGGTATCTTCGCAGTCTGCCGCGAGCTCGCCGAACGAGGCCCGGCCTGCGGCGCGCAACTTGGCAGCGATGATTCCGCTCTGCTCCAGGACGGTGGTGCGCGGCACGTGCAGGTGCGCGGTCGAAACGACGGGCGCGGCGCGCGGTGCGAGCGTTGCAGCAGCGATGGCCGCGAACTGCCCTGGTGTCAGCCCTAGCAGTACCTCTGGCAGCAGATCGGCGAACGCAGGCTCCATCGGGACGCGCCGAGGGAATCTGCGACCCTGATCAGCCATCTGCCCGGCGAAGATTGCCGCTGCCTGCTTGTAGGCACGGTACTGGAGCAGCCTGGCGAACAGCAGGTCCCTGGCCTCCAGCAGAGCCAGGTCCTCCTCGTCGTCGACTTCGCCGGCCGGAAGCAGCCTGGCTGCCTTGAGATCGAGCAACGTCGCGGCCACGACCAGGAAGTAGCTGGCCTGGTCTAGCTCCCAGCGATCGGCAAGCGCGCCGATATAGCTAATAAACTCATCGGTGACCGCGGATAGCGCGATCTCGGTTATGTCGAGCTTGTGCTTCGAGATCAGTCCAAGCAACAGGTCAAAGGGGCCCTCGAAGACATCAAGGTGCACCTCGAAGCCGCCACCCGGATGACCGGGCGCAGACTCGCCGGGTCCATCGGTCATAAGCGACGTCAACGTCCATCCCGCAGCCGTCTGGCCATCAGGCTATCCGCGCCCTCTGCGTCCAGGTCGGCAAGCAGCACGGCAATCGCCTCCCTGACGATCCGGCCCCGGTCCGCCGGAATCCCGTAACTGCGCAGTGTCAGCCTGGCGCGTTCGAGGGCCAGCAGCTCGGCCTCTGACACGTACACGGTAATTTTATGGCTGTGGCTCTCCCGGCCGCTCGCCTGCCGCTGCTCAAAGTTGGTGGCCGGCAGCGCCGACGCGGGGCGCAGCAGTTCAGCTATGCCAGGGACTCTTACCCGCCGTTGACCTGACTTGCGAGTTCGGCCCTGCGCCACCGGTAAAGCACCTCCCTGGCGAGCTCCCGGTAGGAAGCTGCCCCAGCCGATGAGGGATCGAAAATCGTGATCGGCTCTCCGGCGACGGAGGCATCAGGGAACCGGACCGTACGGTTGATGACGGTATGGAACACCTTGTCGCCGAACCCAGCGACGACGCCGGCAAGGACCTCTCGTGTGTGCAGAGTACGCGAGTCATACATGGTGGCAAGAAGGCCGTCCATGCCGAGTTTCGGGCTCAGCCTGGTCGATACCTTGTCGATCGTCTCCATCAGCAGCGCGACACCGCGCATCGCGAAGTATTCGCACTCCAGGGGCACCAGCACACCGTCCGCGCACGCCAGCGCGTTGACGGTGAGCAACCCCAGCGACGGCTGGCAGTCGATCAGGACGACGTCATACTCAGGCACCAGCGACGCAAGCACGCGACCGAGCACGAACTCCCTGCCGACCTCGTGTACAAGCTGGACCTCGGCACCGGACAGGTCGATGTTGCTCGGCAGGAGGTCCATGCCATCAACCTTGGTCTGGAAGAGCACGTCCCTGGCCGTAACTCCGGCCTCCATGAGCACGTTGTAGACGGTGGCGTCGAGCTCGTGCGGCTGGAAGCCTAGCCCGACCGACAACGCGCCCTGCGGGTCAAAATCCACCAGAAGCACGCGGCGCCCTACTTCCGCCAGCGCTGCGCCCAGGCTGATCGTGGTAGTGGTCTTGCCGACGCCACCCTTCTGGTTGCACACGGCCACAACGCGGGCTGGGCCATGCCTCCGCAGCGGCTCCGGATCGGGGAATGCGGGAAGCGGGCGGCCGGTAGGGCCGATGGTGCCGGCTCTGGCTTCCCTTGTCCCTGACGCTGACACGGTGACGAGCACCTCCCCGGCGGCCGCGCACGCTGCGGGCCACTGCCTTCCGGACTTTAGAGGCTGCATGGGGTCGCGGCAAGCCGACTCACCCTTTGCGGGGAAACGGGTTCGCTCATTCGCCCTGGTCTGGGCCCGTCTGCCGGATCAGATATGGCGGGCTTCAGCTCAGAGCGCGCGGATGAGACGCCGCATATACCTCGCGCAGCTTGTCGACGGTCACCAGCGTGTAGACCTGCGTCGTACTCACCGATGCGTGGCCGAGCAATTCCTGAACCACCCGCACATCGGCGCCTCCGTCGAGCAGATGAGTGGCAAAGGAATGGCGGAGGGTATGCGGCGATACACCGGCGAGACCAGCGCGCGCGGCCGCCACGCGGAGTGCCCCCCAGGCGCCCTGCCTGGTGAGACGGCCGCCTCGGGCGTTGAGAAACACCGCCGGGCTCGGCTGCCCTGTGCGCGCGCTCGCCGCGAGTGATGGTCGTGCCTGGACCAGGTAAGCCTGCAGCGCAGCGAGCGCGTAACTCCCTACAGGCACGAGGCGCTGGCGGCCGCCCTTGCCTGCCAGCCGGACGGTGGCGATGGCGCCATTGCTCTTGCCCAAGTCCACGTCATCGATGTCCAAGCCGACAGCCTCAGAGATGCGAGCGCCTGTCCCGTACAGCAGCTCGAGGAGCGCACGGTCCCGTCGCTGAGCTGGGGAATCCCCGGCGATTTGCAGTAGCCGCTCAATATCGGGAAGGGAGACCGCGCGCGGCAACCGCCTGGGCGGAGCCGGCGGGCGCACCGACCTGGCGGGGTCGGATCCCGCCAGTCGCTCGGCCAGGGCGAAGGCGTGCAGCCCGCGCACCGCGACGACCGCACGGCCCGCCGAACTGGCGGCGAGCGGCTGGTGCAGATCGTCGCCTTCGCGCAACCTGGCAAGGAATTCTGCGACGTCCTCGGTGGTTACCTCGCCGATCTCGGTGCGCCCGGCCGCGGCCAGCGTGGCGGTGTACCGCTGCAGGTCCCTGCGGTACGCCTCGATGGTGTGAGCGGCGAGTCCGCGCTCGACAGTGAGATGGTCGAGGTATCTGCGGGACGCCGCTGCGACAGTGGTCAGCCGGGAACTCCCGTCATCGCGGTCCCCTCGCTATCGAATGTCTTGCGGCGAGCTGGGCGCCGCTCCTGCTAGGCCAGGACATCGCTAACCGGCGTCCACGACAGGCCGTGGGCCTCCGCCACCGGCTGGCACGTCACAACGCCGTCGTGAGTGTTCAGGCCAGGGGCGAACGACGGATCGGCGCGCAGCGCCTCTCGCCAGCCACGGTTCGCGATCTCGATCGCATACGGCATGGTCACGTTGGTAAGAGCGTAAGTCGAGGTATGCGGAACCGCGCCCGGCATGTTGGCCACGCAGTAGAACACAGAGTCGTGCACGCGGTAGGTCGGGTCGGCGTGCGTCGTCGGCCTGGAGTCTTCGAAGCAGCCGCCCTGGTCGATAGAAATGTCGACCAGCACGGAGCCCTGCTTCATCCGCGACACGAGCTCGTTGCTTACGAGCATCGGCGCCTTAGCGCCCGGCACCAGGACCGCTCCGATCACCAGGTCAGCGTCGATGACCGCTCGCTCGATCTCGTAGGTGTTGGACGCGACGGTCTGGCAATGGCCCTGGTAGATGGCGTCGGCGGTCCTGAGCCTGGCCACGTTCTTGTCCACGAGCAGGACCTCGGCCTGCATCCCGAGCGCGATAGCTGCCGCGTTCATCCCTGAGACGCCGGCGCCGAGTACGACGACCTTCGCCGCATACACGCCTGACACCCCGCCCATCAGGACACCCCTGCCGCCGCCCTCGCGTTGCAGGGAATGGGCGCCGACCTGGGGCGCCATCCGCCCGGCCACTTCCGACATCGGCGCGAGCAGCGGAAGTGAACCGTCCGGCAGCTGGACGGTCTCGTAAGCGATCGCAGTGATTCCGGAGCCGAGCAGCGCGTCCGTGCACGCCTTCGAGGCCGCGAGATGCAGGTACGTGAAGAGCACCTGATCCTTGCGCAGCCGGTGATACTCCTCGGCGACAGGCTCCTTGACCTTCAGGATCAGGTCCGCGGTCAGCCAGACGTCGTCGGCGGCCGGCAGCATGCTCGCCCCGGCAGCGATGAAGTCCTCATCAGGGATCGAAGACCCGATGCCCGCGTTGGCCTCGATGAATACCTCATGGCCGTTCCTGACGAACTCGTTCACCCCGGCCGGCGTAATGGCCACCCGGTACTCGTGGTTCTTAACTTCCTTGGGAACGCCGACCTTCATGACCTTCAGTCCTCCTCATGTTCAGGGCCCGCCCCGGCATCATTGCCGGGCTTGGCGGCCCCGCCGGGCTCTCGCCCGTTCTGTTCTCAGCGTTCTGGCGCATCGGTCGCGCGCAACGTCGCGAATCCGTCCTGCCTCGCCGCCATCGCTGCCAGCACGCCGATCATCATCACGCCGTTGTGCAGGTTCCCGGCCAGGATGCGCGACACCACTGCATCGAGCGGTGCCCACTCGACCGTCAGGTGGGCCTCCTCATGGTCGGGAACGTAGTCACGCTCCGCATCGGGCACGCGCGTCATGCCGCGGGCCAGGTAGATCCGCAGCCGCTCGCTCGTGATTCCAGGGGAGGTGAAGAAATCAGCGAGCACTTGCCAGTCTGATGCCTGGTAACCGGCCTCTTCAAGCAGTTCGCGCCGTGCCGTCACCAATGGGGGTTCTCCGGCGACATCGCGCAGCCCGGCCGGTATCTCCCAGAGCATCCGGCCGACTGGATGCCGGTACTGCCGGATCAGCAGTACCTTGCCGTCTTCATCAAGCGCGACGATCCCGACGGCACCGGGATGCTCGATCACCTCACGGCCAACCTGCGCGCCATCCGGCATCTTGACCTGGTCCCGCCGGACGGTGACGACAGCTCCCTCGGCGAGCTTCTCCCTGCTGACGACCGGCCACTCCGTCGTCGCATCGCTGAGCCACGGCGCGCTCGTCGCGGACGGCCGGTGGCTCATGCGCTTGCGACCGAACGGCTGCCGGCACCTGCGGTCACCGGCTGCCCGGCTGACCTGACCCGCGACCGCTCGATCGCGGCCGCGATCAGCCCGCTGAACAACGGATGCGGCCTGGTCGGCCTGGACAGGAACTCGGGGTGGGCCTGAGTTGCCACGAAGAACGGATGGACGTCCGGCGGTAGCTCGACGAATTCCACAAGCCGCCCGTCCGGCGACATGCCCGAGCAGATCAGCCCGGCAGCTTCGAGCGCCGGCCGGTACGAGTTGTTCACCTCGTACCTGTGCCGGTGCCGTTCGTGAACGACGTCGGCGCCGTACAGGTTGCGCACGAGCGTGCCTTCAGCAAGCACCGCCGGGTACAGCCCCAGCCGCATGGTGCCGCCCATGTCCCGCTCGCCCGCGACGACGTCCTCCTGGTCAGGCATGGTGGCTACCACCGGATGCGGAGTCTGCGGGTCGAATTCCGCGCTGTTCGCGCTGCCGAGATCAGCGACGTCCCTGCCGATCTCGATCGCCATGCACTGCAGGCCCAGGCACAGGCCGAGGATCGGGATCTTATTGAGCCTGGCGTGGCGGACCGCGCCGATCTTGCCCTCGATGCCGCGCACCCCGAACCCGCCAGGCACGAGGATGCCGTCGACGCCGTCCAGGTGCCTCGCTGCTCCGTCTGGCGTCTGGCAGTCGTCGCTGGCCACCCAGCGGATGTTGACGCCCGCATCGTTCCCGAATCCGCCGGCCCGCAGCGCCTCTGCGGGAGACAGGTACGCGTCGGGCAGATCGACGTACTTGCCGACAAGCGCGATCGTCACGCTCCTGGCGGGCCGGTGCACCCGCGCGAGCAGGTCGTTCCAGTCGCTCCAGTCCACATCGCGGAATGGCAGGCCGAGACGCCTGACGGCGTAGGCGTCGAGCCCTTCGGCGTGCAGCACCTTCGGGATGTCATAAATGGATGGCGCGTCCGGCGCCGAAACCACTGCTTCCTCGTCGACGTCGCACATCAGGCTGATCTTGCGCTTCAGGCCACCGCTGATCGCGCGGTCGGACCGGCAGACGATCGCGTCCGGCTGGATGCCGATGCTCCGCAGGGCCGCCACGGAGTGCTGGGTCGGCTTGGTCTTCAGCTCTCCGGACGGACCGATGTAGGGCAGCAGGGATACGTGCAAGAAGAAGCATCGGTCCCGGCCGATCTCGTGCCTGATCTGCCTGATCGCCTCCAGGAACGGCAGAGACTCGATGTCACCGACCGTGCCGCCGACCTCGGTGATAACCACGTCGGTTTGCGGACCGCCCATCTCCACGATGCGGGTCTTGATCTCGTTCGTGATGTGCGGGATGACCTGGACCGTATCGCCTAGATAGTCGCCCCGGCGCTCCTTGGCGATCACGCTCGAATAGATCTGCCCAGTCGTAACGTTCGACGAGCCGGGCAACCTGATGTCCAGGAACCGCTCATAGTGACCGACATCAAGATCGGTCTCGGTGCCGTCATCGGTCACGAAGACCTCGCCATGCTGGAAAGGGTTCATCGTGCCGGGATCGACGTTCAGATACGGATCCAGCTTCTGCATGCTCACCCGGAGGCCGCGCATCTTCAGCAGGCGACCGAGGCTGGAGGCGGTGAGTCCCTTGCCCAGGCTCGATGCGACGCCTCCGGTCACGAAGACGTGCCTGGTCAGAACTGGTCGCGGGGTAAGCGCTGACGTCGCCAAGTTGGCTCCCGTGGTCAGTGCCGACGGTGGCTGCCCGCCGGTCCACGGGGTCTCAGAATATCAGGAACGGCCCTAACTGACCTGGACTGACACCGCACCGCCGGCGCGGTGACCCCCGGTATCTATGTTCGGCGCAGGTCACCAGGCGTCGGGGCGGCCCGAAAGCGCGACTGGCCGGGCCGGACAAATTGCCGGGTGAGTCTGGTCAAATATCCTAAGTCTGGGCCTTTCGGCCGATCCGCACGGACCAAGGGGAGGCATGCCGGTGACGGCTGACGCGGCGATCGCGGGTCTTGGCATGACTAGCCTCGGCCGCGTCTATGGTTCCAGCCCTCGCAGGCTGGCAGCCAGCGCCGTCAGGCTTGCGGCCGCGGATGCCGGGATGACGTTGTCTGACCTGGACGGGCTGTTGATCTGCCCGGGCATCACCGGGGGCCTGGAGGTCGGTCTTGCAAGCCAGCTCGGGCTGCACGACCTGGCTCTCCTCGCCGTCGTCAACAGCTTCGGCGCGTCCGCGGCGACGGCCGTCCAAGTCGCCGCCCAAGCCGTAGCGAGCGGCGCGGCTCGTGTCGTGGCCTGCGTGTTCGCCGACACACCGCTCCGGGAGGGACTGCCTGCCGGGAGCGCCTTCGGCCGGGGCGCCGACGCGAACGCGGCCGGGCCACCCGAGCGGAACGGGTTGCACGGACTCACGGCCGGCTACGGGTTCAACAGCGTAACCGCCTACTACGCGCTGGCCGCCAGGCGGCATATGGAGCGGTTCGGCACGACATCGGAACAGCTTGGCTCGATCGCGGTCGCGCAGCGGCAGTGGGCAGCAGGTAATCCGGATGCTCAGTACAGGGATCCGATCTCTCTCGCCGACCACCAGAACTCGCGGTGGGTCGCAGAGCCATTGCATCTGCTCGATTGCTCGCTCGTCTCCAACGGCGCGATCGCGGTGATCGTCACGTCGGCGACGGCCGCGGCGGACGGCCCGAGGCCGCCAGTTCACGTATGGGGCTGGGGTCAAGGCCATCCAGGCCAGCCGATGGCAGTCGGCAGCGAATTCGGGCTGGTCACAGGCGCCGCACAGGCTGGCCGAGCGGCGATGCACCGGGCCGGAATCCGCCCGGCGGACGTCACGATGTGCCAGATCTACGACTGCTACACCTACACCGTGCTCGTGACGCTGGAGGACTACGGTTTCTGCGGCAAGGGCGAAGGCGGGCCCTTCGCCGCGAGCGGAGCATTTGCCCCTGGAGGTTCGCTGCCTGTCAATACCGGCGGCGGTCAGCTATCGGCGTACTACATGTGGGGTTTTACGCCGCTTTCTGAGGCGGTCATTCAGGCGCGCGGTGACGGGGGCGACCGGCAGTCCCCCGCGACCGATGTGATCCTGGTGAGCGGCAACGGCGGCATCCTGGCCCATCACGGAACTCTGATCGTCAGCCCGCACCAGCGGGTAAGCCCTCGCACCACCCGGCCGGAGCCGTCCCCTGCGCTTGCCGCGGACCCGGCCAGCCACGGTGTGGCCGCGGCTGCCCGAGAAGAGGCCCAGGCTAACCCCCGTGAGGACCGCACCTGGCCGTGCCTGGCCGGACCCGATCAGATGGGTGTGGTCCGGCCTGACCCGCGCAGCGAGGCTTTCTTCGCCGCGGCCGACGAAGATGCGCTGACGCTGAGGCGCTGCGATGGCTGTGCTGCGTGGCTGCCACCGACCGCGAGCGGCTGCCCAGGCTGCGCCGACGACGAGGAGCTGAGCTGGGCGCGAGCCTCCGGCCAGGGAACGTTGGTGAGCTGGTCGGTCGTGCATCCGCGAGACGGCGGGCCGGTGTTGGTGCCCGCGCTGATCGAGCTCGCGGAAGGCCCGTGGATCTCGACCGGGCTCCAGCTGGAAAGCCCGGAGCAGCTAGGCACCCTGCGTGCCGGGGAGCCCGTTGCAGTCGAGTTCGTCCACCCGGATGCAGGAGCTAGCTACCCGGTCTTCCGACCGGTGGTCAGCTCTGAGTGTGCGCAGGCGCAGTGATGCCGGTCAGGTGCGCCATTCGCTGCCAGAAAACAGGCTCGCTGGACACCCACCTTGCACTGCCAGACCCGGTACCGGAGACCACCTGGCAGCCGCTTGTCCCCAGCGTGATGACGTGGAAGCGATTGCCGTGCGCCGAGAACTGCAGGACATAGCCGCCGCCTAGGTCCGCCGGGCAGCTGATGGGGCCACCCGGCATCCTTGGCAGCTTGCAGATATCAATGGCCAGCTGGCGCACCTGTGCCGGGTCCTTAATCGTGATGCCAGGAACCGGCCTGCGGAGCGGCTTGGTCTGGCCAAGCTGAGCGCGCGAGCCGAACCGCACTACGCGCACCGCCGTGACCGCTCGTGGCTGCGCGCACAGCACCCTGATCATCCGGCCGCTGCCCGCCACCATGTGCCGGTGGCTGACGGCTCCCGGCGCGCTGCTGGCGCTGACCGCGCCGCACGCGGCAAGGGTCCCCGCGGCGATGACGATTAAGCCGGCCGCCGCTGCGGCCTTGGCCACGCACATCTTCCGCTCAGGCGCGAGGCGCGGACGTGAGTGTGCAGTCCTCATATCGCTTGGACGGCGGACCTGGCCGGGCGGTTCCGTCATCAAGTCAATCGGCCGCCGCTGACTTCGTCAGACGCCAGCCGCCTGCATGCCGCGCAGTTCCTGCTTCAGCTCCCTGACTTCGTCTCTGAAACGGGCCGCGAGCTCGAACTGAAGCTCCGCCGCCGCGGCGTGCATCTGGTCCGTGAGCGTGGTGATCAGCGCGATCAGATCCTCACGCGCAGCAGCGCCGGTCCCTGGGACGGCTTCGGCAGCGCGCACGCCGCCGGCCGCCGCAGCTGCCCTGGCCCGCGCGGACTGCCCGGGCACCGGAGCCTTTCCTCTGCTCTGCCGCCGGCCGGAGCCGCCGAGCAGCTTCTCAGTATCGGCGTCCTCACGAGCGAGCTGGTCGGTGATGTCGGCGATCCGCTTGCGCAGCGGCCGCGGGTCGACGCCCAGCTGCTGGTTGTAGGCGATCTGCTTGGCACGGCGCCGGTTCGTCTCGTCGATGGCCTTGCTCATCGACGGCGTCATCTGGTCGGCGTACATGTGCACCTGGCCGTAGACGTTACGGGCGGCGCGGCCGATGGTCTGGATCAGCGAGGTGCCGGAGCGCAGGAACCCTTCCTTGTCCGCGTCCAGGATCGCGACCAGGGAAACCTCGGGCAGGTCGAGACCCTCCCGCAGCAGGTTAATGCCCACCAGCACGTCGAATTCGCCGAGCCGCAGCTCGCGCAGCAGCTCGACCCGGCGCAGCGTATCGACCTCGCTGTGCAGGTACCTTGCCCGGATGCCCAGCTCGAGCAGGTAGTCGGTGAGGTCCTCCGACATCTTCTTCGTCAGCGTCGTGACCAGCACGCGCTCATCCCGCTCGGCCCGCAGCCTGATCTCGTGCACAAGGTCGTCGATCTGGCCCTTCGTGGGCTTGATGATCACCTCGGGGTCGACCAGCCCGGTTGGCCTGATTACCTGCTCCACCACTTCGCCGCGGACCCGCTGTAGCTCGTACGGTCCCGGGGTAGCCGACAGATAGAGCGACTGGTCGATGCGATCGCAAAACTCTTCCCAGGTCAGCGGCCGGTTGTCGATTGCGCTCGGCAGCCGGAACCCGTGCTCGACCAAGACTCTCTTGCGTGACACGTCACCCTCGTACATCGCGCCGATCTGCGGCACCGTGACGTGGGACTCGTCAATGACCAGGAGGAAGTCCTCTGGGAAATAGTCAAGCAGCGTGTTCGGGGGGCTGCCTTGCTCACGGCCGTCGATGTGCCGTGAGTAGTTCTCGATCCCCGAGCAGCTTCCGACCTGGCGCATCATCTCGAGGTCATAGGTGGTGCGCATCCGCAGCCGCTGCGCCTCGAGCAGCTTGCCAGCGCGCTCCAGCTCCGCCAGCCGGCCGGCGAGCTCGGCTTCGATGCCTGCGATTGCCCGCTCCATCCGCTGCGGCCCCGCGACGTAGTGCGAGGCAGGGAAGATGTAGAGCTCGTCGTCGGTCGTCAGTACCTCCCCGGTCAGGGGGTGCAGCGTCATCAGGCGCTCGATCTCGTCACCGAACATCTCGATCCTGACCGCGTGCTCCTCGTAGACCGGGATCACCTCGATCGTGTCGCCGCGTACGCGGAAGGTGCCGCGGCTGAACGCCAAGTCGTTGCGCACGTACTGCATGCCGACCAGCTTGCGTAGCAGCGCTTCAAGCTCGACCGACTCGCCGACCTTGAGCCTGACCATCCGGTCCACGTACTCCTGCGGCGTACCGAGACCGTAGATGCATGACACCGAGGCGACCACGATCGTGTCCCGCCTGGTCAGCAGCGAGTTGGTGGCGGAGTGCCTGAGCCGCTATACCTCGTCGTTGATCGAGGAGTCCTTCTCGATGTAGGTGTCGGTCTGCGGCACATACGCCTCAGGCTGGTAGTAGTCGTAGTACGAGACGAAGTACTCGACCGCGTTCTTCGGCAGCATCTCGCGGAGCTCATTGGCGAACTGCGCGGCCAGTGTCTTGTTCGGCAGCATGACCAGCGTCGGCCGCTGCAGACGCTCGGCCAGCCAGGCGACCGTTGCGGTCTTTCCCGTTCCGGTCGCGCCCAGCAAGACCGTGTCTGGTGAGCCGGATGCGATCCGCTTCTCCATTTCTGCGATCGCCGCCGGCTGGTCACCCGCAGGCACCATGTCGGTGACGACCTCAAACGGCGCAACTCGGCGCCGAAGATCAGTTACCGGGCGCATCGCTTCTCCTCACACTGCACGCTTCAACTGTAGGCTGGCTCTCTGACATTCAGCGCGGCCAGAACACACATGGCGGTTTACCGCGGGCGAAGGAGCACCATGTACCAGCCGTATCCGACTGGCGGCCAGGCACCAGTCGCACCACCCGAGGCTCCAGCGCCGCAACCGGTGCTTAACGCCGTCAAACTCATGTACGCGGGCGCCGCGTTGAGCGCGATCGAGATCATTATCGGGCTCACCACGATCGGCAGCCTGAGGAGCGCGATCCGCTCTGCCTACCCCAACTACACAGACAGCCAGGTCCATACCGCTGAGGTAGCCGGAATCGCTATCGCGGTGGTGATCGGCCTGATCGCGATCGGCCTCTGGCTGTGGATGGCGTGGGCAAATGGTCGCGGACGAAACTGGGCGAGGATCGTGGCTACCGTGCTCTTCGCGCTTAACACGATCGACCTGCTCACCTTGGTTGCCAGACCGCACTCGGTGATCAGCCTGGTGCTCGCGATCTTGGTCTGGCTCGCGGGGCTCGGCGCGATCTACTTCCTCTGGCAGCGGGATTCCTCGGCCTACTTCCAGGCTCGGTCTCAGCGCGTGCGCTGAGCCTGCGCTGCTCAGGCGTCGCGGCGGACCAGCAGGTAACCCGCGACGCCGAGCAGCACGGCCGTCCACAAGCTGAACACCCCGAACCCCTGCCACGACGTCAGCACCTGACCGGCCTGCTGATGTGTCTGGTAGATCATCGAGCCAGCCTGTTCTGGCAGGTAAGAATTGATGTGATGCCCCCAGCTCCCCGGCAGGAAGTTGGTAATGATGGGCAGCACTAGCACCGCACCGATCACGGTCGCGATAGCGCCTGCGGTGTGCCTGATCAGCGCTCCGATCGCGACTGCGAACATGCCGAGTACGGTCAGGTAGAGCCCGGCTCCCACCACCGCCCTCGTGACACCCGGATCGCTCAGCGCTACGGGCACCTTGCTGTGCAGCAGCAGGGAGCCCAGGAAGAACGACCCGAACGCAACGATCTCCGACAGCACGATCAGCATCGCCGCGAACACGACTAGCTTGGCGATGAGCATGGGGATCCTGCGCGGCACCGCCAGCAGGGATGCCCGGATCACTCCGGTGGAGTACTCGGAGGTGATCACCAGGACACCTAGCACGCAGATCGTGAGCTGGCCGAGCCCGATCCCGGCGCCAAGGATGAAGCCGACGGGATCGGCGACGATTCGCACCTGACCCTGACCCGATCCCGGCTTGCCCCAGCTGCTCACGACCAGAGCCGTGATGCCAGCCGTGAGGCCAATGGTCAGCACAACGAAGGAGAAAAGCGTCCAGACGGTGGACCGCACTGAACGGATCTTCGTCCACTCTGCGAGCAGCAGTCCGGCGAATGCGGCTCGGCGCCTTGATGGCAGCGGTACCGCAGCGGTAGCCGGGGCCGCGGGCGATGCGGTCGTCATGATTTGCTCCCCTGCTCCGCAGCTACCTGATCGCCTGGGCTCACGCCACCTGGCGAGGCGATCACGGCCGCATCGTGCAGGCCGAACTCAAGGCTGCCAGCGGTTAGCTCCATGAACGCTTCCTCCAGCGATGCCAGTTGCGGTGTCAGCTCGTGCAGCACGAGCGACCCCGACGCAGCGAGCTCGCCGATGCGTGGCGCCTCCATGTTCTTGACCGTCAGCAGCTCATCGTCGGCCGGCTGCCCGTTCTCGCCGGCCGCCGTGCTGACCTCGCCGCCTGCCGCCGAAATCAGCTCGGTCAGCTTCGCCGCGTCTGGCGTGCGGACCCTGACAGACTTCTCGGTGCCGCGAGCGATCACGTCTTCCGTGCTAGCGGCGGTGATGAGCCTGCCCTTGCCGATCACGATCAGGTGATCCGCCGTCACCGCCATCTCGTTCATCAGGTGGCTGGACACCAGGATTGTCCGGCCCTCGGCGGCCAGGTACTTCATCAGATTCCTGATCCACAGCACGCCCTCAGGGTCGAGCCCGTTGACTGGCTCATCGAGCAACAGCACCCGCGGGTCACCGAGCATGGCGGCGGCTATCCCCAGCCGCTGGCTCATGCCCAGTGAGAAGCCGCCCGCGCGCTTGTCGGCAACTTCGGTGAGGCCGACGAGGCCGAGCATCTCGTCTACCCGGCTGGCCGGCAGGCCCTGCGTCTGAGCCAGGAACAGCAGATGGTTGCGCGCGCTCCTGCCGGAGTGCACCGACTTTGCCTCCAGCAACGCGCCCACCGTCCGCAGTGGGTCCGGCAGGTCTTGGTAGGCACGGCCTTCGATAGTCGCGGTACCCGCTTGTGGCCGGTCGAGGCCCAGGATGACGCGCATCGTGGTCGACTTGCCCGCACCATTCGGCCCGAGGAATCCGGTGACCCTTCCAGGCTCCACAGTGAAGCTGAGGTCGTCGACAGCCACCTTGGTGCCGAAGCGCTTGGTCAGGTTGCTTACCTCGATCAAACAGCCCGCCTCCTCATCGCGTTCGCTCCTGCCGCCGTATAACTGTAGCCATCCAAACGGCATCTCCAGACCGCGCGCAATCACGATTCGCAGGCGTCCGCCTGCGGAGCGTGCGCAACTGACGTTAGCTCACCCGGCCGTCGCGCAACCTTGCCCGGCGGCGCAGTTCCGCCCACAAATCCCCGACTTGACGATCGAGCTCGGCAAGTGAACCCGAGTTGTCAACGACCAGGTCGGCGACGGCCAGCCGCTTATCCCTGCTTGCCTGTGCCGCCATCCTGGCCTGTGCCTGCTCCGCGCTCATGCCGCGCTGCCTGGTGAGCCTGTCCAGCTGAACTTGCTCGGGAGCGTCGACCACAATCACGAGGTCATATCCGCCTGCCAGGTCGTTCTCCGCGAGCAGCGGAACGTCATGGACGACGATCGCTTCAGGCCCTGCGCCGCGTTCGAGCTCGGCCATTCGCTCCCCGACCAGAGGATGAACGATCTTGTTCAGCGCCTCCAGCTTGGCCGGATCGGCGAAGACGATCTCGCCGAGCCCTTCCCGGTTCAGGCTTCCGTCGGCACGCAGCACTTCGGCACCGAAAATCTCGGTCACAG
>DATELR010000015.1:0-35085 GCA_035276345.1 Streptosporangiaceae bacterium | reverse complement strand
AAGGCGGCAACCAGGCTTAACAACTTTGGCGGCGTGGTGACGTTTGACTTCCGCGGGCACGGCCGGTCCGGCGGAACGTCCACGATGGGTGACAAGGAGATCAAGGACGTTGACGTCGCCGTCGGCTACGCCAGAGAACTTGGTTACCGGCGCGTCGTGACGATCGGCTTCTCGATGGGGGCGTCGGCTGTCCTGCGGCACGCCGGCCTGATCGGCGATGTTGATGCCGTCGTGTCGGTCAGCGGTCCGGGCCGATGGTACTACCGCGGCACCAGGCCGATGCGGCTGGTGCACCTGGCGATCGAGCGGAGGCTCGGCCGCGTCTTTACCAAGGCAATACTGAAGACCAGGATTTCAGGCGGCAAATGGGATCCCGTGCCCCTTCCGCCTGACGATGCCGCCGCGCTCATCGCCCCGATTCCGCTGCTGATAGTGCACGGCGACCAGGACGCGTTCTTTCCCGTCGACCACGCAGAACAGATTTACGCCGCGGCAAGCGAGCCCAAGGAGCTGTGGATCATTCCCGGATTCGGCCACGCTGAGTCCGGCACCGGGCCGCAGTTGATCGAGCGGATCGGCCGCTGGATGCGCGACAGGGCTGGCCTTGACCCCACCGCCGTGCCCGGTGAGGCCGCAAGGGAGTCCGCAGTGAGCGATTCGGTGCCCGGTGCGCGCACCTTGTCCGCCGGTTAAGCCAGCTTTTAGAATCGCGTTCTAGTAAGCGGCCCTGGAAGACCCCTCACCGGAGGACACCGTGGCGTGGGATTTCTCGACCGAGCCAGAGTTCCAGCAGCAACTCGACTGGGTCGAGGAGTTCTGCCGGACCGAGGTTGAACCGCTGGACCTGGTCTTTCCAGGAGCGGCGTACTCACGTGCGGCAAAGGCGAAGGCGCTAGCCGATCCGCTGAAGCAGCAGGTGAAGGACCGCGGTCTGTGGGCGCTGTTCCTCGACCGTGACCTCGGCGGTCCTGGTTTCGGTCAGCTCAAGCTGGCCCTGCTCAATGAGATCCTCGGCCGGTACAGGTCAGCGCCTGTGGTCTTCGGCACTGCTGCGCCCGACACCGGCAACATGGAGATGCTCGCGGCGTATGGCACCGAGGAACAAAAACGCCGCTGGCTGTACCCGCTGATGAACCAGGAGATTTTCTCCGCATACTCGATGACCGAGCCGCAGGGCGGGTCTGACCCCAGCTTGTTCCGCACCCACGCGACCAGGGATGGCGATGAATGGGTGATCAGCGGGGAAAAGTGGTTCACCAGTGCCGGTGCTCGCGCCGACATCATCTTCGTGATGTGCACCAACGGCATGTTCGCGGTGCCGCGGGACTCGCCTGGCGTTGAAATCGCCGAGTACCCTCCGCTGCACAATCACATTCGCTACAACGACGTCCGCCTGCCGCTCGATCATCTGCTCGGGCCCGAGGACGGCGCGAAGGTCCTTGCGCAACGGCGGCTGGGAGGAGGCAGGATCCACCACGCTATGCGCACGGTGGCCCAGGTCAAGCTGGCTTTCGACATCATGTGCGAGCGAGCACTGAGCAGGCAGTCGCATGGCAAGGTGATCGCCGACCATCAGATGGTCCAGGAAGCGATTGCCGACTCGTACGCGGAGATCAACATGCTCCGCCTGCTCGTGCTGTGGACGGCGTGGACGATCGACAACTCAAGCACGAAGCAGGCGCGAACCCAGATCGCTGCCTGCAAGTACACCTGCGCCAAGGTCTTGCGTGAGGTGAGCTACCGGGCGCTGCACATTATGGGTTCGCTTGGCACGACCGATCTGACACCATTGCAGGCCATGTGGGCTGCCGCGCCGACCATGGCTATCGCTGACGGAGTCGATGAAGTGCACAAGGTGACCGTTGCCCGCAACGTGCTCAGAGGTTACGACCCACATCCGGGTCTCTGGCCTACTGAATACATACCGGCCAGGCGCGAGGAAGCCAGGAAGAAGTACGCCGATCTCATTGCGGCCGATCCGGAGCTTGCCGCCTGGGCCGAGGCGGCTGCACGCAGTCACCGGCGCTGACCATGGAGGTCAAGGACCGGGTAGCGGTCGTCACTGGCGGTGCGAGCGGCATCGGCCGCGCGCTGAGCCTGGCGCTCGCTGACAACGGCGCTGCCGCCGTGGTGGTGTCCGATACTGACGGCCCTGGCGCCGCCAAGGTGGCCGCGGAGATCTCCGGGCGCGGCAGGGCAGCACAGGCGGTTACCGCGGATGTCTCGAGCGAGCCGGCTGTTCAGGCACTCGCGGCGCGGGCTGAGCAGGAGTTCGGGCGAATCGACCTGTGCTTCTCCAACGCCGGCATTATCGTGGCGGGCGGCATTGAGGTGCCGGACGAGGCTTGGTCCCGGATCTGGGCCATCAACGTGCAGAGCCACCTGTATGTGGCGCGCGCGGTTCTCCCCGGCATGCTGGCCAGGGGAGGCGGATATCTCATGGTCACGGCCTCCGCGGCCGGACTGCTCACTCAGCTTGGCTCCGCTCCTTACGCGGTGACCAAGCATGCCGCCGTCGCGTTCGCCGAGTGGCTGTCGATCACCTACGGCGACCGGGGAATCGGCGTGTCCTGCCTGTGCCCGCAGGCGGTGACTACGAACCTCGGCGCGACCAGCATGCGCGAGGTCGGAGGGCTCGTGGCTCCTCCGCCGGAAACCGGTGCGGTGCCGTCCGCAGCCGGGGGAGGGAGCGTCTCGCGCCAGGCCTCGGTGGATGGCGTGCTGTCGCCGGACGAGGTCGCGGCTACCGTGCTGGCGGCCGTCTCCGACGATCGCTTCCTGATCCTGCCGCATCCCGAAGTCGCCACATACGAGCGCAGGCGGGCCGAGGATCGTGACCGCTGGCTAAACGGCATGCGCCGCCTGAACGCTCGCCTGGCCGGAAGGGATTAGGGATGGTGCAAGGCATCCGGGTGCCCGAGGTCAGTGAATGGGTGACTGGTCACGTCAGCGGGCTCGTGCCGCCGCTGCGCTTTGATCTCATCTCCGGTGGCCGGTCGAACCTGACCTACGCGGTGACGGACACCGCCGGGCGCAAGATCGTGCTTCGGCGGCCTCCGACCAGCCACGTGCTGTCTACGGCGCACGACATGGGGCGCGAGTACCGCGTCATCTCCGCGCTGCGGGATACAGACGTGCCGGTCGCGCCCGCGCTGGCATTCTGCGCAGACGAAGCGGTCAACGACCGCCCCTTTTACCTGATGGGGTTCGTTGACGGGCACGTCCTGCGTGACGTCGCAGGAACAGAGGCGATCCTGGACGTGGCAGGGCGCCGGGTCGCGGGGGAGCAGCTGGTCGATGTGCTAGCCGCCATCCACCGGGTCGACGTGGACGCAGTCGGCCTCGGCGACTTCGCTCGCCGGGACGGATATATCGAGCGGCAGCTCCGCCGCTGGCACGGGCAGTTCGGCAAGTCGCAGGAGCAAGCCAAGGAGATCGGCGTCTACCGGCCGGTGCCGCTCGTGGACGAGGTGCACAAGATCCTGACCGACCGGCTGCCCGCCCAGCAGGGAACCTCGATCGTGCACGGCGACTACCGGCTGGACAACACGATCATGTCGGCCGACGGCCGGATCATGGCCGTGCTCGACTGGGAGCTATCCACGCTCGGCGACCCGCTCGCTGACGTGGGCACGCTGCTCGCGTACTGGGCCGAGGATGGCGATGCGCAGAGTCAATCCGTTCCTTCGCCGGCGGTGGTGACGATGGCGCAATCCGCCGCTACCGGGCTGCCCGGATTTCCGGCTCGCCGTGAGGTCGCTGCCCGTTACGCGGCCAGTTCAGGACGCGACCTGACGAACATCGACTTCTACATTGCCTTCGCCTACTGGAAGCTGGCGTGCATCTTGGAAGGCGTGTTCGTGCGCTACGCGGCCAACGCGATGGGAGCCGGTGCGTCCGATGCGGACGTTCTTGGCCCGGGCGTTGAAGACCGCGCTCGCCGGGCGCTTCAGGCCCTCCAGAGCTGACTGATGCGGGTCGACTGTCACCTTCACACCGTGGCCTCCGGTGATGCCGTCACCACACTCGAGCAGGTCGCCGAGCGTGCGCTGACCGAGGGGATCGACGTCGTCTGCATCACTGACCACAACGAGACGCGGGCCGCGATCGAAGCGGCTGCGGCATGGACCGGACCGGTGCGCGTGATCGTGGGCGAGGAGATCAGGACGCAGGCTGGCGAGATCATCGGGTTGTTCCTCACGGAGCGGATCCCTTACGTGCTGCCGCTCGGTGACGCGGTCGCGAGGATCAGGGCGCAAGGCGGGCTGGTATACGTGCCTCACCCGTTCGATCAGGTCCGCGACAGCCTGGGCCCGGCAGCCAACCGACTCTGCGCGGACGGCATGGCTGACATCGTCGAGGTGTTCAATGCCAAGATCGCTGACGAGGGCGCGAACGCGCAGGCCGCAGACCTGGCCAGGCGATGGGGACTGCCAGCTGGAGCCGGGTCGGACGCGCACGATCCGGCCGGCATCGGTGCTGCCTACCTGGAAATGCCGCAATTCGACGGGCCAGCCAGTTTTGTCGAGGCCCTGACCAAGGCGCGCGTGGTCGGCGAATACCGGCCCCACGCGCCCAGGTTTCCCCGGTCTGGCGCCGCCTCGTCAGCGGACTGAGGCGATTAAGCGGCCCGCTTGTAGGCGCGGACCGCCAGCGGCGCGAACACGATGAAGATCCCCGCCAGCCAGGCGATGCTCTTCAGCAAGTTCGCCTCGATCGGTCCGCCGATCGCCAGCGCGCGCATGGCGTCGACAACGAAGGTGACCGGCTGGTTGTTGGCAAAAGCCTGCAGCCAGCCTGGCATGGTGTTGATCGGCACGAACGCGGAGCTGATGAACGTCAGCGGGAACAGCCAGATCAGCCCGAACGACTGCACGGACTCCTCATCGCCGATCGCCAGGCCGGTGAAGGCGGCGATGCAGCAGATCGCGAGGCCGAACACGGTCGCGAGCACGATCATCGCGATCGCCGGACCGACGCCGCCGGTGAACCGGAAGCCGACCGCATAGCCGACGGCCACGATGATCAGGATCGTCACCAGCATCCGGATGGTGTCGGCGACCAGGCGCCCGGCGAGCACCGCTGAACGCGCCATCGGCATCGAGCGGAGCCGGTCGATTACGCCTTTCTGCAGCTCCTGCGCTAGGGCGATGGCAGTTCCGAAGCTCGCGAATGCTGCTGTCTGAGCGATGATGCCCGGCATCAGGAACTGGACGTACCCCCCGCTGTTGCTGACCGCGATCGCGCCGCCGAAGATATAGCGGAAGATCAGCACGAAGATCACGGGCTGCACGACGCTGAAGAAGATGTAGGCAGGAACCCGGTACCAGACGATGAGGTTGCGCCTGGTCATCGTGAGCGTGTCGCTGATCGCCCACTTGGCGCTGGTCAGCGGGCTCGGCCCGGTCTCCCGTAGTCCCGTGTCTGCTGCGATGGCGGTCATGACGATTTGCCCCTCCTGCCCTTCGCTCCGTCATCGGCTGCGGCACTGCCCTGGCGGCGGCCTCGGCGCTTACCTTCCGGTGCGTCGGCGTCGTCCTCGGCGGCATGGCCGGTCAGGGCGAGGAACACGTCGTCCAGCGACGGTCGCCGCAGGGCGAGCCCGTGCGTGACAACTTCAGCTGCATCCAGGCTCCTGACCGCGTCGATCAAAGCGTCAGAGCTGCGGCTTCCTACCCCCACGCTGATCTTTGCGGTGTCCTGGTCGACATGCGGTTCGCCCTCACCGAGCGGCTTGATGGCCGCTACCGCGTCATTGATCCTTGATCGGTCTGGCACGACGAACTCCAGGACGTCGCCGCCGACCTGGCTCTTCAGTTCTTCGGCCGTGCCCTGCGCGATCACCTGGCCATGGTCAAACACCACGATCGTGTTTGCCAGTTCATCGGCTTCGTCCAGGTACTGCGTAGTGAGCAGGACGGTAGTGCCCCGGGCCGCCAGCGTCCTGATGACGCCCCACATCCCGAGCCTTGAGCGTGGATCGAGGCCGGTCGTCGGCTCGTCAAGGAACAGTACCTTCGGATGCCCGACCAGGCTCGCGGCGAGGTCAAGCCGTCGCTGCATGCCGCCAGAGAAGGTCTTGGCCGGCCGGTCTTTGGCGTCGACGAGGTCGAACTGCTCCAGCAGTTCAGTGGCCCGGCTCCTCGCGTCTGGCCAGCTCAGGTGATACAGACGGCCGATGAGCTCCAGGTTCTCCTTGCCGGTGAGTTCCTCTTGGATGGCGGCTGATTGCCCGGACAACCCGATGATCCGGCGCACGGCGGCGGGTGCGCGCACCACGTCGCGGCCCTCAACGACCGCTCGGCCGCCGTCGGGGCGAAGCAAAGTGGTCAGAATTCGCACGGCCGTGGTCTTGCCCGCGCCATTGGGCCCCAGGACGCCGAGCACTGTTCCGCGCGGAACTGAAAGGTTGATCCCGCGCAGCGCGCGGACCTCCCCGAAGGACTTGGTCAGGCCCTCGACGTGGATTGCCGGGCCAGAGCTAGCCTCTGCCACCGCCGCCCCCTTCTCTTCAGATAGCCGCGGATCAGCGTCCGCCCGACGAAACCTACCCGGCGCTCAGAACGCGTCGCAAACGAGAAAGCTGCGCTCTTGGCGTAACCCGAAACTGCGATCGTTGTTCGCTATACAAGGCTACATTACTGAGTACGGCGTTCGCACTGCGGTCGGACGAGCAGCGAGAGCCGGTCGCGGTGGCTGAAGGCGTTGCGGCACATCACGCGAGCTCGCTGGCCGCACTCGTGCAGCAGCGCGCCGCCCATGCTGCTCGGGATCGTGATCGTGATGCAGCCAGAGCCAGACCGGCCATAGCGGCCTGGCTGGACCGCGGACCAGGAAGCAAACGCACCGAAGATGAGCGTGACGACGACGCCAATGATCACGAGCCTGCGCTTTTCACCGTGCACCGGCCGCGAAGGCAAAGGGGGTACGAGCAGCGGCACGCCTGGATTTTAGGCCAGACCGCAGCGGCGGAGGTTTCACGCAGATTAACGATTCGCGTGGCAGTTTCCAGGGTCGTAACTGACGGGAAATCGCCGCGAAACGCATCCGTGGGAAATCTTGACCGTACTGACCAACACTGAAGTGGTGTGCGGCGGTGCTGGTCAGAGTCGCCTGGCCCTCCGGCTCATCCTTCGCTCCGGTTCTGGAGGCGAAGAGTGGTTCCCTATTCCTCCTGGCTCAGCTCAGGCGATAACGCCTGGCAGATGACGGCTGCAACGCTGGTCGGGCTCATGAGCATCCCCGCGCTTGCGGTCCTGTACGGCGGAATTGTCCAGCGTAAATGGGTGATCAACACGATGATGATGGTGTTCAGCGCCTTCGCGCTGACCCTGATCGTGTGGGTTCTGTGGGCATTCAAATTGGGATTCGGCTCGCCGTGGATAGGCAGCTTTCTCGGCAAGCCTGGCACCGTCGCCGGTGCGGCAGGCGAGCAGGCGCGAGCGCATATCCCCATGCTCAACGGGCTCATGCCGAAGTTCAAATTCCCGCAGAGCTCGCTGGTCTATTTCCAGTTCGTCTTTGCGGCGATCACTCCGATCCTGTTCATCGGCAGCGTAATCGGCAGGATCAAATTTAAGGTCTGGCTCGTTTTCGTGCCGCTCTGGATCACCTTTGCGTACGCGGTGAACGCATTCATGCTGTGGGGCGGGGGCTTCTGGGCCGGCAAAGGTGCACTGGACTTCAGCGGCGGTTACGTCATCCACCTCGCCGCCGGCGTGTCCGGCTTCGTGGCCGCCGCCGTCGTCGGTCCCCGCCTGCGCAGCGACAGCGAGCGGGCGATGCCCAATAACCTTGTCTTCGTAGCCGTCGGGGCGGGCATTCTCTGGCTTGGCTGGAACGGCTTCAACGGCGGCGACCCGTATTTCGCGGGCGCCGACGCGAGCGCCGCAGTGATCAATACCAACCTGGCCGCTGCGATCGCGATGATGACGTGGATCGTGATGGACATGGCCTTCGGCGCCGAGAAGAAGCCCACCTTCCTGGGCGGCGTCAACGGCATGATCTGCGGCCTGGTCGGCATCACCCCGGCCGCGGGCTACGTGACCGGCTTCGGCGCGCTGATGACCGGGCTGGTGACCTCGGCCGTCGTCTGGGTGCTCTTCGCCTACCTGCCAAAACACGTCTGGCCGTTCAACCGGGTTGACGATGCGCTCGGCGTCGTCTACACGCATGGCTTTGCCGGATTGCTCGGCGGGCTGCTGGTCGGGCTGCTGGCCGATCCGAAAATGATCGTCTACCTCGGCATCGGCAAGAATCCGGACGTGAGCACGACAGGGCTCTTTTACGGTCATTCCCGGCAGCTGCTGATTCAGGCGGGGGCCGCTCTGACGATCATCGTGTGGGACGCGGTCATCACGTTCCTGATCCTGCGGTGTATCGGCTTGTTCACGAAGCTGCGGATGCCGGACGCCGAGCTCGTCGCCGGTGACATCCAGGCGCATGGGGAGGTCGCATACCCGATGGAGGAGCCAGGGGTCGAGCCCGACTTTGGCGACATCCCGGGTGAACCTGTCCCGCTGCATCATCACCACCACGAGCTTGTCACTCCCGAAGGCAAAGTTCTGGTGACATCCGGCGGCAAGGAGCGGTCAAACATGGATATGTCGGGCTAGCTGCCCGAGAACGGCGGTATGAAAGTCACAGCCACCACCAGGATCCGGTATGGATGGCACTTTGATATCCGTCGCGGGTCGGT
Organism: Streptosporangiaceae bacterium; assembly: GCA_035276345.1. Classification (GTDB taxonomy): domain Bacteria; phylum Actinomycetota; class Actinomycetes; order Streptosporangiales; family Streptosporangiaceae; genus Chersky-822. The sequence goes on along the minus strand of DATELR010000015.1, from coordinate 26,387 downwards.
TGCCGCGCCGCCGCTGGCGTGGCATGGGTGACCGACGGATGGTCTAATCGGGGCATGCCGAATGTATCGGACGATATTGAGCACCGATTGGTCGCAGCGGCGCAGGCAATGCGTGAGCGTGAGGTCACCAGCCAGCGTCAAGCTGAGCTGCAGGCCAGGCGCCGCGACCTGCAGACCGAGGTTGCGGCGCTCCGTGAGAAGGCCGAGGACGAGACCAAGGACGTCGAGCGGCTGGAGGGCATGTCGCTCGGCCGGGTGCTCGCATCGCTCGCCGGCTCTCGTGATGAGCGGTTGGCTCGTGAGCGCGCCGAGGCGGACGCGGCGAAATACCGGCTGTCTGAGGCGGAGTCCAGACTCGCGGCCGTCAACGGCGAACTCTCGGCGGCCGAAGAGCGGCTCGCCGCCCTCGCGTCCGCTCCGCGCGCGTACGCTGCCGCACTCGATGAGAAGGAGCGATACCTCACCGAGTCGGGTGACGCCCGGAGCCGGGCTCTGCTCGGACTGGCGGATGAGCGAGGGCGGCGGACGGCTGAACTGAACGAGACAGACGAGGCCATCCAGGCCGCCGGTGCCGCCGCGGCGGCCCTGTCTGACGTGCAGGAGGTGCTGCGGAGTGCCTCGGGCTGGTCAACCTACGACACATGGTTCGGTGGCGGGGCAATCGCCAGCTCCATCAAGCACGACCGGATGGACCAGGCAGCCCAGTTGGCGGCGGTTGCCGATCAGCGGCTCGCTGTGCTCCGTCGTGAGCTCGCTGACGTCGCTGGCCCGACATTCGGCACGGCACCGCAGCTCGAGCTGGGCAGCGGAACCAGGTTCGTCGACGTCTGGTTCGACAATTTCTTTACTGACCTGGGAGTCGCCGATCGGATCACGATGGCGCAGAACCAGGTTGCTGATTCAGCGGCGATGGTCGAGCAGCTGCGGAGCAGACTTACGGCGCGGGCTGGCCAGGCACGATCTCGGCTCGCTGAGATTGAGTCTGAGCGCCGGGGATTGCTCAGCCGCTAGTCGCGGCTAGCACCCTCCGGGGCGGCGGAGGAATCCGCCGCTGGCTGACATACGCTGACATGCGTGGCACCACCCGGGCAAGGCCATGGCGCAGCAGGCGGTGGCGCGGCGGTCGGTCCGACGCGCGCGCCCCAGGAAGCGCTGAAGATTCATGTGCTCCATGAGAACCCTGACTGGTTCGGCCCGGTGGGAGCGGCACTGGCCGCAGCTGGCCTGCCTTACGAGCAGTGGATCCTGGGTGATTCCGTGCTTGACCTTGGCGAGGAGCCGCCGCCCGGCGTCTTCTGGTCGCGGATGAGCGCGTCCTCCCACACCCGTGGGCATCCGCATGCGAAGGATCAGACTCGCGGGGTGCTGAGCTGGCTCGAGGCACACGGCCGGCGGGTGGTGAACGGCCGGCGCGTGATCGAGCTGGAGATGAGCAAGGTCGAGCAGCTCGTCGCGCTTCGCGCGGCCGGTTTCGATGTGCCGAGGACCATCGCGGTTGCGGGGACCGCTGAGCTCGCCGCTGCTGCGCGGAAACTGCCTGCGCCGTTCATCACCAAGCACAACCAGGGCGGCAAGGGTCTTGGGGTCCGGTTGTTCGACAGCCATGACGAGTACGACGAGTTTCTGGCGCGTGGCGGTGACGAACAGCCAGTCGACGGGATCACGCTGTTGCAGGAGTACCTGGTCGCGGCTGAGCCGAGCATTACGAGGGTTGAGCTGGTCGGAGGCGAGTTCATCTATGCGATCGCGGCCGACACTTCGGTCGGCGGTTTTCAGCTCTGCCCGGCTGACGCATGCGAGGTGCCCGACGGGCCGCCGAAGCCCTTGTTCTCGCTCCGTGAAGGTTTTGCTCATCCCGTCACCGGCCGCTACGCGGAGTTCGCGAGCAGGCAGGGGATCGAGATCGCCGGCTTTGAGTTCATCGAGACCGTCGATGGCAGGCTGGTGACCTACGACATCAACACGACAACGAATTACAACGCCGGCATCGAGGCGATCGCGCCGCGGCCGGCGCTGCGGGCCGTGGCCGCCTATCTCGGGCGACTGCTTGACGACGAGGCGAGAAAGGCGGCGTAGCGATGCGGTTTGGCTACTGGATGCCGATCTTCGGTGGCTGGCTGCGCAATGTCAGGGACGAGGGGATGCCGGTCGCCTGGCCGTACGTGCGGGATCTGGCGACAGAGAGCGAGCAGCACGGCTTCGAGCTGTCGCTCATCGCCGAGCTGAACCTCAACGACATCAAGGGGCACCGGGCCCCCTCACTGGACTGCTGGACGCTGGCGCCTGCGATCGCCGGCGTGACCAAGAAGCTCGAGCTGATGCTGGCGGTGCGGCCGAATTACCACTCGCCTGCGCTGACCGCCAAGGCGCTGTCCACGCTGGATGTGATCGCGCCTGGCAGGATCTCGCTGAACGTGGTCTCGTCCTGGTGGAAGGACGAGGCTAGCCAGTACGGAGCGCCGTTTGACGTGCACGACGCGCGCTACGCCAGGACGCAGGAGTGGCTGGACGTCATCGCCCGGCTGCTTACCGAGGAGACCGTTACCCACGCAGGCGCGCTGTACCAGCTTGAAGGGACTGTGCTGGAGCCGAAGCCAAGCCGAGCGCCAGTGGTCTATATGGGCGGTGAGTCGCCGAAGGCCAAGCAGGTCATCGCCGCGCAGGCGGACGCTTACGTCATGCACGGCGACGCACCGGAAGTGATCGCGGCCAAGGTAGCCGAGCTGTCTGCGTTGCGGGAGCAAGCGGGCAGGCCCCGGCTGCAGTTCGGTGTTTCCGGATACGTGATCTGCCGGGACAGCGATGCTGAAGTCAAGGCCGAGCTCGACCGGATTCTCAACGTCCGCTCTTCCCCCGAGGCCTACGCGTCCTACCAGGACTTCATCGAGGGATCGCAGTTGGAGTCCCAGGTCTCCCTTGAGGAGTACAGCGTCTCGAACCGCGGCTTGCGCAGCGGACTGATCGGCACGCCGGCTCAGATCACCGACCGCATCCGGGCGTACGCGGACGCTGGCGTCGACCTGCTGCTGCTGCAGTTCTCGCCACAGCGCGAGGAGATGGCCAGGTTCGGCACCGACGTGATCGCCCCGTACCGGAAGGCGGCGGAAATCTAACCGGCCTGATAACCGGCGCCGGGGTCTGGACGGTGCGTTCCTGGGCACGTCATGAGGATGGCTGGTTATCAGGGTGGGATCCGGCGGACCGGGTCGCTTGCGGCGGGCGCCCTGACGCTCGCGCTCGTGGCCGCGGCCTGCAGCGGCGGTAATTCGTCTGGCTCGTCAAGTCCGCACCAGACCTCATCGCCCCATGGCCAAAGCGGCGCGAACGCGCAGGGCGGGCAGGCGCCCGCTGCGCAAGCTGCTGGCGGGCAGGCGCAGGCTCAACCGAACGCCGCGACGCTTCAGCGCGCGTACGTCAGGGTGGTCCACGGCGTGCTGCCCTCTGTGGTGGAGATCAGGACCTCAGCAGGGCTCGGCTCAGGAGTCATCTTCGATAAAGCGGGCCATATTGTGACCAATGCCCACGTGGTCGGCACGGCCAAGACATTCAGCGTGGTGCTGTCCGGTTCGGTCACCCCGTTGCACGCCACGCTGGTCGACAGCTACCCGCCAGACGACCTCGCGGTGATCAAGCTGACCGGCTCACACCATCTGGCGCCTGCGACTTTCGCTGACTCGTCGAAGCTCCAGGTGGGCGACGTCGTCCTCGCCATGGGTAATCCGCTGGGCTTCGCGAGCAGCGTCACGGACGGGATTGTCTCGGCGACCGGCCGGACGGTGTCCGAGCCACAGGGCGGCGAGTCGCCCGGCGCGACATTGCCAGATGCGATCCAGACCTCGGCCGCGATTAATCCGGGGAACAGCGGCGGTGCCCTGGTGAATCTTTCCGAGCAGGTCGTGGGAATTCCGACGCTGGCCGCCTCCGACCCGCAGCTCGGCGGCGCCGCAGCAGGCATCGGCTTCGCGATCCCCTCGAACATCGTGACCAACATCGCCAGCCAGATCATCAAGTCCGGACGGGTCACTAACTCCCACCGGGCGGCTCTCGGGGTGCGGGTGCGAACGGTCGTTGGTGCGAACGGGCAGCCGGCCGGAGCTGGGATCGTGTCGGTGCTGCGCGGCAGCGGCGCGGCCAGGGCAGGGCTGCGAGCGGGCGAGGTAATTACCGCGGTCGGCCGTTCGCCGACGCCTGACACCGAGACTCTTGCCGCGGTCCTGGCACAGATGCGGCCAGGTCAGCGCGTACCGGTCACCGTGCTCAAGCACGGTGGCGGCAAGGTCACCGTCCAGGTTACGCTCAGCCAGCTACCGGGGACCTGAGCCTGTCTTAGTACGCTTCCGGCCTGCAATTAGGACATTCTCCCGATGTCGTGGCCACAGCCTTACTGGCAGCCTGAAATTGCAGGGAACGGTCTCCAGTTTGCGACAACGAAGCTCGCGACGAAAGAGCGAGGACTGCCGCGGACGGCCGTTCCGACGGGGCAGGAGAGGACAATGACGCACAACGCGCTTGCCTTGTTCGTGGGCGCGGCAATGTTCCGCGGCCGGATGGCGATACGCGAGAACGGACAGGGCGCACAAGAATTCGAGAGCGGCATGAGGCGGGCTGGCCGCGGCCTGCGCCGCCCATCGCCGAGTGATCCGGAAATGGTCGAGAACGACTACTACCGGTTCCTGAACGCACCACGCGATTAGCAGTTAACGGCAGCTGGCGAGCGCTCCGCTCAGCGCAGCAGGTTTAGCGGAGCGCCGCCAGCAGCGCTTTCATCCAGGGGCCGAGATCTGCGGGCGTCCTGGCGGAGATGAGGTTCTGGTCTACGACCGTGGCTTCGTCCGTCCAGGCGACTCCGGCGTTGACCATGTCATCTTTGATGGCGGCCACGCTGGTGGCTCGCCGCCCTGCGAGGATCTTCGCCGAGATCGGCACCCAGCCCGCGTGGCAGATGAACGCGATCGGTTTGCCGTGCTCATCGAACGCACGGACCAGGTCGAGCACGGCCGCTGAGCGCCTGAGTTTGTCCGGTGCGTAGCCGCCGGGTATCACCAGGGCGTCGTAGTCGGACTCGGAGAGCCCGTCCACCGTCGTGTCGACAGGTACCGGCCCGTGGCCTTTCTTTCCGGTCACCGGGTTGGCGTCCAGCCCCGCCACGGTGACTGTGATGTCCTCTTCGGCAAGCCGGTAGAGCGGATACAGCAGCTCCATGTCCTCGAACTGGTCGGCGGCGAGGAGCAAGACCTTGCGCTGGTATTCAGCCATGTGAGGACGATACCCAGATCAAGTACCTGCGGCGATTGCTGCCAGCACGGCGAGCAGGAACGTCGCCAGCGCGAGTATGCCATGCAGGATTGGTATCACCGGTGCCAACTGCCATCTGCGGCTGATGGTCGGCTTCGCCGTCGGCGGCTCCGCCAGCATTCGTTCAACGAGTTCGTCCACGAGCTCACTTGCCAGCGCCTCATCAGCCAAGGTGCGATCGAGCATCTCGTTCGTGACAAGGATCGTCGGCGGACTCTCGCCGCTGGGACGTTCTGCCGACGATGACGGATCCTGCTGTGGCTGACTGACCGGGTAAGGCGTCCAGACGGTAACCGTCGAGATTCCGAGCCCGATCGCTGGCGCGAGCAGCCCGACGGCCAGCCATGCGAGCACGGCCAGCCCGGACGCGAGGAAGCTGACCCAGCTGACCAGGCCGGCCAGGGCGAGTCCCGCGTGCCCGAGTACAAGGGCCGGCGACATCGTGTCATTCGCGTCCCCCGCGCGCCGCCGCAGTCCCGCGATCGTCAGCCAGCTGCGGAACATGTACGCGCCGAGGCTCTCCGCGAGCAGCCAGCTGACCAGCGCAGCAACACCCAGGCCGCGCCCGGGACGGCCGCTCATCACCTGACTGCCTGCCGAGAGCAGGCAAGCGCGCACGCAGCCGCCCGTCAAGCTGGCCCTGACGACATCGTCGGCTGGCATGATCAACGGCAGATCCTTCGTTTCCTCGCATCATGGCGGCGAAAGCTCGTGGCTACAAGGCGAGCGCCGCTGCCTGCAAGAAGCCCGCCTATGTCGAGCTTGCCCACAACATGTCGCGCATCAATCGCGGGCTTGGTGCCGCCTTCGGCCGCCCGCTGTGGTGGGTGCATGGTTAAGTCAACCGCCGGCCAGCAGGAGGTACGCACCACATGCAGACGCGCCTGATAGACGACCCACGTTTCCCGGCCGAGGCTTCGGCGTTCCTGGAGCGAGCCGGCCAGCTGCCCGGCCTGACGGATTACGAGTCCGTGCTGGCCGCACGGGCCAGGACCCCGAATCCCGCGGTCGCGGGCAGCCCTGACCCCACCGTGGCGTCGGCTGACCTTTACCTGCCGGCCCGCGGCGGCCCGGTACTCGCCAGGGTGTACGCGACACGCGGCCGATCTGGGCCGCGGCCGGTGTTGCTCTGGCTGCACGGCGGAGGTTTCGTCGGCGGATCCGTGAACGACATCGACCACGTCTGTTCCCGGCTCGCCCACCTCGGTGAACTGCTCGTGGTCTCCCTTGACTACCGGCTAGCGCCGGAACATCCGTTCCCCGCCGCCCTGCACGACACCTATGACGCGATGTGCTGGCTCGCGGCCAACGGTCGGGTGATCGGCGGCGATGGAAGACTTGCGGCCGGCGGTCAGAGCGCAGGAGGCGCCCTCGTCGCCGGAGCCTGCCTGATGGCACGGGACGAGGGCGGGCCGGCGCTGGCCCGCCAAGTGATGTGTTACCCCGCTCTGGACTTCGGCCAGGACACTGAGTCTGTCCGGTTGTTTGACGGCGTCTTCCTGAGCATCAAGCCAGGCAACTGGCCAGAGACGCAGTACCTGGCTGGTCAGGAGGTGACGCCGTACGCTGCACCGCTGCGCTCGTACACGCTGGCTGGCCTGCCCTCAGCGCTCGTGATCGGAGCTGGCCGTGACCCGCTGCGCGATGACGCGAGGACGTACGCTCGCAGGCTTGAGGAGGACGGCGTTCCCGTGACGCATGTCGAATACGCGGAGACCACGCACGGTTTCATGAACTTCTGCGGGATCATGTCCGCAGGTGACCAGGCGATTGAGCTGATCGCCGAAGACCTGAGACAGGTCAGGGAGATGGCGTCGGCCGTGCAGTGAGGCTAGCGTCAGTGGGATGACAGTCAAGCTGGTTGTTCTGTACACCCAACCCGAGGACACCGACGCCTTCGAGCAGCACTACGCGGGCACGCACATGCCGCTGGTGGCAAAGATCCCCGGGCTGCAGCGGACCGAGACCGGCCTGGTGGGTGCTGCGGCGGATGGCGGCGAGAAGTCGTTCCATCGGATCACCGAGTTGTACTTCGCGGATCCGGACGCGATGCAGGCCGCGTTCGGCTCTGACGAGGGGAAAGCCACCGCCGCCGATTACCAGCAGATCGCCCCGGCCGGATCCCGCATGTTCGTTGTGCCCGTCGATGACTAACGCGGACCTAACGCGCTAGCCGGATATGGCCTGGCCAGTCCAGGGTCCGGCCAGGTGATATGTCGCCGCGGCGATGACAAGGCCGACCGCTATCGCGGCAAGCAGCAGTAGCCAGCGCCGGCCCGCGCCAGCCAGGACGGCCCTGGCGGAGTCACCCGCCGAGCTGCTCCGTAGCAGCCGGGGGAGTCGTGGCGCGTACCAGAGCACGTGCACGGTCATCGCTCCGAACCACAGGATGAAGGTCGCCTTGTGCACGAAGATCCACTGCGGTGCCCCAGGGCCGGCTATCGCGAGCGCGACACCTGAGCCGATAACGCCTACCGACGTCGCGATAACGACTGGACCCAGCAGGCGGAGCAGCAGCGCAGGAGGCCCTCTGCGCACGTAGGGTGCCGCACCCGTGTAGTAACGGACGAACCGGTAACCGGTGGAGCAGATTTTCAGCAGCACCGGCCCGACGAGCAGCATGCCGATGAAGAAGTGCAGAGTGAGCAGTTGCTGTCTGAAGACGATGGTGACGCCTTCCACTGCCAGCAACGCCAGCAAGACCGCGCCGGTCATCGCGGTTAGCCGTTCGTTGCCGCCTGTTCCGCCAGTCGAGTCAGGTCGGTGACGCCGATGCCGCGGCAGCGCCCTGATGGTCAATGCTCTGCCCGGTAGACGTGTCCGCCGCCCGCCGCCTCCTGCCTACGGCTCGCTAGAGCCCGGCCGTACGGCGTGCCTGTCGGTTGCCGGGCCGGCTTGCCGCGCTCGATCCTGAGCGCCAGCGTCGGGCACAACCGGACCGCGCGGCGGGCAAGCCCGGACAACTCGTCCGGGATCTCGCGATCGGCCACGATCGGATACCCCCACTCGTCCAGGCCGATGAGTTCCGGCAGCATCTCGGCGCAGATTCCGTGCCCAGAGCACGCGATCGGGTTTACCGCAAGCCGCTGCGTCACCGCCATGCCTCCGCATCGGCCGCGTGAGGTATGGGCAGCACTGAATGTGCCCGGCTGCTGTGTCTCGCGGTCAGGCAGGTGCGGCGCGAGACGTGTGACTTCAGGTCGGCCGCGAAGGCCGACAGTGCCGACCTGGCAAGGCGAACGGCACCGTCAGGGTGCCGGCACCCGCCGCGTCCGATCACGGTGGACAGCCGCCGCTCGAGCCGGTCAAGCGCTGGGCCGACCGGCCGGCCGCTGGCGAGCTGGGCGAAGTCGTCAGCGATCGCCGGCAGCCCGAAGATGCATGGCCCGCACTGGCCGGCGCCCTGGCCGGCCAGCCAGGCAAGCAACCTTGTTGTCTCTGTCAGGCCGCACGCTTCAGATGGCAGTACGACCACCACTCCCGCGCCTGGTGACGCCCCAGCTCCACGCAACGTCGGCGCGGCAAACGGCAAATCTGCAACGTCGTGCGCATCGTGCCAGGTGCCGAAGTAACCGCCGATCAGGAGTGTGCCCTGGTCGGATCCGGCGCCGGCCATGGCGAGCAGGTCGCTGACGCGGGTGCCGACCTCGATCTCATAGACGCCAGGGGCGTCCACTGCGCCTGAGACCGTGGTGAGCATCGTTCCCGGCGCATCGGGCAGGCCTGACTGGCGGTACCAAGCGGGCCCGAACCGTCCGATCAGCGCCACGTTGGCAAGAGTCTCGACGTTGTCAAGGAGCGTGGGCCTGCCGCCGACGCCCTTCTCGTATGGTCGCGGCGGGACGGCAGTGGGGCGGGCATCGCCGCCATTCAGCCAGCGCACGATGGACGTCTCCTCGCTGGAAACGTAGTGCGGCGGTAGCGCGTGCATCTCGATTGTGACGTCATCGGCGTGGCCGCGCTCGGCGAGGGCTGCCGCAACGATGGACCAGAGCCAGGAGTTGTCCTTCGGCAGGCAGAGGTGGACTGCCCTGGCCCGGATCGCCGTCGCTGCGAGCACGGCCCCGTCAAGTACGAGGTGTGGCGCGCGAGCGAGCAGCGCCTTGTCTTTCTGGCTGGCCGGCTCGCTTTCCATCCCGTTGGCCACGACCACAGCCGGCCCGCGTCCCGATGCCACTGCCCGCATTTTGGTCCCGGTCGGAAAGCTTGCGCCACCACGTCCGGTCAGGCCGGACTGCGTGACCGCCTCGATGAGTGCGCCGTGCCGCCCCGAGCCATGCTGCGGCATCGGCCCGTACCTGTCGAGGTGCGCACGCATGGGTGCTGGTCCGTCCGCAGCTCGCCATCCCGCGGTCAGCCGTCCTGAAGGGCCAAGCTCGTCAGCGCGGTGGCTGGTCCGGCGTGCCACGTTACGTGCGGTCGGGATGCCCCCCTGCCCTGTCATGCTCAACCCCCCGCCGCGGCCTGCAAGGTGACCGTCCCGGTCACCGAGGCACCGTTGATTGTCAGCGTGAATTGCGCGCGTTGCCGTCCGGCCCGGCCAGCCACGTCAGCCACGAGGGTGTGCCCTGCTAGCTCGACGACAGAGCCTGAATAGCCTGATGCGGTCCTTGCCCGGCCGATGCGGACAGTCCCGCTTGTAAGGCTGACACCGCTGCCGGAAGGCGTCCCGTGCAGGACGATCACGAAGCTCACGTGCGGAGCCGCGCTTGTACGGCCAGTGATGGAGATCGTCCGCCGGCCAGATCCGGGGCCGCTGGCCACCGAGAGTCGGCCACTGAACGGCGTATCGCTGAGGTGAAGCGGGGCATTTCGTGACGACGCAGATGATGCCTGCTTCTGATTCCCGAGCAGCTTGACCGGCGTGCCAGCCCGCCGCGCCCAGCCGGATTGCAGCGGCCCGGTCATGGCGAAGACGGCCGTCAGCACCGGCACAAGCGCCAGTGCGCCGATCCCGATAGCACGAGTCAGCTGACTGGCGCTCAGGGATAGCCGCCACCAGATTGCCCAGCCAACTGCGGCGACGCACGCGATGTTGATTCCTAGCACCCAGGTCAGGCGCGTGTCGGTGCCGGTGCCGAGGCCGTGCCAGAGGGCGATCGGCCAGCATGCATACACAAGCAGATGGACGGCGCGCCAGGCACGGTGGCTCAGGCGATCCCTGAGCAGGCTGGTGACGATGACCGCGAGCATGAGGTCGAACGCCACCGCACCCAGGCTCAGCCAGAGCGGCCGGTAAGCCGAGGTGTCCGGGATGAATGCGGCGGCAAGGCTGATCGAGACAAAGGGGTCGAGGACGGTCGTGACGACATGAACTACGACGAGGGCGAGCGCGGTGAGCGCTACATTGCGGTGCAGGCCGGCTGTCACGAGGCGGGGCCAGCGAGCCGACGCCGCCCGTACCGGGCCGGTGATGCCGAGCATGACCGTGCCGGTCAGCAGCACCAGTGACACGATGCCGGTTGCGCGAGTCGCGTACCAGAGAAGCGTTGACCCGCTGGTGATCGGGGCACTCAGCGGTTGCCCGGCGATCATGCGGCCCGGCGAGAGATGTTAGCTGCCAGGGTCGAGTTGACCGTGGTCATGAGCCACCGGATGACACAACTGGCGACCCCCCTGAGTTCGCGGGGGCGTGGTGCGGCGGGGCCAGCCTACGGTGGTGCTTTGCCGAACCTTGACCCTGTGAGGCAGATCCGGAGCTTCCGCTGCGGCCGCCGCCCGAGTGAGTTGAAACGCCAGTGCCGGCGCTCGCGGAGTGACCGGGCAGGGCGAACCCGAGCGCGGCAGCCAGCCCGAAGCTAGTGATCGTCGCGCCGCTAACAATCCACATGCTCAGCCGGCGGGTCCGCGCGAGCTGCTCGTTGCGTCGCGTGATGGCACTATCGTGCGGCCAGCGCATAGATGAACCTCCCTGATCGGGCGCGCACACACAGCCTGCCCGGCCGATCATGGGGAACCGGTTCAGCAATCCTTCAGAGTTGCTAAAGATCGAAATGCTGGATGTGACTGGTCACTTCGATCGTCGGTCGGCGGCGTACCCGGGCAACGAATGACCGCGATCACGAGGCATCGCAGGTACATCCAGCACGACCGTCAGGCCGCCGCCGGGGGTATCGGAGAGTTCCGCTGTACCGCCGTCGGCAGTGATCAGACGGTGCACGATGGCCAGGCCGAGCCCAGTTCCCCCCGGCCTGGCGGATGCGAACCGGCGGAACGCGGCCTGCTGTTGCTGCTCGGTCATCCCAGGTCCGTCGTCGGCGACGACGATCCTGATCCGGTCACCCGCCTGAAGCGCGGTAAGTCTGATGTTCCCGCGACTGGGAACGGCCTCGATGGCGTTGGCCAGGAGGTTGTCCAGTATCTGCTCGAGATGACCCTCGCGCATCCTGGCGGTCAGCGGGCCGATAGCGGCTGTGCTGAGCTCCACGGGCTTCTCGTCGGCGGCAGGCTTCCACGCCGCGCAGCGATCCCGGATCACGGCCTCCACCGCAACTGCGACGGGCGCTGCCGTGACGTTTTCGGCGCGCGCGACAGCGAGCAGCCCGTCAACCATTCTGGACAGCCTGCCGATCTCGTCATGAGCGCCGGCAAGTTCCTCGACAAGATGGTCAGGTGCCTGAATCGCCAGTACATCCAGTCGCAGCCGCAGCGCCGCAAGCGGCGTGCGCAGCTGGTGGGATACGTCGGCCATCATCGCCTGGTGGCCGCTGACGAGCGCCTCCAGCCGTCCGGCCATCCGGTTGAATATCCCGGCTAGCCTGCGCACCTCAGGCGGACCCGCCGCTACGGGCGCGCGCGCAGTGAAGTCGCCGTCGCCAAGGTGCTGTGCGGCCGCTTCGAGCGAACCGAGCGGCCTGCTCACCCATCGGGCAAGGGCTGTGGCGATCAGTGCTGCCGCAAGCAAAGCCAAGGCGGAGACCGCCCCCAACCATCCACGGAGCACGGTCAGGCGATGTTCCAGCGGCTCGGTCGATCTGGCCAGCGCAACGGTGCCGAGCCGAACCGAGCGGGCATCGTTTCTGACGGGGATCACAACCGTCATTCGCTCGGAGGCCGTTGAGACCTGCGGACCCCAGTCGGTGCGATGACCCGAAATGATCTTCCGCGTGACCCCAGGCACTGGCTGGGTTCCGGCCACTTTCGTTCCGTCGGCCGTGTAGACGGCCACCAGGTCTCCGCGCCGCTTCAGCCCAGCGATCGAGTGAGCGAGGGTGGCCGCTGCGGCGTGGTCGCCAAGAAACTCCTCGGCAACGCTGGAGACTGTTGTTGCGGCCGCTAGCGTGTCAGTTCGGAAGTCGCGCTGGTCCTGGCTGGCCGTCAGCACCCCGAGCGGGATCGCGGCAACGCTGAGGAGCACCGCCACAAGCGCGACGACGACCAGCGCGATCCGTCGCGCCATATTAGACCTCGCCGAGCCGGAATCCGCGCCCGTAGACAGTCTCGATCAGGCCGGCCACGCCAAGCTTGCGACGCAGCGCCGCAACGTGGACGTCGAGCACTTTGGTGGGCCCGTACCAGTGCGAGTCCCACGCGGTCTCAAGTACCTCCTGCCGGGTGACGACCCGGCCAGGGTCGAGCGCGAGGCACTCGAGGATGTCGAACTCCTTCGGCGTCAGGGCCACGGCTTCGCCGTGCACATTGACTTTCCTCGTGCGCAGGTCGATGGTCAGCGGACCGTGCCTGATCACTTCACCGCCGGGCCTGACCCTGCGCAATACGGCGCGGATCCTGGCCTGGAGCTCAGCCAGCCCGAATGGCTTGACGAGGTAATCATCCGCGCCGGCGTCGAGGGCATTGACCCGATCGGTCTCCTCGCCGTAGGCGGTAACAACGATGATTGCGACACCTGAACGGTCGCGGAGCGCCCGGCAGACGTTGACGCCGTCGCCGTCGGGCAACTCCAGGTCGAGCAGGACAACGTCGGGCAGGCTGTGAGCGAGCGCTTGAGCGCCGGTGATCACGTGGTCGACTTCATAGCCGCCGCGGGTCAGGCCGCGGACGAGTTGAGTAGCGATGCCCTCGTCATCCTCGACAATGAGCACGCTCGGTCCTGGGCCCGCAACAGCAGGCTCGGGACCGGCAGTTGGTGCTGTCATGCCAACGAGAGTAGGACAGCCGGCCGGCTGGTCGCGGTGGGTTACTCCATGGGAACGCCAGCTGGCGGTCGTGGCACGGTAATTGCCTGGCTGAGGCCGAAGCCCCAGTTGAGCATCTTGGTGGCGTCGGTGAACGTCGCGCCCGACTTGGTGGGAGCGCTATGGAGTACCACTCCGATCAGTGTCCGCTTGTTGTGCGTGGCCTCGAACAGCAGGCACTCGCCTGCTGCGTCGGTCCAGCCAGTCTTGATCCCGATTACGCCCGGGTACTTGCCGAGCAGCAGGTTGGTGTTGATCCAGAGGTAGCGGTGATGATTCGGCGCGGCGCGGAGCACGTACCGCTGGGTCTTGACCACGTCGCGGATGACTGACTTGCCCATCACGGCCTCGCCCAGCAGCAACAGGTTCCGCGGCGTAGACACGTCCGTGGACAGCAGTCCGTCAAAGTTGGTGAAGTGCGTCTTGACCAGCTTGAGGTCGCGCGCCGTAGCGTTCATCTTCTTCACGAACGCCCCCGAACCGGGGCCGAAGCTGTCTGCGAGCGCCATCGCGGCATCGGCGCCGGAGGGCAGCATCATGGCGTAAAGAAGCTGCCTTGCGGTTAGAACGTCGCCGGCCTGCAGGCCGGCGCTGGTGGCATTGTGATCCTGGGCATACCGGACGTCGGCTTCGGTGATCTTTATCCGCCTGTCCAGGTGGTTCGCATTCACGACCACTAGCGCGGTCATCACCTTGGTAATGCTGGCGATCGGGCGAGCTGTGTACTGCCGGCGCCCCCAGAGCTGCTTCCCGGTTTTCGCGTTCGCCAGCTCCGCGGCCCGGGCGGCGATTTTACGCGGGGCGCTTTGTTCTGCGGCGGTCGTCTCGTGCGCTTGGTGAATGCCGGCACTGCCCGCTGCCCGCGGTGCGGCGGCGGCCGGAGTAGTCGAGCCAGCGACCGAAATTGCCAGCGCTGCCGCGCCAGCCGTCGCTGCTGTCGCGAGGCTGGCCGGGTTGGTCAGCCGACGCCGGAACAAGTGTGCGGGGTGCATGTCGCTCCTGAGGTTGGCGTCTTGGGGGGAGGGTTGCTACCAGCCCTCGGGCAGTGGCATTCCCTCCGTATATCCGGCCGCGCTCTGGGTGCCGACGACAGCGAGCTCATGCAACTCGGCCAGGCTGCCCGCGCCCGCGTACGTGCACGCGCTGCGCAGCCCGGCGATGATGGCGTCGATGAGGTCTTCTACCCCTGGGCGCTGCGGATCCAGGTACATCCGGGAACTGGAAATCCCCTCGTCGAACAGTTCCTTGCGGGCACGCTCGAACGGTGAATCGGCCGCGCTGCGCAACCGGACGGCCCTAGCCGACGCCATACCGAAACTCTCCTTATACAGCTTGCCCTCGGGGTCGCGGTAGACATCGCCCGGAGACTCACAGGTCCCTGCGAACCAAGAGCCAATCATCGCACTGGATGCGCCCGCCGCAAGCGCAAGCGCGACATCTCGTGGATATCGGATACCTCCGTCTGCCCACACGTGCCTGCCGAGCGTGCGGGCTTCGGCTGCGCACTCAAGCACTGCGCTGAACTGCGGCCTGCCAACGCCCGTCCGCATCCGTGTCGTGCACATCGCACCGGGACCGACCCCAACCTTGACGATGTCCGCGCCGGCCTCGATGAGGTCGGCGGTGCCGGCGGCTGTGACCACGTTCCCGGCCACCACAGGTACTGCGGGCGACACTGAACGCACCGCATGCAGCGCGCAGATCATCTTCTCCTGATGGCCGTGCGCCGTATCGACCACAAGCAGGTCAGAGCCCGCGTCGAGCAGTTGCTTGGCACGGCCGGCGACGTCGCCGTTGATTCCGAGCGCGGTCCCGACCCGCAGCTTGCCGCTCGCATCGGTGGCCGGAGTATAGATGGTCGCCCGCAGCGCACCTGTTCTGGTGAGGATGCCAACGCACCGCCCGTCATCGCCGACGACCGGCGCGAGCCGGTGCCGCCCTGCCTGCAGCAGGCCGAACGCCCGCTCCGGGTCGACCCCGGCAGGGAGCGTCAGCAGTTCGCTCGACATGACCTGCCTGAGCTGGGTGAACCTGTCGACGCCGGTGCAGTCAGCCTCGGTGACAACTCCTACCGGCCGGCCGTCCTCAATCACCACGATGCCGCCGTGCGCGCGCTTCGGGAGCAGGCTCAGCGCGTGCCCGGTAGTGGCGCCTGGGCTCAGCGTCAGCGGGGTGTCGTAGACCAGGTCACGGCTCTTGATCCAGTCGATGACCTCGGCGACAACCTCGACCGGTATGTCCTGCGGCAATACGGTGATCCCGCCGCGCCTGGCGACCGTCTCGGCCATCCGGCGGCCGGCGACCGCCGTCATGTTCGCTACGACGATCGGGATCGTGGTACCGCTGTCGTCGGCCGAAGCCAGGTCCACGTCGTTTCGTGAGATCACCGCGGACCGGTTAGGCACCAAGAAGACGTCGCTGTAGGTGAGGTCATAGCTCGGCGGACTGAGAAAGCGCACCCAGCGATTCTGCCAGCGGCAGGGCTCGGAGGGGTCGTCCCCCTCCGAAGGCCCAGGTCAGGAGCCGAGTACTTGGTTCAGGTACGGGTTGCCGAACCGGCGGTCAGGGTCAAGCTTGTCCCGCAGCGCCAGGAAGTCGGCGAACCTCGGGTACACGGTGCGCAGGTAATCGGCATCCCTGGTGTGCATCTTGCCCCAGTGCGGTCGTCCGCCGACAGCGGTCATGATCGCTTCCGTCTCGCGGAAGTAGTCCTCGTGCGGCGACAGGTGGTAGACGTGGAAGGCGATGTACGCGCTGTCCCTGCCGTGTGCGGTGGATAGCCAGAGCTCGTCCGCTGGCGTGACCCGCACCTCGATCGGGAAACTGATCCGCCAGTCCTTGCGTTCGAACAGTGCGCGGATCTCGCCGAGTACCTCAGCGAGGTGCTCCCTGGGAATCTCGTACTCCTGTTCTTTGAACCTGACCCGCCGCGGGCTGGTGAACACTTTGAACGGAACGTCGGTGTAAGTGCGGGCGCTGAGCGCCTTGCTAGCGAGTGAGTTCACGGTGGGTATCGCGCCTGGGGCGAGGTGACCGAGGTGGCAGGCCGCGCCGAACATCGAGTTGGACAGGAACTCATCGTCCAGCCAGTAGCGCCACCCAGGGAGTGGTTGCGCCGGACCGGTCGAACGGTTGTTGCGCTTAGTCAGGCAGCCTTCGCTGTGCGGGAACCAGTAGAACTCGAAATGCTCGTTCACGCTGGTCAGCTCCGGCAGCCGGGAGATCACCTCGGACCAGCTCATTGGTTCCTCACGCGCCGTCAGCAAGAACTGCGGCTCGGTGCGGAACGTTACCGCCGTGACGATGCCTAGGGCGCCGAGGCCAACCCGGCATGCGTTGAACAGATCCGGCTGCGGATCGTCTGCCGAGCAGGTCACGATGCTGCCGTCGGCCAGCACCAGCTCGAGCGCTGCTAGCTGGGCGGCCATGCTGCCGCTGTCCCTGCCGGTGCCGTGCGTCCCAGTCTGGGTCGCACCAGCCACGGTCTGGACCTGGATGTCGCCCATGTTGGTCAGGGAAAGGCCGCAGGCGCGCAGCGCTGTGTTCAGCGCTGACAACGGACAGCCAGCCTCGACTGTGACGAGCCCGGCAGATGGGTCGATGGACCGCACGGCGGTCATGCCGCCCGGGTGCAGCAGCACCCCTTCCGTGCTCGCGGCCGGCGTGAACGAGTGGCCGCTGCCGGTCATCCGGATCTTCAGCCCGTCGGCGGCCGCTTTGGTTACCTCGGCTGCCACCTCGGCCGCCGAGCCCGGCATCCGCATCCTTGCTGGCCTGGCCGTCACCGTCCCTGCCCAGTTGCGCCAGGAACCCGCGCTACCGGAGGTTGCCGGAACATGCGGCTCCTGATGCGCATCGTGGCTGGTCATCGCGGTACGTCCTCTGGTTGGTCGGGATCACTCGTAGATCCCAATTCTGCAGGCTGGTCGTCCTGGTCCGTCCGCAGCTCGCGCAGCCCGGCGACGCAGATCAGCACGCCTGCCGCCCCGCAGCTCGCCGAGAAGGCGAAGCTCCACCTCGCGCCGTGGGCGTCAATGATGTGGCCGGCGAAAGCGGAGCCCAGCGCAACGCCGACCGAGATCGTCGAGCTGAGCCAGGCCATCGCCTCAGTTGTGCGGTGCGGCGGCGACTGTCGTTCGAGGATCGCGTAGCCGGTCATCAGCGTGGGCGAGATCGCAAGCCCGGCGAGGAAACCGACGGCATCAAGTGCGAGCAGGCCTGGCATCGCCCAGAAGGTCGACACGCCGATGACGGTAAGTGCTGCGGTGATGGTGAAGCGCCTTCCGATCGGCGCCTGCCAGTGCCTGGAGCCATACCAAAGGCCGCCGACCGCGCTGCCAAGTGCGAAGGTGCCGAGGATCAGGCCGGCCAGCGGGCGATGACCGAGCTCGGTGGCGAACGCCACGGTGCTGAGATCGATGCCCGCGAACATGGCACCGATCAGCAGGAAAGCCGGTGCCAGCGTGCTGAGCCCCCGAGCGGGCAGGCTGAACCGCAGCAAGCGCGTTCGCACAGACGATGGCCTGGCTGTCTGTGCCGGCTTGGCGTCGGGCGATGGCCTGGGTGTCGGCGGCGGCTCGGTCTTGCGCTGGGCAGCGAACAGGAGCGTGCCGACGATGCACAGCAAGCTGGCGGTCCCGATGCCAGACGCGGGAGTGACCTGAGTTGCGAGCACGGTCACCAGGGCGGGCCCGATCACGAAGATGAACTCGTCGTTCACGGACTCCAGGGCGAACGCGGTGTGCAGCCGCCGCGCCTCGCCGCCGAGCAGGCTGCTCCACCTCGTCCGGACCATGCTGCCGATCGAGGGCATGGAACCGCCGGCCGCGATGCCGGCGACGAGCAACGTCCAGAACGGCGCCCGCAGTTCGGCGCAGGTGATGAACACCACGCTGCTGAGCGCGAAAACGGAGGTCTGCGCGATCAGGACTCTGCGCTGGCCGAACCGGTCGGCTCTGGTGGCGATCACGGGTCCGAAGACCGCGTACCCGACGGAACCAACGGCGGCTACCGTGCCGGCCTGACCGTAATGCCCGGTGAGCAACGCGATCAGCAGCACGGTGCCAAGCCCGTACATGGACATGGACATCCGGCCGACAAATCCGGCCGACGAGAAGGCGAGAGCGCCAGGAGCTCGCAGCAAGTCAAGGTATGCGTTCTGCCGCTGCGAGGTGCGGGTATTGCGCTCCCGGCCGCGCCGGTCCCGCACCTGCGTCATCGTCGACTAACCTCCCCGCACTGCCCGTATAGCGTACGACGAGGTAGTTTGTCCTCCCGGGCGGGGTATCGGCCGCCGGCCGGCATCAGGTGCCCTCGCTGGGTGCGCCGCTAACATGGGAATGGACATGGGACCCAGGCTGAAGCGTGCCAGCAGTATCGTCGTCCCGCCATTCTCGCGGTCAGCTGACCTGTTTTCCCGTTCGGCAGCGACGGCATTCAAGGCCGCGCTCCGACTACCTAAGCCACTGCTCATAGGCTGCGGAGCTGTCCTGTCCGGAATGGCCGTCATCATCGCGATGTCGATCGGCGGCGTGACGGCGCGGGCGGGGCAGGATAACCAGCCCGGCGTGTTTCCGGTAGGTACCGGTCCCAGCGGTGCTCCTTCCGCTGGTGACCCTGACGGCACTGCACCGGTCGTCACAACGGGTGCCTTCAACGGGATCGTCCTGCCTGATCTGCTGATCGTGCTTCCGAGCGGCCTGCAGTCAAGCGATGTCGCCGGGCTGCGCGCGATCAAGGGCGTACGGAAAATGGTTACCTTTGACGGCGCTCAGATCACTGTCGGCGGCCGCCGAGCCAGCGTGATCGGCGTGAACCCCGGAAGGTTCAGGTCCTGGGTCCCGTTGCGCGCCGCATCGGATGACGCCCTCTGGACCAGGCTGGCAGCCGGCGGGTTCGTCGCATCGGCTCCCGCCGCCAAGCAGCTCAGGTTGTCGGGCGGCAGCTACCGGCTGACAGCCCGAACACATGTGGATCTCCGCTACGCAGGATCTGCGCAGCTCAACATCGCCGGCGTTGACCTGCTCGTGAACCAGGACACCTCACGCAAGCTCGGCCTGGTGCACAAGGTGGCGGCGTTGATAAGTGCCCCAGGGCCAAGCATCGCGACATTGACTGCGCAGGTCAGGCGGGTGCTCGGCGCTCAGGCGAAGGTCGTCGACCTGCGCGGCCAGCGGCCGGTCATTGGCGCCGAGCCGCCGCGGCCTGGTCAGATCAGCAGCTACCTGCAACTCTTCCAGGCCTCGGCAATGAAGTACTGCCCTGCGATGTCGTGGACGGTGCTGGCGGCGATCGGCCAGATCGAAAGCGCCGACGGGCAGAACATGGGTCCTTCCAGTGCCGGGGCGCTGGGCCCCATGCAGTTCCTGCCCAGCACCTGGGCGCAATGGGGCATCAGCGGCTTCGGGCCGCCGGGGCCGCCGGACATCATGGACCCCTTCGATGCGGTGCCGTCGGCCGCAAGGATGCTATGCGCGGACGGTGCTTCGTCAGGTACCGATAGCGGGCTTCGCGACGCGATCTTCGCCTACAACCACGCCGGCTGGTACGTGAACGAGGTGCTCGCGCTGGCTGGCAGATACGCCGCCGAATATCACTGAGGAACACCGCTGAGCCAGCCGGCCATCGCCTGGCCGGCCCTGATTGGATGACGCCATGGGCAAAGACGCCGCGTTCCTGCTGGTTTCGTTTGGCGGGCCCGAGGGGCCAGATGAGGTGATGCCGTTTCTGCGCAACGTCACCGCTGGCCGGAACGTGCCCGACGAGCGGCTCGCCCAAGTCGCCGAGCACTACCTTCAGTTCGGTGGCGTCAGTCCGATCAATGCCCAGAACCGCGAGCTGCTCGGCGCGATAGAGCGTGACTTTGCCGATAACGGCATTGACTTGCCGGTGTACTGGGGCAACAGGAACTGGCGGCCGTTTCTGGCCGACACCATGCGGGCGATGGCCGATGACGGCATCCGCTCGGTGATCGCTTTCGCAACGGCGGCCTATAGCTCGTACTCGAGCTGCCGGCAGTACCTCGAGGACATCGATCGTGCCAGGACGGCCGTGGGCGTGAACGCGCCCGCCGTGGTCAAGATCCCGCCGTACTACGGGCACCGCAGGTTCGCGGCGTCGTTCATCGGCGCGACTTCCCGCGCTCTGGCGACGCTGCCCGCGGACGCCAGGGACGATGCCGAGCTGGTGTTCACCGCTCATAGCATCACCGAATCGATGGCCGCGGCGAGCGGCCCCGGCGGAGGGGTGTACCAGGCACAGTTGACCGAGGTGGCCGGCCGGGTCGCGGCGGGCGTCGGCAGAAATGCCTGGCACCTTGCGTACCAAAGCCGCAGCGGGCCGCCGTCGGTGCCCTGGCTTGGTCCTGACATCAGCGACTGCCTGATTAACGTGGCCAAGGCGGGCGCTCCGGCCGTGGTTATCGTGCCGATCGGCTTCGTCAGCGACCACATGGAGGTCATGTTCGACCTGGACATCGAGGCCGCCCGGACGGCCGCTGATCTTGGCCTGCTGATGGCGAGGGCTGCGACACCGGGCACCGATCCGCAGTTCGTGGCGCTCATCTCGAGTCTGGTCGCCGACTTCGCCGCCGGGGCGCGCGGAGAAGACCTGGCGAGTTCGTGGGCGGGCGCGCTAGGTCCTTCCGTCGGTCTCTTGTGCGGCGAGCATTGTTGCCGGACCGCGTCGTGACCGGCCAGGACCCTGGCGAGCTGCTGGCCCTCGCCGTCGCGATCGCGCGTGAGGCCGGCGAGCTGCTCGCTGAGCGGCGCACGCCGCCGAAGGTCGTGGAAACCAAGACAAGCCCGACCGATGTAGTCACCGAGATGGACCAGGCTGCCGAGCGATTGATCAGGACCCGGATCCTGGCCGAGCGACCTGAGGACGCCATCCTGGGTGAGGAAGGCGGGCAGACCGGCGGTGATGCACCAGTCAGGTGGATAGTGGACCCGCTGGATGGCACCGTGAACTATCTGTACGGCCTGCCTGACTGGGCGGTGAGCATCGCCGCTGAGATCGACGGGGAGGTGGTCGCTGGGGCGGTGTGCGCGCCACGGCGGGACTCCTTGTACGGCGCGGTCAGGGGCGGCGGCGCCTGGCACTCGGCGCTGGCAGGTTCAAGGAACTCCATTAGCAACAAATTTCCGAACATAGCGGCCGATCGCGAGCCTCTTGCTTGCACCGCCGAAGTTTCGTTGTCCAGGGCGCTAATCGCCACAGGATTCGGCTATGAACGTGGCCGGCGCGCGGTGCAGGGCCAGGTGCTTAGTGCCGTCTTGCCGCGGGTAAGGGACATCCGGCGCAACGGGGCGTGCTCGGTGGACCTGTGCTCGCTCGCCGCGGGAAACGTGGACGGCTACTACGAGCGCGGCGTTCAGTACTGGGATATCGCAGCGGGTACTCTAATCGCTCGCGAGGCGGGGGCGGTCGTCGGCGGGCTGGCAGGGAAGCCGGCTGGTTCATCGATGACGATAGGGGCGGGGCCGACGCTCTTCGCCGAGTTGCATGACCTCCTGCTCGGACTGGACGCCGAACGGGATGACTGACGGCTAGTCGCAGTGGCCTGCTAGCGGGCCGTTGCAGTAGTTAACAGTGATCTACGAGTAAATCGGTGCGACACGAACCGCTAAGCAGGACCGCAGTGTGTACCTCGCGGCGGGGACGTGACAGAATTCCCCGCCGGATTCGGGCACAACTACGGCCTCGAAAGCGTTGCACTCGCGCGAGGAAGTTAACGATGGAGGAGTAAGGCCACCATGGCTACTGACTACGACAGCCCGCGCAAGACTGACGAAGAGATGACCGAGGACAGCCTGCAGGAACTTCAAGCGCGCAGGATGGATAAGTCGTCGACATCGATTGACCTTGATCCAGATGACGTTGCTGAGTCACTTGAGCTGCCGGGGGCGGATCTCTCGAATGAGGAATTGTCGTTCCGGGTGATCCCGCGTCAGGCTGACGAGTTCACTTGCTCACGATGCTTCCTGGTGCACCACAGGAGTCAGCTCGCTGAGACCCGCAAGGGCGAACCCATTTGCCGGGAGTGCGCAGCTTAACCGGATGGCTGGGAGCATGACGAAAGCACCTGGGTTGCAGCGTCAGCTACGCGGCCATATCTCGCGCTCTTCCTTGCGCGGATTGTGCTGCACGGCGCCGCCGCCCGCGTCGAAGAACATGACCGGGCGGCCTGCGTCGTAGGCCGGCCAGCCCGGATCGCCCGCAACAGCAAAACTAATCCAGGCCTTATGCATCTCCTCCGCGACCTCGTGCGGTGCGTCGCGACCGGCCACCAGTTCAGCCCCCTCCGCTGACAGGTTGTCAAAGACAAACGGAACATCGAGCCCATGCCCGGCACCAGCTTGCGGGTGCTGCCAAGCGAACTGATAACAGAAAGTCGCCGCTGGCCCGGCGGCCCGAGCCTCGGCGACGGCTAGCGCCGGCAGCAGGAAGTAACGGTCCGTCAGCAGCGCTGCGAGCAGGTCGCCAGGGGACGCCTCAGGGCGGCATGCCCGGTATGTCTCGATCACGTCCTTGTCCGCGCCCACTGCGCCTGCCATCGTCGCCAGCACTTCCTCGGTGACCAGGTTGACCATCCCGGACGGAACGAGGAAGGTGCGGAATTCGTCGGCGTTGGTGCCGATCAGGAGCGGCACGTTTGCTCCGCTACCCGCCGCGATGCTGGCGAGCGGATGCTCGGGAAGCGAGGCGCCGTCGACGACCGGGATGAACGCCATCGTGCTCGCCACGATGCTCGGCCCGAACCTGGCCGGATCTGGGCTGGCGGCCAGAGCATCTCGAACGGTGGCCTGCGCGGCATTGAGCAAGTCCAGGTCCACCTGGGCAAATGCGTCCGCGGTCGGCTCGACGCCCAGCGCCCGGCCGAGCTCGGCGGTGACCAGTGCCGCGTCTGCCGGGGCAGCTGCTGCCTGGGCAGCGCCACTTTGCGCGATCGCCCTGGCGAACAGGCCAACCGCGCGAGGCATGGCCAGCAATGTGGTGACGCTCATGCCGCCGGCGGACTCTCCGAAGACTGTCACGTTCTCCGGGTCACCGCCGAAAGCGCTGATGTTATCCCGGACCCACTCCAGCGCCGCGATCTGATCGAGCAGTCCGCGGTTGGCGGGCCGGTCAGGCAGCAGGGCGAACCCGTCGATGCCGAGCCGGTAATTGATGCTGACCAGGACAACGCCGTCCCTGGCGAAGGCGTGCCCATCGTACAGCGGGATTGCTGAGTTGCCGTTGGCGAACGCTCCGCCATGGATCCAGACCATGACCGGCAAGCCGAAACCTTCGGGATCCGGCGTCCAAACGTTGAGGTTCAGCCAGTCGTCCCCGGCGATGTTGGGCTCGGCGAACAGCGTGTCGAACGGCGGGGGATAGTCCGGCTTGGGTGGTGTTGCTCCATAAGCGATGGCGTCTCTGACCCCCGCCCACGGCTTCGGCGGATCCGGTGCCTGAAACCGCAGGCTGCCCGTCGGACTGGCCGCATAGGGGATACCGAGAAAGCTGGCGACGCCGTCGCGGTACTGGCCGCGCAGCGTTCCGCAGGTGGTTGAGACAGTGGGGGCCATGTACCGCACTCTGCCATAAGCCGCCCAACACTGAACGGACCGCGCCCCTGTCGGCCTGGCACTGGGCGACTGCGCCGGACGTTTACCTGCCGGGCAACCGGCCAGGATGGAGCCCATGCGGGACCGGGCGGAAGACGCGACAGGGATGGCATGTGCGTGATGCCGAGAGCTGCGCGCAGGACCGCTCGGGCTGGCGCCCTGGCCACGCTGGGCATGTTGCTGGCAAGTTGCGGAGCCTCGAGCGCCCCGCCAGGCGTGGGCGTCCAGCGCTCAGGTCATGCTTCGGCCAGTCCGTCGGCACGGCGATCAGCAGTCGCCGTGCCGAGGCCTGCGCACACGGTGGTCGTGATCCTCGAGAACCATCAGTACGGCGCGGTTATCGGCAACCCGCAGGCCAGTTACCTCAATTCGCTCGCCAGGACCGGGGCGCTCTTGACCGCGTCGTACGCGGTCAGCCATCCGAGTGAGCCGAATTACCTGGCCCTGTTCTCCGGGAGTACGCACGGGGTCACGAGTGACCAGTGCCCGACCACGCTACGCGGGCCGAACCTGGCCGCCGACCTGATCGCGAAGGGCAGGACCTTCGGCGGCTACTCCGAAGGTCTGCCCGGCACCGGGTCGCAGACCTGCCAGAGCGGCGAGTACGCACGAAAGCACGCTCCCTGGACCGACTTTGCCGGCTTGCCACGTACGGTCAACCAGCCATTCGCCCGTTTCGGCGCCGGGGGCTTCGAAAAGCTGCCCGCCGTCTCGTTCGTGATTCCAGACCTGTGCCACGACATGCACGACTGCTCGGTCGGCACCGGGGATGCGTGGCTGCGCGCGCACCTGGCTGGCTACGCCACGTGGGCGCAGACGCACCATAGCTTGCTGATCGTGACCTTCGACGAAGACGACGGCAGCCACTCGAATCACATCGCCACGATCTTCTCCGGCCAGCAGGTACGGCCGGGCCGTTATCACACGCCGATCAATCACTACAACGTGCTGCGAACCATCGAACAGGCCTACGGGCTGCCGTTCCGCGGTCAGGCAAGCACGCACTTCCCGATCACATCGATCTGGCGCCAGACACGCTGACGATCTTTAACGCGTCATCGTTGCTCGCAGTTTCGGCGACCTGCTCCGTGCCGGAGCCCGCCTGGCGGCCGGCAGTGACCCGTTCCTGCCCGCCCAGGCGCTCGATCTGGCTGCGGCGCTAGGCGCATACACCATCGGGTCGGCATTCGTGAACCACCTCGACGACGTCACCGGCTCGGTCGAACCCGGCAAGCTCGCTGACCTGGTCGTGCTCGACCGGGATCCGTTCAGCGGAACCCCTGCAGAGATCGCGAACACTCATGTGCTTGCGACATATGTCGAGGGCGAGCCTGTCTACATCGCGCCAGCCTTCGGCTGACGGCCGTTCTCTCCCGGAGTTGTCAGCAGCTGATGACACGATGAAGGGATGGGCAATGTCGAGGCGGACCTGGTTGCCGAGCGCTGCGCCGCGCAGCTGCTGACCGGCTCGTCGGCGGCTACTCCGGTCGACGTGGTCACGAGGCTCCTCGCGGTACAGGGCCAGGACGCGAGGGGTGCCAGGCTTGCGATCCGGGCACGAACCGTCGGACTGACAGCCGCTGATGTCGACCGGGCGCTGACCGAGGATCGGTCACTGCTCATCACCTGGCTGAACCGGGGCACGCTCCATCTCGTGACCGCTGCGGACTACTGGTGGCTGCAGCGGCTGACGACGCCACCGATGGAGGCCTCTAACTCACGGCGCCTCGGGCAAGAAGGAGTGACCGACACCGAGGCGGACAAGGCGGTCGGTCTGATAGACGCAGCGCTTGCCGCCGACGGCCCGCTCACTCGTGCCCAGCTTGGCGAGGTCATCGCCGCCGCGGGGATACGGACGCAGGGTCAGGCTCTGGTGCACATCCTGGCGCGGGCATCGATCCGCGGCCTGGTCATCAGGGGGCCGATGATCGGACGTCAGCATGGGTTCGTGCTGGTCCGTGACTGGCTGGGCCCGCCACCTAGCCGTTTCGAGACGGCCAGATTCGACCGCGACGTCGCGCTCGCCGAGCTCGCGCGCCGGTTCCTTGCCGGACACGCCCCCGCCAGCGAGCGTGACCTCGCCAAGTGGGCCGGCCTGCCGCTGCGCCACGCGCGCCGCGGCCTGAGCGCGATCGCCGGCGAGCTGGGAGAGCGAAAGGATGGCCTGGCCGAATTGAAGGCGTCGACGCGGTCGGCGATCCCGGACCTGCCACCGCCGCTGCTGCTTGGCTCCTTCGACCCGCTATTGCACGGCTGGGCTGACCGGAAGCCAGTGCTCGGCGCCGCCACCAACATCGTGACGGTCAACGGGCTGTTCCGGCCTTTCGCGCTGGTGGACGGGCGCGCGGCG
>DATELR010000014.1:0-12035 GCA_035276345.1 Streptosporangiaceae bacterium | reverse complement strand
AGAGTCAGCCAGCGCCGCAGCTTCGCTCGCCCCGCCCTCCAGATCGGGGCCCACGACGATGGCGACTCCGCGATCCGCCGGCGCTTCGGCCTTGCGGCCGCGAAGCCACGTCTGCGCCGACGGAACGATGCTGATGGCGCGGTCAGCGAGGGCAGGCAGCGCGCCCCACGGCACGTGATGCAGCGCCGCCGGCGGAGAGATGAGCAGCGGCCCGTCACCTAGCTGGTCCACGGCGCTGGCCAGCAACTCCTGCTGCAATCGCGCGGCCGATGTCTCCAGCGCCGAGATCGCTGCGGCAATGGCGCCAGACTGCTGCGGTCTGGCCTCGTTCCCCTGATGGGGCCGTGCGTGATAGGCGAGCCGGCGCAGCGCGAACCGCGTGAACTCCGCCTCCCGCGTGACGGCTTCCCAGGTCCCGGCGGGGTAGCGCTGCACACCAGCTGAGGTGGCGATGAGCACGTGCAGGCGCCCGTCCAGCCCTGCGATCTCGACGAGTCTCACTTCTGCGAGAGCTTCGAGAATCTCGTCGATGTCGGTGCCAGCACGGACGCGGCCTGCCTCGCCGGCGCCCGACGCTCGCAACGTATTACGTCGAACCTCCTCCTCGGCCTGGAGCCGTTCCCGCTCGAGCGCGCCGGTCGGCCGCCCTTCTGCGGCAGCCTCATTGATCAGTCGCGTCTGGTGCCGCAGCCTCGCCAGAGCTGAGGCGAGCTCGACGTCGTCGGGCGGCCGCACCGACGGAAGCGCGAAGGTCGTTGCTCGCCAGCGTTCTGTCCAGCGCAAGAGCATGCGCGGGTCATCAGCGGCAAGTGCCTCACGGCAAGCGATTGCCGCCAGCGCACTGCCGTGCGCGGTCGCTGCGGCCCGCATCTCGACGGCCCCGAGACTGAGCTGGTACGCGTCTAGCACCTGCAGACCTTGCTCACATGCGCCGAGCACGGCTTTGCTGCGCCCGGCCATCTGAGCACGCCGCGCTGCCGCGTACCAGCCGAGGACGCGGCCGGCGGTCGACTTCGCGGCCCTCGTTCGTGCCACGCGGTCCAGATGCGGCTTCGCTGTAGCCACGTCATCGAGAGCCAGGGCAACGTCGGCGGCAACAACGTGCGCCTCGCTGGCTTCGGCGAGCCGGTGTCTGCTTGCTGCTGCAGCCACGCGGGCGGCGTCGCCGAGCAACCGCCGGCTCCGTTCACCCGATGCGAAACGCGCCCTCGCGATCGTGATCCTGGCTAGCAAGTCACCACGCTGACGCCCTTGCCTGCGGAAGAGCTGAGCTGCCTCGGTGGCCCGGTTGCGGGCCTGGCCGGGTTCCGCAGCGGCCAGGGCGGCCTCGGCCGCACGGAGCAAAGCGTTGGCCAGATATGCGTCCGAGGTCCCCCGGTTCCGCAGGATGTCGGCGGCCCGCTGACTGTGCCGCAGGGCGTCGGAATGCAATCCTGCGGCGAGAAGCGCGGTGCAGCGAGACTCTTCCAGCTCGAGGGGGTGAGCCCCGGAGATCGCGTACATCTTCTCGGCTGCGTCGAAGTGCGCCAGCGCCTCAGGTACCTTGCCGAGCAGTGTCGCCGCGAGTCCGCGGTTGCATCGCGCGACAGCTGCCTCGAACGGATGGTCGGTGCCGCTCAGCAAGGTCTCCGCGCGAGCGAGAGCCTCGTCGGCCGCTGCTGCGTCGCCATAATCGATCAGCGCATTCGACAGGTTAATCAGGGCGCGGACTTCCCAGCGTGAGTCGCCTGCGGCGCGCAGACTCCGGGCCGCCCGTCGCAGATCGTCGATGGCCTGGCTGGTACGGCCGAGGATCTGCAAGAGACCGCCGCGCCGGGCCCGCACCCGCGCCGCCATCACGCCCGACACCTTGCTGAGTGCCTCATCCATATGGCGGATCGCTTCGGCGCTGCGGCCCGCATAAATCAGCGTCGAGGCGAAACTCGCCTGGACGTCGGCTGCGCGTTCGTTGCCGCACGAACCGGCAGCGGCCAGCGCCGCGCGCAGATGGCGTACCGCCGAGGCCACGTCGCCCAGTTCCCGGCTGGCGATGCCTAGCGCGTGACCTGCATATGACCGCGCATACGGGTCGCGGGTGCTGGCGAGTACTCGCTCGGCCATAGGGGCGATGTCAGCGGGCCGGGAAAGCGCCATCAACGGCAGCTGCTCAAGGGGTTCTTCGAGCCAAGCCAAGGCGGCGGAGACCTTGTCTTCTGCCGCCGTCGTGGACATTCAACCAAGAGTAGGAAAGGTAAAGGCCATATAGGTAGTCTTAGCCCGGAATAGCGGCCGGCAGTTCCGGCTGGGCGTCGGAAGCCGGCCAGCTAACTGACCACGTGCGGGGACGATGTAAATGGCGGGGAATAGTGACGCGCTGGCGGCTTTCGCCGCGGAGGAGCGAGCTCGCGAGGCTAACCGGCAACGGCTGCTTCCGGAGACGCAGAGCGCTCTCAAGCTCGACCCCGATGTTCGTGCTTGGCCACTCAGCTGGGAGCAGGACCGGCACGTCGACTATTTCTACCGGAACAAGTCGCTCCTCACCCGTGACCGGGACTTGCCGCGAGTGAGGGACGCGCTACGAACCCTCGGTGCTCTTCCAGACCAGAATGCGGCTACCGGGGCGGCGTCCCAGGGCGCGGACGGCCACTCGCTGATCGCAGGCATCAGCAGGGTCGACGTGCAGGTCCGCGATTCGCAGCACACGCCAGACGTCGTTGCTGATCTGGACGGCCGGCTCGGTGTCGGGGTCGCGACCCACGAGCATGCGTTCATCATCACGCCCAACACGATGTGCCCGGCTACGGAGCCCGAAAGCGTGATCACGGCGCAGCAAGCAGCGGATCCTGCGCAGGTTGAGGCCGCGCTGTGGCCGGTCATCGGGGACCCATCAGCAGGTACTGACGTCCGGGTGTCAGTTATCGACACCGGCTTGCTTGACGGAGCCAGCGCGTGGGCGCCGTGGATCGGCGGGGTTGAGCCGGATACGAAGGCGGACATCGAGGATCCGGACCGGATCAGGAAGGGATTCGCGGATCCGTATGCCGGTCACGGCACCTTCGTGGCTGGCGTGACGCGGTGTCTCGCTCCGGCTTCGCACGTTGTCGTCGAGCGGGAGATCGAGGTCTCGGGCTTCGTCAGGGAGTCCAGCCTGATCAAGCAGATCCATCAGGCTCTGTCGCGCTCGCCAGACATCATCAGCATGTCCGCCGGCGGTTACACGCGGGGCAACGTTCCTTCCCTCGCGTTCCAGGTCCTCTGGGAAGAGCGGCTGAGCCAACTCGGCGGGGTGGTCTTCGTCTCGGCGGCGGGTAACGATGGCCGGACCGCGCCGTTCTGGCCGGCCGCGTTCCCGTGGTGCGTGGGCGTCGGGTCGATGAGCCGCGACGGTCAGCGGCGATCCTGGTTCAGCAATCATGGGGCCTGGGTTGATGTTTATGCCCCGGGCGAGGACATCGTTAATGCATACGCCCGGCTTAAGTACATGACGGTCGATGGCAATGTCCGTGACACGTCGGCTGGCATCGTGAAATGGAGTGGCACCTCGTTCGCTACGCCGATCGTCAGCGGGCTCATCGCGGCGAGGATGTCGCGCACCGGCGAGAACGGTCGCCAGGCAGCAGAGGCGCTGCTTGCAGCGGCGCGGAGCCAGTTCCGCGTGGGTGTCGGACCTCGGCTTTTCCCGTAGCAGCCAGGATCACGCTCGCACCGCGAGCCCGGCCGTTGACTCCAGACAGTTAGCGCACGGTCGCGCTGAGAAGTTGTCCGTTTGTACGCGTATCTGGATTGAAGTAGCCGCCTCTGTCTGAATAGGGACCAGTCACCACCGCCGCCTCACAGCGGCAGGAGACCCGGCGGGGCCCGGGGGGCGGTCGCCCCTGGGATCGGCGACTACGGCGTCGCGATCCCGGGGGCGCCTACGCCGCGCCGGGCGTAGCAGCGTGACGGCCAGCCAATCTCGTACTCCTCGGTGGCAGGCAGCTGCCTGCACGGCGCCGGATGTGGGATCAGTGGCGGTTGACATACTACTCCCTTTGGGAGTAACAGTTACTACCTAAGGGAGTACGCATCGCTGACTCCCGACTGCCGCACACACTGAGGTCCCTGCCATGAGTTACTTCGCTGTCACCCGCAACGCCGGGCCCGCCTGGACCGACGGCAAAAGCGCATTCGAGCAGCCCGGCGCCGGCGACCACGTGCGTTCGCTGAGCGTTCGAGGCAGAGCGTTCGGGCGCTGCCCCCGAAAGAACGCCCGCCCGGCAGTCAGAAGGACGGCGGCGTGATGGCCGATATAGCGACGACGTCGTTGGCGCCGACATTGCGCAGGCGGTGCGGGATGCCGCCTTGGAAGGTCGCCGAGTCGCCTGCCCGCAGGATGACGGTCGCGTCGTTCAGCTCGAGCGCGGCTTCTCCGGAGAGGACCACGAAGCATTCTTCGCCGGCGTGGCTCAGAAGCTCGGCCGCGGACTCCTCGCCCGGGCCGAGCGTGAGCTCCATGACCTCGAGCTGGCCGCGCAGGGAGGGTGTCAGTAGCTGGTAGCGGACGCCAGACTTCGGCATCCGGATCGTCTTGCGCTCGGAGCGTCGGATTACCTTGACCGCGTCGGACTCGTCGGGGAGAAAGAAGCGGAACACCGGAATTCCCAGCGATGCCGCCAGTTTGCGCAGCGTGGTGAGCGATGGCTGAACGGCTCCGGACTCGATCTGGCTGACGGCGGCCGCGCTGACTCCGACGCTACGGGCGAGCGAGGCGATGGTGAGCCCGCGCTGCTCCCTGTGCGCCCGGACGGTAGCGCCGAGCTGATCCGGATCATCAGCCGAATCGCTCGCTGCTTCGCTGGGCGTATCAGCCATAGATGGCCTTCTGGCCGACCTGTAGCCCCAGCAAGAGCATCGCGACCAGGACGCGCATCATTTCCGGGTAGTCGTTGGTCACGTACTCGTTCGATCGCGGCCCGTTCGCCCGAACGCCTGGGATGAGCGCACATGTGGCCGCGATCGTGGTCGAGTTCCACTCGAGGCCGAGCGTGTAGGGCGGGCTTTGCCGGTACGGCGAGAACCGCCCGACGTCGCGTACTGCCCGCGCCGTCGCCTCCCTGATCTGTGCCTGGGCGACCTGCGGATGCAGACAGTTCGCGGTGAACTTGTCGATCCCGTCCTTCACGGCGACGGTCTCGACCTCGCCCAGCACGCGCCGGGCTTCGGTGCACACGGCGCCGTCGCCAGCCACGAGCACGACAGGGACCCCGAAATGGCCGGCGAATGCGGCGTTGAGACGCGTCTCGCCGGTGGGCTCGCCGTTCAGGTAGACATTCTGGATCTCCTTGCCCAGCAAGGTGTGGTTGAGCACGCCGCCCTCGGTTCCCGCGCACGAGTGGTATCCCACGAACACGGCGGCGTCGTAGCTGTCGTCCAGGCCCTGGACCATGCACAGCGACTTATGGAAGCCCTTGATCGTCCGGGCTCGCGGATCGAGCTGCTCAAGCAGGAGGTTGCGCATGATCCAGTGCGAGTCGTTGACCAGCACCTCGTCTGCCCCGCCGTCGAAGGCGCCGAGTATCGCCGCGTTGGCATCGCCCGTCATGAACACGCGTCCGCGCTGGTAGTCAGCGCCGTCGGGAAGGACATCCTCGGGATCGGTAATGCCGGAGACGCCTTCCATGTCGACTGAGATGAATACCTTCACGAGCACCTCCGTCAGCCATTGACCCGAACTGATCGTAGGCGTAGCTTACGCGTCATTAGTCCTGCTTTCTATGCAAGTTCTGAGGGGCAGCTATGTCCGATACAGAGCAAGTGGCGGCGACCGAGACGCGATCCCAGCAGGCACTGGAAAGCCTGGGGTACCGGCAGGAGCTGAAGCGGGCAGTTAACTCGCTTGGGCATCTCGCGCTGATCCTTTCTGACATCACCCCGACGGCCTCGCTCCTGGTGGTGGGCACCGCCGTCATTGCGGTCGCCGGGACCGGCTCGATCTGGGCATACATCATCGGCTGCTTCATCGCGGTGAACGTGGCGTTGTGCATGGGCGAGCTCGGCTCGATGTTCCCGGTGGCCGGCGGCCTCTTCTCGATTGTCACCAGGGTCCTCGGCAAGGCCACCGGCTTCGTCGCGATGGTGGATTACATAGGACAGGCCATCTTCCTGCCTGCCAGCGTCGCCATCGGGATCGGCACCTACGTGCACGCGCTGGCGCCGAGCATCTCGACGAACCTCATCTCCGGCGTCGGCATGATCGTCGTGACGTTGGTGTCACTGCTGCAGATCAAGTTCAATGCGTGGCTGACCGGCGTCTTCCTCGCGATCGAACTGATCGTGGTCGGCGCGCTCGGACTTGCCGGATTCACTCACTGGAACCAACCGTTGTCGATCCTCAGCCACCCGGTGGTGACCAACGGCACCGGCGGCCTATCCCCGGTTGCGGTCGGCGCCATTGTCGCGGCACTGGCGACGGCGTTGTTCTCGGTGAACGGCTACGACAGCGGCATCAACTTCGCCGAGGAAGTTCTCGGCGAGGCGAAGCTGATCGGCCGCGCTGTCGTGATGGCCGCGCTGATCGGCATCTTCTTCGAGATCGTGCCCTTCATCGGGATCGTCTTCGGGGCGAAGAACCTCGGCGCATTCCTGGGCTCAGGAACGCCGGTGACCGAGGTCGGCGGCGAGGCGTTCGGCCATACCTTCCTGACGATCGTCACGTGGGGCGCATTGATCGCGATATTTAACGCATCGGTTGCGATCACGCTGCAGTTCTCCAGGATCGTGTGGGCTAGCGGGCGCGACTTCGCGTGGCCAGAGCCGATCAGCTCGTGGATCTCCAAGGTCGAGCCGCGCCGCGGTGCGCCATGGGTTGCCACGCTGATCGTCGGCACGCTGGCGACGATCCTGTGCTTCCAGGCCTCGCTGATCACCGTCGTCACCTTCACCGCTGTGCTGATCGTGATCTTGTATGGCCTCATCGCGGTGTCTGCGCTGGTCAGCAGGGTGCGGCAGCGGCACCTGACCAGGCCGTCGCGGATGCCGTTCTGGCCAGTGCCGCCGGTCATTGCCCTGGTCGGCGTTGTCATCGCGCTGACCAAGCAGAAGGCATCCGACCTCATCATCACGGCGATTGTCTTCCTGGCCGCGCTCCTGTACTACTTCGTCTTCGTCCGCCCGAGGAGCAGCCGGTACTGGACGGTGTCTGGCGCAGTGCCGGACTCAGCAGGCATTGCCACCGCGACGGAGGAAGAGCCCGCCTGACGCGCCTCGTCGGGCGGGCCCGTCCGCAGCTCAGTTCACGCTGATGCTTGCGGCGGTGACCGGATGAGCTGCGGCCGCCGCGCGCAAAGCGGCCGCGCATGCGGCGATGGCTGGCTGCTGGCGTGAGCCGCGCCGGCACGCCATGTGGCTGCGCCGGCGTGCGGCGAGCGGGAGCAACGCGACGTCGTCAGGAGCGCCTTCGGTGCCGAGCGTCGGCACGAGGGCCACACCCTGACCGCCGGCCACCAGCGCCAGTACAGTGCCGAAGTCGTCGGCGTGGTGCCGCACCCGCGGGGTGAACCCTGCCGCCTCGCAGGCGCGGATGGTCATCAGATAGCACAACGTGCCGGGCGTACCGGCGATCCAGCTCGCGCCGCGGTATTCCGCAAGCTGCCCGGCGTCGCCGCCAAGGCATGTATGCGCGCTAGAACTGGGCACCGCCAGGTAGATCGTCTCCGCAAGCAGCAGCTCCTGGTCCAGCGCAGGATCGGGCCGGGCGGGCAGGTAGTCGTATTCCTGGGTGAGGCCGATGTCCAAGGCGCCGGACCGCAGGGCATCAGGAACGGCCGACGGGTCCAGCTCGGAAACCGTTAGTTCCAGGCCCGGGTGCTCGCGCCCGAGCGTTACCAGGGCTCGCGGCAGCATTGTCCGCATGGCCGATGGGAAAGCGCCGACCCGGAGCCGCCCGGTCAGGCCGTCCCGGCCGGCAGCTACCGCGGCCGCGGCCTGCTCGAGCAGCGCGAGCACATCATTGGCACGCCTGGCCAGGTCTATGCCGGCCGCGGTAAGCACTACGCGCCGGCCGCTGCGCTCCAGCAGCGGCACGCCAGCCTCGCGTTCCAGCGCGGCGAGCTGCTGGGACACAGCGGACGGCGTGTACGCCAGCGCCTGGGCGACGGCAGCAATCGTGCCGCGCCGGTCCAGTTCCCGCAGCAGCCGAAGCCTGTGCACATCTAGCATCAGTTCAGCTTAACTATCAGCGCAGAAATGTGAACTGGACCTGAACGATCTGCCGCTGGCATCGTCGTGGCATGACAACTCCGCTCACCGAACCGCAGCTGTCCGGCCTGTTCGTGCCGCTCGTCACCCCATTCCGGCGCGACGGTGCCATCGACACCTCGGCGCTGGAGGCGCTTGCCCATCATGTACTCGACGAAGGCGCCGTCGGCCTCGTCGCGCTCGGCACCACCGCCGAGGGGGCGACGCTGAGCCGCGACGAGCGGCACCAGGTGCTGGATGTCTGCGCGACTGTGTGCCGCGAGCGCTCGGTCCGGCTGATCGCCGGCGCGGGCTCCAACGACACCGCGGCCTCCGCCGCCGAACTGCAGGACCTGGTGAAGTGGCCGGCCGTCGACGCGGCCCTGACGGTGATTCCGTACTACACCAGGCCGGGCGCGCGCGGAGTCGTCGCGCACTTCACCGCACTTGCCGCCACTAGCCCGGTGCCCGTGGTGATCTACCACATCCCGCACCGGACCGGTCAGCAGGTCAGCGCGCAGGTCATGCTCGAACTCGCAGAGCTGGCTGGCGTGGTCGGCGTGAAGTACGCGCCGGGTGGCATCGATGCCGACACGGTCACGTTGCTGGGTTCGGCGCCATCGGGCTTCGCCGTGCTAGCGGGGGAGGACGCCGTCGCTTCCGCCCTTCTCGCCATCGGTGCCGCCGGGGCGATCATGGCCTCCGCGCACGTGTGCACGTCGCAATACGCGGCGCTGGTGCGCGCCTGGCTGGACGGTAGCGCCCGCACGGCCCGGGTGCTCGGGCACCGCTTGGCGGCACTGTCACTCTCGCTGTTCGCGGAGCCAAACCCCGCGGTCATCAAGGCGGTGCTGCACGCGCAAGGACTGATCGCCACACCTGATGTCCGCCTGCCCCTGCTGCCGGCCAGTGCCGAGACGACGGCCGCAGCCCTGGCCCTGGCCGGCTGCTAAGCCTGCGGCTGGCCTGGCCGGCTCCATGGGTCGGTTGGCTCCAATCACGTGCCATCCGGATTGGCAGGATAAGCGTCTTTAGCATGTGGCCACCTGCATTTCCGCTGAGCGGCACCTGACCACCTCGTACCAATCTTGGCTCGGCGGCACGACGGTGTGAGCATCGGCTGGACGGGAGGGTGCCAGATGTGGGCAGTCAAGGGGAGTGACGGAGCGTTGCGGTCCCGGACGGCGGATTGCTCACCGATCAGCGCTGGCATTGCGGCGAGCGCATTGCGCGAGGTCCGGCACCGGCGAAGCCACCGTGTAATGGCGATGGTCGGGATCAGCTGCGCAGCTTTGCTGGCCGGGCTGGGCGCCGCAGCGCCGGCCGCAGCATCAGCAAACCGCGGGAATGGCGCGGCAGGGACGAGCTGTACGGGCTGGACCGATCTGCAACCGCCGAACCCCGGAACCTATAACGTGCTCAACGATGTCGACGTGCTGTCCACAACCAATGCTTGGGCGGCGGGCAGCTTCGACCCCCTGAATGGTGATCCAACTTCATCCCTTGTCGAGCATTGGGACGGTTCGGCCTGGAAGGCGACGTTGCTCTTCCCAGGCGTCTTCAGCGGGGTAGCAGCAGCTTCCCCCACCAGTGTCTGGGCGGTGGGCTACCGCCGGCATGGACGGACGCTCATTGTTCATTGGAACGGCGCCGGGTGGAGGGAGTTGGATCCCAGCCCGCGGGGCGGACTTTACGACGTGGCCGCTATCTCGCCTGCCAATGTCTGGACAGTGGGCAGCCTGATCATGCATTGGAACGGCAAAGGATGGAAGCAGCTTCGTATCCCCGTCTCGGTCGGTGTTCTCCTGGGTGTTGCGGCCTCTTCGCCCACTCAGATCTGGGCGGTCGGGACCAGCGGCAGTACCGACAACAGAACGCTGGTCTTGCACTGGAACGGAACCAAATGGAAGCGCGTGCCGAGTCCCAACCCGGCGGGAGCTTTGCCTGGCAATCTCAACGTCCTCGACAGCGTGACAGTCATCTCCCGTAACAACGTCTGGGCTGCGGGGTACGACGCTTCTCCCACCGACGGCCCCCGCAAGACACTCATCGAGCACTGGAACGGCACAAGGTGGAAGCACGTGGCGAGCCCCAGCCCTGGCGACTCAGTTGGGCTCGGTAGCGTCCTTACCGGCGTGGCTGGCACATCTGCGTCCAATGTCTGGGCGGTCGGCGAGTACTCCTCCGGCACCGCCGAACTGAGCCTGACAGCGCGTTGGAACGGTAAGACGTGGGAGCAGGTAGCGAGCCCAAACCTCGGGGGGACCACGACATATGCCAGGAACCGTCTCAAGGCCGTCGCTGCCACGTCGGCCAGCAACGTCTGGGCGGTGGGTTCCTGGTCGGGCCAGGCGGGATCAGGAGCACTCGCTATCCACCGCTGCTGACCGGGCGCCTAGCTCGCTGTACCAAATAGTGCGGGAAGTGATTCCAATTAGTCATGGATAGACCGGAGTAAGAGCCGCGTCGAACGGCCCCTTACCAGCCGGTGACAGAGAGCGGGTTGTCGTTCTGCCGGTAGACAGCGATGGTCCTGAGCTTGGTCGACCCGACGATCGCAACTTCTATTCTCCTGCCGCCGGGGTGGTGGGGGATGGCGCACGGCGGGCCGTTGCCATAGCCCACATCGGATTCGACGAGAACGCGGGTCCGCGCGGTGTCCGTCATCGCGTGCACGCCATCGATGCAGGCGGGCAACTTCCATTTGGCGGCCCGGTGCCCCGTCGCCGAGAGGCGAACCAATGTCCGTGGCGAGAGCCCGGGGTCCTGGCGATTGCAGCCGAGCACAGCGAGCAGTCCACGTACCGCCCACGTCACGTCGATATATCCGCACCGGTGCGGCGGCCGGATTTGCGGAGCCGAAGCGAAGTCAGGATGCGCGGCGGACAGGAGAACAATCGACCAGTCACCTGAGTAATCGACGGCGATGGATTTCCCGTCCGGGCTCCACGCGAGAGCAAACGGCGGGCTGCCCGGGCTCCGGGTCGCGGCCCGCACGGTCGCGCCGGATGCCAGGTTCACCACCGCCACTACGTTGGGCAGGAACTGGGCGAGTCCGCCGGGATTAGATAGCACATGCACCGGCGTAGCTGGCTGGACGGCCGGGCTGCAGCGCCGCGCTGGCGTCGACGCTGGATAGGTCAGGTACGCGAGTCGCGTGCCGTCCGGGCTGAGGGCTGCGCCGCTGGCGTACTGCGGCAGAGTACGGATCAGCGCTGACCGGCCTGTGCTCGGGTCGATGCGCAGCACTCGCGATCGGCAGCCGTAGTTCACGACCGCGGTGACCGATCCGTCGCGGGCTCTGACGGCACTGATGTCGCCCAGGCTGCGAAGGAGGGTCTTGATGACGCGGCCGGTACGCACCGACCGCAATTGGAGGACATTGACCTGATACTTGATCAGTTTCAGGTAGGACGATCGGCTGCTGTGATGGTAAACCGCGGGCCTAGTAACGACCGCGAGGAACGTTTCTGGCTGCCCTACGCGGGCGGCCGGTCTTGCGTGGTGCCGTGTTTGGACGTCGGACCGCGCATTCACGGTGCACCCCGCGAGGACGACCGATAGCAGGACGAGCGACCAGGGCCCGCACTGACGTAGCACCAATCTGTTCATGCCGTTTGGACGCCGTTCTAGCCAGGCAGGTTCCATAGTGAGATCGACCGTGGCGGAAGTACTCGGGCGGACCTGCGAGACTGGCGTGACTGATTTGGATACGTGACCGGGGCGGCCGGGAGCCAGCCTGCGCTGCGGACTGACCGGGGGCTGCCAGGTGAAACCTGCGGAGACGGCAACGGCCTCGCCGGTGCCCGTGTCCTGGCGTGAACCGCCGGAAGTGCGCGCGC
>DATELR010000013.1:0-8565 GCA_035276345.1 Streptosporangiaceae bacterium | reverse complement strand
GATCAGCACCACGTTGACGATCGTGCTGTCCATGACGATCGTCAACGTGGCCGCCGGCGCGGGCCGCGTCCAGGTCGAGCGCCAGCATCCGCCCGGTACCCCGCCCCGGGTGGTACACCGGCACGGTGCACGGCTGACCGGGCGGCCCGGCAGGCAGGGGCCCGGCATGCCGCGCGGGATAAGTACGGCCGCCGTCGCGCGAGACCCGGGTATGCGGAGTACCGGCAACCAAGGGCGTGACCGCATGCCAGGCAGCTTCCGCGGCGGTGCGCGAGAAGCTGCCAGGGCGAGGTGTCGTATACCTCGGCGTGTCGGCTGCGGGCAATGTTGATCTAGCCCGTTGGCCTGTTATGGTGGCCACGGATGAACGGCCTTTCGGTTGCAAGACCGGATGGTTCTCTGTTCGGATCCGAGCCGGGCGCCAACCAAGTGCGGATCTTGAACGAGCGGTGTGAGGTTGTCGTGTATGGCCGGGCTAGTGCCCGGCCTTCGGCATTTCTGGGGTGCTAAGCGCCTCCAGGTAAACAGGGGCAGAACCTCGCGGCCCATCTTCGCCGGCCGGCCTAGTTAGTGTCCTGCGGCGCGCCGGCTCGATACCAGGCGTAAGGAAGCCGCACCTTGTGGTGACGACGCGATGCCGGGGCGTGGCGACACTGACCGAGGCAAGGCCGATACGGCGCAGATGGGCGGCAGGGGAGCGCGCCTCCGCCTGGCGGACATGCATAACTGCGGCCACCGTCGGCGGCCGCGTCGGCTCCACACTTCACGGCCTGGCATTCGAGTAAATCGCCAGGCGCGCTCGCCAAGCCAAGGTGCCCGTCACCGGCTGGGAGCGCAGCGACATGCTGGCCCCGGCCTGCAAGGATGAAACTGGATGATCTTGCGCTCCGCTGGGGTTCTGCCCGAGCCGGTTTAGCCGGCGTGCCGGTCCCGCCGAATTGTCACACGCAGCATTTACGGTCGTAGGACACGTGTGCCGGGAAGGGGGCGCGGTGAGCGAAATCGTCGCCGAGCTCGTCCGCGTCCATGACGCCTTCGACAGGCCCACCCTGCGCCTGCTCGACCGCAAATGGGCACCGGTGGTGCTTGCGGTCTTCCGGACGACGTTTACCCGGGATCAGCGCACCGTCCCCGCTGAGCGCCTCCACCATCAAGTCGGCAACTACCTGGACGAGCTTCGCCTCGCCGGCAAGCCCGTCCCCGACGGCACTGGACGGGCCCTGTGCATGCAGTGGCTCGGGCACAACTGGCTCGTCCGTACTCGCGATGACGACGGCGCCGAGCACTACAGCCTTACTTCGCACGCCCTCGAGGCGCTCGACCTCGTCCACTCGCTCACCCGCGACCGGACTCTCATCAGCGAGTCGCGCATCCACACCATCGTTGATGTCGTCCGCCGCTTTGCCACCGACGCGAATCCCGATCGGCAAGCGCGCCTCGACCGGCTCGATGCGCAGATCGCCGGACTGACTGCTGAACGCGACCGCATCGCGGCTGGCGGCGAGATCCTGCCCGCTAGTGACGACCAGATGCTCGACGGTTACGCGAACCTGCTATCGCTCATCGGGCAGCTTCCCAGCGACTTCAAACGCGTCGAGGAAGCCGTCGCCGGGATGCACCGGCAGGTCATCAGCGACTTCCGCGGCGAGGGCCGCCCCATCGCCGAGGTCATCGACCAGTACCTCGCCAAGTCCGACTCGCTGATGAGGCTCACCGCCGAAGGGCGCGCGTTCGATGGCGCATTCACGCTGCTGCGTGACGAGCCGCTGCTGGCCGACCTACGCCGCGACCTTGACATTATCCTCACGCACCCGTTCGCGCAGGCGCTCACGCCCGCCGAGCAGCGTGAGTTCCGCCGCATCGTGCAGATCATCCGGGATGGTATCCGCGATGTCCTCAGCCAGCGCCAGCGGCTGTCTGCGACGCTGCGCGACCACATCGTCCACTACGACGTCGTCCGCGACCGGGAGCTTGATGCCACCCTGCGGCAGATCAACCAGGAGCTCGAGATCTGGATGCGCACCGCCGGCCCCCGGGCCACCATCGGAGTGGAGCTCGTACCCGCAAAGATCGACGTCGAGCACCTGCGCGAACGGTTCTGGGATCCCGCCGGGGCTGCGCCGCCTCCGCCGCTGGAGGACATGTCCGGCACCGTCCCGCCCGCACTTGACCTGGATGCCATCCGTAACCAGGGCGGCCCCAGCCTCGCCCGGCTCCGCGAGCGGCTCATCGCGGCCGTGGCCACCGGAGAGCTGGACAGCATCGCCGAGGTGTTCGGTGCGCTCCCGGACGACCTGCGCCGACCCGTCGAGCTGATCGGGCTCATCCACCTGCTCTTGGGCGCCCGCCCCGGTGACCCCGCCAGCGACCTGTCCGACACCGGAGCGGTCATGGCCGCGCTCGAGCGGGAGGAACGCGTCGAAACGGTCCGTCCTGACGGCACCTGCCGCATATTCGCCATGCCTGTCCTGCGGCTGCGCGCGGATGACGCGGACGCCCTCGCCAAAGGAGTCAGCCCGTGACCTCCGCAGCCGGCACCACCTACGGCGACCGCAGCAGCATTCAGCCGTCCCGGCAAGTCACTGAACACGGCGAGCGGGAACCGATGACCGTTCCTCAACCGGCCGCGCCCGGCCTCGCAGACAGCATCGACCCCGGCGATGAGTCCGGCGACGCGTTCATCGACGGGCCCGGCGTCGTCGAGGATGCCGACATTGAGGGCCGCAGCCTGTCGCTGTTCGAAGGCGACGAAGGCACACTCACCTACGAGCAGCGCTGCACTCTAGTCTTCCTCCTCAAGCACCGCTACATCAGCGCCGAGCAGCACCCGGCCGAATGGCGCACCCTTATCGGCGCTCAGGTGCAACTGCGGTCCCGGCTCAACGACCTGTTCCTCGACCTGCACATCGACGCGCACGCGCAGATCGCGTTCAAGCGCCAGGCCGTCCCCGAAGGTGACGGCCGGTTCCCGACCTTGCTGCATGACATCGCGCACACCCGCGAGGAAACCATCTTGCTGATCTTCCTGCGGCAGCGGTTCCGGTCCGAACGTGCTGACGGCGCTGACGCCGTCCTCGTCGACCGGGAAGAGCTCCTCGACGCCGTCGCCCGCTTCCGCCCGCCGGACGCCAACGACCGCTCGGGCGACGCCCGGAAGGTCGAGAACGCGATCCTGTCGCTGCAGCGTTCTGGCATCCTGCTCAAGACGGGCGACGAGCAGCGGCTGCGCGTCGCTCCCGTCATCGACGTCATCCTGCCGCTACCGCGCCTGGAGGAACTGCTCGACACCCTCCTGAGCCTCAACGGCAAGCCTCCAGCGGACGGCAGCGGCGGCCCCGGCCGGGCGGCCGGGCTCGATCTTGACCTGACCGGCGCCCCAGCGCCCGGCGCCGGACCCGGAGAGGACCTCGGCTGGCTCGACGCCGCGGACGGCACCAGCACGACAGGAGAGCGCGGATGAGCCAGCCGACGCTGCTGCCCGACCCGGCCGGGACCGGCGAGACCCAGTGGATCG
Organism: Streptosporangiaceae bacterium; assembly: GCA_035276345.1. Classification (GTDB taxonomy): domain Bacteria; phylum Actinomycetota; class Actinomycetes; order Streptosporangiales; family Streptosporangiaceae; genus Chersky-822. Next base: position 5,051 of record DATELR010000013.1, on the reverse strand, counting down.
GCGAGTCGATGCAGCTGGTGAACTGGGGTGGCTTCCACGGCCACACGGTCATTGACCTCGACCCGGAAGCGACGCTGCTGTCAGGTGCGTCCGGCACCGGGAAATCGACCATCCTTGACGCGTACCTCGCGCTGATGATGCCGTCCGATACCCCATTCAACGGCGCCTCGAATGACGCCGCCGCCGGGCGCGCCCGGAACCCCGAACAGCGCAACCTGCTCACGTACCTGCGCGGCAAGATCGACGATAGCCGCGAAGCCGGCACCGGCGCCCTCGCCGATAAGGTGCTGCGGGGCATCGACGGCCCCACCTGGGGCGCGATCTCGATGACCTTCACCGATGGCGTCGGCCGTCGGCTCACGGCGCTGCGCGCCTACCATGTGCCGCGCGGTGCTGTCGCGTTCAAGGACATCACGATGAAGATGGCGACCCTCGACGGGCGCCTTGACCTGCGCGAGCTCGAGCCGCTCGCCGCGGCCAAATTCGACAAGCGGGCCATGATGACCCGCTGGCCATCGATGTTCATCGCGCACGTACACCGAGTTCGCGCAGCGGCTGTTCGACCGGCTCGGCATCGGCGCCGGCGGGAACGGCGCCAAGGCGCTGCGGCTGCTGGGCCGCATTCAGGCCGGCCAGCAGGTCCGCACCGTCGACGGGCTGTACAAGGCGATGGTCCTCGAGCAGCCCGCCACCTATGCGGCCGCGGACAACGCCGCCAGACACTTCGACGACCTCGACGCGTCCTACCAGGAGATGCAGGCCGCCGCGGAGAAGCAGCACGCACTCGTGCGGCTGCCGCAGCTGTGGGACGAGCGCGAGCAGGCCCTCGCCGACGAGGAGCTCGTCGACACATTCGGCGCTGGCCGCCCCGGCGCCACACCCTTCCTGCTGTGGCAGTTGCGCACTCGCGAGCAGCTGCTCGCCTCCGCCACGCGCGTCGCACTGGAGTCCCGCGCCCTGCTCACGGAACGATGCCGCGTCGCCCGTGAGGAGCACGCCCGCCTCAAGGGCGAACTCGCCCGCGTCGAAGAGGCGCAGCGCACTGCCGGCGGCGACACCATCAAGCGGCTCAAGGCCGAGGTTGAGGCCGCCCAGACTGCCCGTGATACTGTCTGCGGCCGACGCGCCACGTTCGCCGCCGGAACTGCCGACCTCGGCATCGACCCGGTGACCGCCGCGCACTTCGCCTCCGCGCGAGCCGCCGCCGAGGCATTCCTCGCCGCGCTGCCCGGCAAGCTGCAAGGACTTTCCAGTGAGCAGCAGCAGCTACGCGAGCAAGGCTGGCCCGCGCAGGCCCGCCGCGCCGACCTGATCGCCGAACGAGACTCACTCACCGGGCGCACCGGCCGTGTCCCGCGTCGGCTACATGAGGCACGCCTGGCGATCGCGGCCGCAGCCGGCCTCGACCCCGCCGAGCTGTCGTTCGTCGCCGAGCTCATCGACGTCGCCCCCGGCGAGCGGGCCTGGCGCAAGGCCGCCGAGGTCACCCTGTACTCGGTCGCACGCGTCTTGCTCGTCGATGATCGCCGCCTGCAGCAGCTGTCGCGCGCCATCGACCCCATTCGCCTGCCCGTCCGCGTTCAGTTCGAAGGGGTCGCGCCCCGCCCGCACGCCGGTGAACCCGGCGATCCGCGCTACATCTCCGGAAAGCTGCTGTACAAGGAGTCGCCGTTCAGCTGGTGGATCCGCGAGCGTGTCACACGCCGCGGAACCGATCACCTGTGCGTCGGATCGCCCACAGACCTCGACGGCGACGGACCGCGCGTCACCAGCAATGGGCAGACCCGCAACGGCCGCCGCGGCGCGCATGGCGACCTGTCCGATGCATCCATCATCGGGTTCTCCTCCGCCGACCGGCTTGCCGAGATCACAACCGAGATCAGCGGACTCGACGCCTCCCTAGGAGAGCTCCTGCGCCGCGAACGTGTGCTCGACGTACAGGCGCAGCAGCTGCACCGGCTGGAGAGCGCGCACAAGTGGGTGCAGGCCACCGAGTGGGGCGATATCGACCTGGACAGCGCCCAGGCGCACCTGGCCAGCAAGCAAGACGAGCTCGGCCGGCTCCTGGCGGCCGACGATGTCCTCGCCGCCCTCGACGAGGAGCACTCCCGCATGGAGAACCAGCTGGCCGGAGCGCAAGCCGAGTCGGTCCGTGCGAAGGACCGGCTCGATGCTGTTGAGGAGGAGTACGCGCAGCTGTGCGAGCAGCAGGATGATACGACACGTGCGATCGACCGGATCGACGCCGATGGCACCGTCACGCTCCTCGACGACCAGGCCGACTATCTCGACACGGTGTTCGTGGAGGTCGGCAGCCTGGATAGCCTCGCCGACTTCGACCGCAGCCTGCCGAAGCTCCGCTCCCGCCTGGCCGACCGGACCTCCCGTGCGCGGGAGAAGGCTGCCGGGGCGACTGCCGCCTTGGCTGGCATCTTCGAGCAGTTCCAGTCCCGCTGGCCTGACCCGAACCGAGGTGTCGGCATCGACTCCTACCCTGAGTACCGCGACATCCTGGACAAGATCGTCGCGACTGGCCTCGCCGAACGCCGCCGGGAATGGCGCCGTCGTCTGTCGGAATGGAGCGGGCAGGACCTCGTACCCCTGGCGGGCGCGTTCGGTGCAGCACTCGATGAGATCCGCGCCCGTCTCGACCCCGTCAACGACATTCTCGCCACCTTGCCGTTCGGCCCAGCGAACGACCGGCTGCGCATCTCCCTGCGGATTCTGCACTCCGACGTCGTCGCCCGGTTCCGCAAGGAGCTCGCGCAGCTCGCCTCCGGCGTCACCGCCGACGTCAGCGACGAGCAGGCCGAGCAGCGGTTCCTGCAGCTGCGGTCGTTCATTGCGCTTATCCGCAGGCCAGACGGCGGCGCGCGACCGGGGGATGTCAGCCGGGACCTGTACCTCGACGTGCGCCGACATGTGGAGATCACCGCTGTCCGCGTTGACGCGCGCGGCCGCGAGCTCGCCACCTATGCGTCCCTCGGGGGCAAGAGCGGCGGCGAAACGCAGGAACTGATGGCGTTCATCGTCGGCGCCGCGCTGCGGTACCAGCTCGGCGACGAGGACCGCCAGCCGCGGTTCGCGCCGGTGTTCCTGGACGAGGGCTTCATCAAGTCTGACTCCGAATTCGCGGGCCGGTCGATAGAGGCGTGGAAGAAGCTGGGGTTCCAGCTGATCGTCGGTGTCCCGCTCGACAAGGTGACCGCGCTTGAGCCTGCCATGCGGCTCATCCTCACCGTCACCAAGTCCCCGGCCGGGTACTCCTACCTCACCCGCCTGCGCGGCATCGACGACGTGACCCCCGCCGACCAGAACGCTTCCGGCCTGCAGCCGTGAAGACACCAGACCAGATCGTCGCCGACGTGACCGCGCGGCTGCGCCGCAGCTGGCCGCACGTGGTAGCCGGCGACGTGCTCCGCGGGACAGGTCCCGGCGGCGAGCGCGTCTCAGGGGACAGCGGCCCGTGGCCCCACTCGTTCCCCCTCGGCGCGCCGGGCAGGCAAGAGCTCGAGCAGCAATTCGCCGCCTACCAGGCCAAGACACTCGCCTTGCGGCAGTGGCACGCCAGGCAAGCGGGCGCCGACATCGAGCTTGTCGACGCGGCCAGGCGCGTGCACGGTACCGTCCAGGCCATCGCGACGCACCTTCAGGTCGAGGACATCGACGCCGCTGCACGGCTCAGTGGCCCGGAATGGACCGTACGCCTGGCCCGCGCCCGGACCCGCGGCACGGCACTCGCCGAGCGGTTCATGCCGGTGGCGAACCTGCCGCGCATGCTGCGGGAAGTCGCCGACTGGACCGACATCGACTTCGCGTTGCTGTGCGACGCGGCCGCATGGTTCCGGGACAATGACGCGACAGGCCTGACACCGCGGCAGGTGCCAGTGCCCGGCATGCACGCCAAGTGGCTCAACACCCGCCAGCACCTCGTCGCTATGCTCGCCGGCCTCGACACGCTGCCGCTCGCGCCGCCGCACCCGCCACGCGTCCACCTGACCTATCTCGACCCGGAACACCGCGGCGCCGACGGCCGACGGCACGACTGCGCCAGCATCGGCGACCACGTCCAGCTGCCGTACACACCGCAGGTGGTCATCATCTCCGAGAACAAGGACACTGCCGTCGCGTTCCCGGCCGTGACAGGCGGCGTGTGTGTAGAAGGCGGCGGGTTCGGCGGCGCCGCAGCCGCCGCGCTGCCGTGGCTCGTCGAAGCGCCGCTGCTGGTGTACTGGGGTGACATCGATGCGGTCGGCTTCGAGATCCTCGACGGGTTCCGCGCCGACGGCGTCCCCGCCCTCTCGATGCTCATGGACCTGGCGACCTTCAAGCGGTATGCGCCATTCGGCACTTCCCTTGATCGCCGCGGAACACCACTTGGCCCTGGAACCCGTCGTGACCTGCCGCACCTGGACGCAGCCGAGCGTGCCATGTACCACACGCTTACCGACCCGGCGTGGAAAGGCCACCGGCGCATCGAGCAAGAACGCATCCCGCTCGCAGACGCGCTCGCCGCACTGCGGCTATTGCAACCGCGCAACGCAGGGCCACATCCCAGAGAAGTGGCCAGGTCAGCCCCCTAGGCCTGACCTGATACACAGGCCTCATCGCAACGCGTCAGTCAACATTTCATTTCATTACTCTGTTTCATTTCATATTAATGAAACAGAATAATGCTAGGATCGGGTCCATGAGTGAACCAGTCACCGCCCAAGCCGTCGTGACGTGCGCTTATCCGGGGTGCGAGCGGCCCACGCGACCGGCGTCGTCCGAGACCGGCGCCCGGCCGAAGTACTGTGACTTGGCCGACGATCAGGGGCGGCTCGCACACACTGCGATGACCGCGTTCCGCGCCCGCGCCGCGCTGGACCGCCGCGCGGCCGGCCGGGACGGCCAGCAGCCTGATGATCTGAACCGGCCGGTCACTATGGCCACCGCCCGTGCGTCGGAGCTGCGGGCGGCCCTGCTGAAGGACGCGGCCGCGCTGGTGGAGAAGCTGACTGCGGCCGCCGGGCAGCTGCAGGCCGCCGCCGACCCGCAGGCCGCCGAGG
>DATELR010000012.1:0-7999 GCA_035276345.1 Streptosporangiaceae bacterium | reverse complement strand
GCCTTGTTGTGGGGCCTGGTGCTGAGCAGGCTCAAGGCCGGTGAACCCGCGGCTGCCGCCCTGGCAGGCACCGTCGCCGACATCTGGGCGGCAGGCGGGACCGGCCGGTTCAATCTGCTGCTCACAGACGGGCATCTGATCGCCGCGACCGCCGCCGGCGACTCGTTGTGCTTCCGGCACCGGGCTGACGGCGTCCTGGTTGCCTCAGAGCCGTCCGACGATGACGAAGACTGGCAGGCGGTGCCCGACGGGAGCGTCGTGGAGGCGACCACCGCCGGGGTGACCGTCAGCCCGATCGCACCTGCAGTACCGGCAGGTCAATTCGCGCCCGCGGCAGCGGCCGGACAATCAAACGGAAAGCGAGAGGCATGACGAGCATCCCGATCGACCGACGACTGCCCGACCGCTTCTTTGAGGCATCGCTGCGTGCCGACGTCCTCGCCGGCCTGACCTCGACTCCCAAGTCACTGCCGCCCAAGTGGTTCTACGACGAACGCGGCAGCGAATTGTTCGACAAGATCACGTTGCTCGACGAGTATTACCCGACCAGGGCTGAGCGTGAGATCCTCGCTGCTTTCGCCGCTGAGATCGCCGCAGCCACGAGATCATCGACGCTGGTCGAGCTCGGGTCTGGGTCCGGCGATAAAACCCGGCTGCTGCTCGACGCGCTCGCCGAGGCCAGTCAGCTGGCCGAGTACGTCCCGGTCGACGTCAGTGAGGCCGCGCTCGTCACGGCAGCGTCCAGGATGCTGGCCAGGTATCCCGGCCTGCGCGTGCACGCGGTTCTGTCCGACTTCACTGAGCACCTCGGCTTCCCTGACTCAAGCGGGCCCCGTCTGGTCGTGTTCCTCGGCGGCACGATCGGCAACCTTCTGCCGGCCGAGCGCGCCGAGTTCCTCGCCAACCTGCGCGCACAGCTGCGGGACGGCGACGCGCTGCTGCTCGGCACCGATCTCGTCAAAGACCCGCAGATATTGATCGCCGCCTATGACGACGCCGCTGGCGTGACGGCGGAATTCAACAAGAACATCCTCCGGGTACTCAACGCAGAGCTTGAGGGCAACTTCGATCTCGATGAGTTCGATCATGTCGCCGTCTGGAACGCCACGGACGAGTGGATCGAGATGCGGTTGCGATCGGCCATCGATCAGGCCGTGCTGCTGAAGGCGATGAATCTGAGCGTCCAGTTCACCGCGGGGGAAGAGATGCGCACGGAGATCTCGGCCAAGTTCCGGCGCGAAGGGGTCGCCGCCGAGCTCGCCGGCGCGGGGCTCGAGCTGCGCTCCTGGTGGACCGACGCGCAGGCCAGGTTCGGGCTCTCGCTGTCCGTACCCACCTGATCAGGACGCGACCAGGTTCGACTCTCGCGACACCTCGTCTCCGGGCGTTATCGTTCGTGCATGGACGAGCGCCCCGTTATCGACCTCGCCCGCCTCTACCGGGAAACCAGGCTGCGAGTGATGAACCTGGTCGCTGGGCTGACCGATCCGGAACTGGATATCCGGACGCCCGCCTGCCCCGCCTGGACCGTCAGGGACATCGTCGCGCATCTCACCGCGATCCCTGAGGATGCGGCCTCGGGGCGACTCAAGGGAATACCGACCGATGAGTTCACCGCCGGCCAGGTCGCCAGGCTGGGCGGCCTGCCGGTCGCTGAAGTGCTGGCCAGATGGGCGGCCGCTGCAGCTGACTTCGAAGCGGCAATCGCGGCTCACGAGGTGTGGCCAGCGGTCATCGACGTCGCCAGTCATGAGCAGGACATCAGGGGGCGCTCGGCAATCCAGGTGCCAGGGACTGCGCAGCCGTGCGCGCCTGCACACCGCTACTGCTTAACTGGCTCGAGGTTCCCTTGCCGGTACGGATCCGCACCGAGGATGGCGAATACCTGGCGGGATCCGGTACCGCCGAGATCGGTGAGCTGACGCTGACAACGAGCCGTTTCGAGGCATTCCGACGGTCCGGCAGACCGTGGCGTGATCGAGTGAGCATCGCCGGCCGGTCATGGCACGGCGCTCAGCGACGGTTACTCTCGGCGCAATTGATGCAGGTCGACGCGGACGGCCGGACGGCAAGGCGCTCGGGCGCAATCGGCTCTCCGCAATGCGCGCAGCGTCCGTAACTGCCTGCCTCGAGCCGCCCGATCGCCGCATCGATCTCGGTGAGTCTGTCCTTCGCCTGGCTGATCAGCGCGGCGACGTGCTGTCGCTCGTAGGCGATGGTCGCACCCTCGGGGTCGTGTTCATCGTCGGTGTTCGCCTGGCTTGTCGACTCGACCACCGAGCCGAGCTCTCGCTCCAGGCCAGCCAGCCGGCTGGCCGCCGCCGCCCGCTCGGAACGGAGCCGCTCCCGCGGGCCGCCCTTCATCCGCTAGATCTCTTCCGGCGGGGGAGCGGCGCCTGCACCCGCTTGAGTGCCGGCAGCAGGGTCATGAGCCTGGATCGCGCGGAACCGCCAGCGTGCCAGCTCCACGCCATTGACCTGAAGCAGGGCCGCGTAATCGCCTGGATGATCCAGGACGAAATTGGTGACGAAGGCCGCCACCGGTATCACCGTGAAATCACCCACACGCATGGTGGGCGAGGTACCCACGCTGAACTGACCCTCGAACCGGGCAGCCAGCGGTCGGCCGTCGGCGTCCTCGAACGTCACAGCGAATCCGTGCCCCTGGTGGTGTTTGCGCCATGGGATATGCAGCACGGCCGCTAACGCGAATGCCCTGACTACAGGGAACTCGGCGCTGTAGACCTGGTTCCAGAAGCCCCCGTTGACATACAGCTTGCCGTTCTCCACCACCGCGTGATCGGCCAGGAAGAACGCGCACGCCTGAATCTCCTCAGGCATCGGCTGTTCCGTCATGGGACTAACCTATGTGGCCGGCCGTTGTTGGCGAAGTCCCTGAAGGCCCTGGCGCTTGCCCGACAGTTACGCTGAGCGAGTGGCCAGAGCAGAGCCGGTCAACCTGGCTGTCGTGCGCGAGCTGGCGCTCGCCCTGCCGGGCGCGACGGAGGAACCGCATTTCGACATGGTCTCGTTCCGCGTCCGCGGCAAGATCTTCGCGACCGTGCCGCCTGACGAGGTGCACTTGCATGTCTTCGTTGACCTGGCCGAGACCGAGGCGTGCCTGGCAGAAGACCCTGCGGTGTTCGAGCCGCTGCTATGGGGCGGCAAGACCAGGGGAGTGCGCGTCAACCTTCCCGCCGCCGCTCCCGGCCAGATCGGGGAGCTTCTCGCCGAATCCTGGCGGCGCAAGGCACCAGCGAAGCTGATCGCCGAGCTCGATCAGGCTTAGGCACGCCTGTCAGCGCCGACCGGACTTGCCCAGCTGGGCCGCGGTATCAGGCAGAACGGATGGCCGGCCGGGTCGGCGAAGACGAAGGCGTGCTGGTCGGGCCCGCTGGCCTGGAGTCGCCGTGCTCCGATAGCCAGCGCGCGGCCGGCTGCCACGTCCAGGTCGTCAACCATTACGTCGATGTGAAATTGCTGCGGAACCTCGTTGTCCGGCCAGGTCGGCTCGCGGTTGCCGCGTGCGAGCTGAAAGCCCAGGCCCGAGGTGTGGTCGTTGGCGGCTACCACCGCGAAGTCTTCACTTCTGTATGTCACGGGCTGGCCAAGAAGCTCGGCGTAGAAACCGGCGAGTGCTATCGGATCAGGACAGTCGATGATCACATGATGCATGCGCCCGATCATGAAACTCCTCCATCCGCGGCGCTCTTCGGCGGCCCGGCCTCGAGCCTCTCGCGCATCGCCGATACGCGCTGGGCCAGATCTTCCTGCACGCCCCACCGCGTCTCCAGCCACCATGTGCACCCCGCCTTCGCCCACGAGCCGACCTCGCCAGGATCGCCAGCCGGGGTCTCGCCGTCAGCGATCACGTCATGATCACCCCCGGCGCCGTTCTCGGCGAGCCACAGCCTTGCCGCGCGAACGCCGTCCGGTCCGGAGACCTCCCCGTTCTCCCTGAACTGCGGTATCAGGCCGTCACAGCGCAAGACGCGGCGCATGGACTTCCGCCCAGGCCACACGCCCACCACCCAGACCGGGATCCGGTCCTGCACCGGCCGCACCGCCGCCACGAGGTCAGTCCGTTCCGAGTGATATCGGTAATGGCGTCCGTCGTAGCTGCCCTTGCCGTCCCAGAGCGCCCGGATCAGGTCGATACCTTCATCAAGCATCTCGGCCCTCTCGCGCAAGCGGATTTCCTCGCCGGTGTCTGGCAGGTTCGTATCGGTCGCCCCCACCCCGACCGCCAGTATCGCCCTCCCGCGGGAGATCTGATCGACCGTCGCCACCTGACTGGCCACCTTCCACGGCCGCCGCCACGGCAGTGGCGTCAGCATCGTGCCGAGCCTGACCAGGGACGTCCTGGCCGCAATCGCTGCAAGCACGCTCCATGGATCCACCCCGTACGCCGCTTCCCAGGTGAACACCCCGTCCCAGCCGCAGCGCTCCGCCAGCACGCCCAGCTCCACTTGCTCAGGAGCAGTCCCGCCGGGCAGCACTGCGCCATATCGCATTCGCTTTGCCGTCATTGCTTCGTCCTACCACCGGCTGCCGACAAGCACGCCGCATCGTGCCATATCGTCGACTCATGCTGACGCCCGCGCAGCAGCGCACGCTGTCCGGGATTACCGCCCATCTCGGCCGGCTGATCAGGTACGACGACGAGTCGCTGGTGCATGAGCTGTGGATCAGGCAGCGCTATGACTGCGGTTGCTACCCGACGTACGGCCCGGCCAGGCGGGCCGCGGTCCGCACCGCGTGGCACGAGGCTGGGCACGCTGTGGCAGCGCTCGCGACCGGTGCCGAGTTCAGCTCGGCCAGCATTCATCACGGCAAGAACTCCGAGGGCCGGGTGCATCGGATCAGGGGTGCAGGGGATAACGGATTCGTCATCGACGCGGCCGGGCAGATCGCTGAGCGGCTGATGAGCTGGTCGATGCTGGAAGGCGAGGACGAACTCAGACGCTGGCTGCCAACGTGGCGTTCGGACGGTGGCGATGCCAGGCGGTTCCGTCGCGGCATAACACGCATGTTCCCGGCCGATGAGGCAGGCGCCTGGCGTTACAGCGAGGCCATGCTCGTCCCGCTGCGCCCCGCGATCAGGCATCTGGCCAGGGCTCTTCTGGTGCACCCGAAGCACCTGCCCTATCCGGTCGTCACCGCGCTGGTCGAATCAGGCCGCCCCGCTGGCCGCTAGGCTGATCGCGTCATGGCCGCTGACCCTTTCCCGCCGCGAGTGGGCCCGCCGGTAACCGCCGGCGAGCGCGAGACGCTGCGTGCCTTTCTCGATTACCATCGCGCGACGCTCGCCATGAAGTGCCACGGGCTCAGCGACGAAGACTTGCGCAGCCAATCTTCGCCGCCGTCCACGTTGTCGCTGCTCGGACTGGTGCGGCACATGGCGGAGGTGGAGCGAACGTGGTTCCGGCGCGTGATCGCCGCCGAGGACGTCGGCTTCGTCTGGTCTGACGAGGGTGACTACCAGGTTGCCTACGACGCGCGGACGTCGACCAGGTCAGAGGCCTTCGCCGCCTGGGAAGCCGAGGTGCAGCGATCGCGCCAGATCGAGGCAGCGGCACCGTCGCTCGACGTAGTCGCCCATTTCGCCCGCTGGGATGAGGATGTTTCACTTCGGCTGGTGATGGTTCACGTCCTGCTCGAGTACGCCAGGCACAACGGCCATGCCGACTTCCTGCGCGAGGCGATCGACGGAACCGTCGGCGCCTGATATTCACTGGACCGCGGCCCGGCCAGGCCGCAAGGCTGGAACTTATGTCCCGTGCGTCGCTATCCCGCGCGACCTGGCTCCTCGTCGCCGGCGAGGCCGTGTCGTCCCTCGGTACCGGCCTTGTGCTGCCGCTGACCCTGATCTACCTGCATCAGGTCAGGGGCATTGCGCTGCCCGAAGTCGGCGCGCTGATGGCTGCCATCGGCGCGGTCGGTCTCGTCGCGGTACCGCTGACTGGCATCGCACTTGACCGGTTTGGCGCCCGCCCGGTTCTCTTCGCGGTGCTGTGCGGCCAGGCGCTTGCCGAAGGTGGCCTGGCATGGGTGCACAGCGCAGCGACCGCCCTGCCTGTCGTGCTGCTGCTTGGCACGTCGCTCGGCCCCTCGTTCCCTGCCTTCCAGACCATGCTGGCCGGAGTCAACAAAGAACCCGCCCGTCAGCAGCGCGCCTTCGCCATCAACTTCACCTGCGTCAACGCTGGCATCGGCGTCGGCGGAGCCATCGGTGCGGCAGTCGCCGACCCAGCTCAACCCGCCTCGTTCCAGCTGCTGTTCCTGGCCAACGCGGTGTCGTGCGTAATCTTCGCGGCGATGCTGCTCGCTCTGCCCAACGTGCGCCCGAGCCATGAGGCCGAGCAGGCGAAAGGCGGTTATCGCGAAGTACTTGCGAACCGGCCGCTGCGGACAGCGCTTCTCGCCATTCTCGCTCTTGCCTTTACCGGCTACGCGGCGCTCGACTCAGGTCTGCCGGCTTATGCAACCGTCGAGGGACGCCTGCCCGTTCATATCGTCGCCCTGTCAATCACGCTCAACACCGCCGTCATCGTGATCTTCCAGCTGTTTGTGCTGCGCCTGGTCAGGCGGCTGCGGCGGAGTCGCGCGCTATCGGTCATCGGCCTGATCTGGGCAGCGTCCTGGGCCGTCTTCGGCCTGTCGGCACTGCCGGTTTCCGAGGGATTGCGGATAGGTGCCGTGCTGGTGTTCAGCGGGCTGTTCGCTGTCGGTGAGACCTTCATGGCGCCGACAACCTCGCCGCTGGTCAACAGCCTTGCCAGCGACCGGGTCAGGGGCCGTGCCAACGCCCTGGCCACCATGGCGTATTCGATCGCGTTCGTCGCATCACCTGCGATCTGCGCCGGCCTGATCGCCGCTGGCGCTGCCGTGGTGTGGATCGGCCTGCTTTGCGCCGGCTGTATCGGCACTGCTCTGCTGGGCGTGCGGATCGGTCACCAGCTTGGCCGGCTTCAGGACATCGTCGACGACGCCCATGCCCAGGCCACCGAGCCTGCGCTGACGTAACTAGGCTGCGAACATGCCTGATGCCCGCCTGCTCGGTGTTTTCGCGATCGCAACCTTTGTGCTGACCGTGACGCCAGGACCCGGCGTGCTCTACGTGGTCGGCCGGTCGGTTGGCGACGGACGCCGGACCGGGCTGGCCTCGATGCTCGGTATCGAGACGGGTGAGGCCGTCTACATCGCGGGCGCTGCGCTGGGAATCACGGCACTGATCGCCGCATCGCCGGTGGCGCTTTCCGTGCTGCGCTACGGCGGCGCCGCGTACCTGGTCTTCCTCGGCATCCGGGCCTGGCGTGACACGGGTGAAGAAGACGAACCAGGCGGCGAGGCTGCCGGAGCGAGCAACTGGGCCGCGTACGGACGCGGCCTGGTCGTACAGCTTCTCAATCCGAAGGTAGCGGTGTTCTTCCTGGCCTACTTCCCTCAGTTCATCCGTAGCGGCGAGGCCGTGCCGCCCCAGGTCGTGCTGCTCGGCGCCATCTACATCGTGATCGCCATGAGCGTCGATACCTGCTACGTCCTGCTCGCCTCCTGGCTCGCCGACCGGCTGGCGCGCACCGCCCGCGCACGGCGGCGCCGAGCCAGGATCAGCGCGCTCACCTATTTCGCGCTTGCCGCAGCCGCCCTTGCGCTCGGCGGCCACGATACCGCGGCCCGCGCGACCGCCGGGTAGCCGACGATGCCATGCGGCTCATGGCCGCGATCTTGTGGCAGGTTTAGTACATGGCAAGCACTCACCGCACCGTGACCGTCCGGCGGGTATCTGCAGGGCGATTCGCAGTCGCCAACGACCGTGGCGGCGAGATCACTTTCGGCACCGGCGACGGGACCGACTTCACCCCGACGGAGCTGTTGCTCGCCGCCATCGGCGGCTGCACAGCCATCGATATCGACATACTCACTTCTCGCCGCGCCGAGCCGGAAGGGTTCGAGGTTGCCGTCGACGCCGACAAGATCAAGGATGCCGACGGCAACC
>DATELR010000011.1:0-36282 GCA_035276345.1 Streptosporangiaceae bacterium | reverse complement strand
AATGCGGGCTGAGGCGAAGTGCCTGGCTCAGGGTCGGATAGATGGGCAGCACCCGGTCATCATCGGCTCGCTCGAAGGCCCGTTCCGCCGCGCCAGGCGGCACGACCAGCCGAAGGGCAATCTGGTTGGCAGCAGCAAGCCGCTGGGCCAGCAACATCACCCGGATAGCGGCCGAGTCGCAGGACTGCGTGGCCGTAAAGTCCGCCACGACCGTCGCGTGGCCACAAACGATGGCCACGACCACAGCTGCGCTGGCCTGCCTGGCTACGCCCAGAACCAAGGACTCGCCCGGAGTGTCGCCCAGCTACCGGAACCACCGTCAGCCAGCTACCGGAACCGCGTCCGCGAACTGTCGCCCAGGAACCAGAACCAACGCGTGCAGCATCTACCGGGCTCGCACACCGGAGCTGGTGCTTATGGTTCACAAAGGCTAAGCCGGCCCCGGCCTGGACCGGCAAGGCGAGGAGCGAAAGTGCTTCCTGACCAGCGTCGATGTTGGTGGAGCTAGTCGGACTTGAACCGACGACCCCCTGCTTGCAAAGCAGGTGCTCTTCCAGCTGAGCTATAGCCCCTAGGGGAACACCACGTTCGCATGGGCGCACCAGGACAGGTCAGACTGGATGTGAGCGAAGTGATCCCGCCAGACAGACTATCGCGTTAGGCGAACATCCGAGCCGGGCAGCGGGTCCGGTTCCTGTCGTCCCGTCCCACCGGACACTTCTGTACGCCTGGCACTTATCGGTCGCATCCTGAACGTCATTCTTGTCTGGCCTAGCCGGGAAAGCGATGAACTGTTACTCTGAGCTATTACATGACTGCGAAGAGGATCTATATTGGCCTATGGGGGGCACTGATTGTCATGACGTGGTTACAGTTCGGAGGGAATGCAGTTTACGTCCCGGCGCACGCTCGACCGCCAATCCTAGCCAGGATGCTGGGGCTGGTCGGGCTGGGCAACGATGGGATGACCATCGGCGCCGGCGCACAGGGATCTGCGATCACGCAGGTCAACAGGCCCAAACGAGAACCGAATGGGTTCCGGCCGACGTCTGGCGAGAGACGCCGCGCCACGTCATTGCTTGGTTCAGGGCTAGCGGTTAACGCTGGGTACTACGTTGCGCACGCTGAGCTTGAGCGCACCGATGGAGGGGTGGAAGGCGGGGATCATCCGGGGGACAGCTAACCAACGCTGTCGTTGCAGGTTCCGCAAGGCATTGGGCGGACGGTCACAAAGTGGCTGCCCGCCTTTTGTCAGCCTATTCGTCGGCGGTTGTCGCCTCGGTCCACAGGTCGAGTTCAGCACGGTCCGACTGAACCTTGCGCCACACGGCCGCGAGGCCGAGCGCCACGAGGGCCAGCATGATCAGCTTCTTCACGGTGCTTCCTTTGGCTGTTACTCGGGGTCCGGGGCATCGCGTCGCCGCGGAGATCGAGGCATCGGTCGAGATCTACGAGATTCGAGCAAGCCTAGCAAGCACAGAGGACAGGCCCACCGGGTAGGACAGGCAGACCCGCAGGACAGCAAGCCTCCCAGCAGACCTAGACGGGAGCGGCCCAGACCGGCGGGACCGGTTCGCTCACCGCGGGCGGTCGACGCGGCCGGAGTCCCAGACCGGCTCGGGCGCCTCGAACACGTCGCCGGATTCGCCGAACACGACGAACCGGTCGAACGACTTGGCGAACCACCGGTCGTGAGTCACAGCGAGCACGGTGCCTGCATACCCTTCCAGGCCTTCTTGCAGCGCCTCGGCGCTGGCCAGGTCGAGGTTGTCGGTCGGCTCGTCGAGCAGCAGGAGCGTCGAGCCCGCCAGCTCAAGTAGCAGGATCTGCAGGCGCGCCTGCTGACCGCCGGACAGGCTCGAGAACCGCTGGCGGGCGCAGGACTGCAGCTCATACCGCGCCAGTGCGGACATCGCCTCGTTGATCAGCAGCGCGTGCTCGGTCATCAAGATCTCGAGCGGCGTGCGCCCGGCCAGATCCGGTCGCGAATGCGTCTGGGCGAAAATCCCAGGTACAACCCGCGCGCCGAGCCGGCAGACGCCCGTATGCGCGACATCGTCGCCCTCGAGCAGCCGCAGGAAATGGGACTTCCCCGAACCGTTCGAGCCGAGCACCGCGACCCGCTCGCCGTACCAGACCTCAAGGTCGAACGAGTTCATCAGCCCGGTCAGCTCAAGGTTCTCGCAAATCACGGCCCGCTTGCCAGTCCGGCCGCCACGCAGGCGCATCCGCACGTTCTGCTCGCGTGGTGACTCTTCAGGTGGCCCGGCCTCTTCGAACTTGGTCAGCCTCGTCACAGCCGCCTGGTACCGCGACGCCATGCCGTCGTTGTACGAGGCCTTTATCCGCAGCGTTCTGACCAGTTCTTTCAGCTTCTCGTGTTCCTCGTCCCAGCGCCTGCGCAACTCGTCGAGCCGGTCGTTCCGGTCTCGCCTTGCCTGCGCATAGGTCGCGAATCCGCCGCCGTGCGTCCAGACATGCCCGTCCTCGACGGTGATGATCCGGTCCGCGCAGGCGGCGAGCAGCTCACGATCGTGGCTCACGAGCAGCACGGTCTTCGGCGTCGCCGAGAGCTGCTCCTCAAGCCAGAGCTTCGCGGGCACGTCAAGGTAGTTGTCGGGCTCGTCGAGCAGCAGAACTTCGTTAGCGCTCCGCAGCAACGACTCAAGGACAAGTCGTTTCTGCTCGCCACCGGACAGTGTCCGCACTTCGCGCCACTGGCACCGGTCGAACGGAATGCCAATGGCCGCCACGGTGCACGCGTCCCAGTGCACCTCGTATTCATAGCCGCCCGCATCGCCCCACTCGGCCAGCGCGGCGGCGTAACGCATTTGCGCGGGCTCGTCGTCGCGCTCCATCATCACGAGCTCGGCCGCGTCCAGCCTGGCGGCAGCATCCCTGAGCCGCTGAGACGCGATCGACAGCAACAGGCCGCGCACGGTGGTCTCGTCCCTGATGCCGCCGATGAACTGGCGCATGACTCCGAGCCCGCCGCTTTGCGTGATCGTTCCGCTCTGCGGGGTCACGTCACCGGCGATCAGCCGCAGCAGCGTGGTCTTGCCAGCGCCGTTCGGGCCGATCAGCGCGACCGTGCGCCCGTCGCCGACCCGGAACGAGATGTCGTCAAGCAGCACGCGCCCGTCGGGAAGCGCGTGGGACAGATGTGCCACCTCGACATGGCCCACGGAACTCCCCACCCTGTTTGATCTCAGCTTGCCGAGGATATCCGCGCTGTTCGGCATACCCAAAGTCAATTTCGGGCTGCTTAACCGGGCTCGCCCCCGAAACAGAAGCCCGCGAGCGCACTGCGCTCGCGGGCTCCTCGATGCACGCCAAGAAACGAAGCGGCTTGCCTAAGCCGGGACGACAACCGTCCGCATGATCTTGTCGGCGAGCGTCTGCCGCTTCGCGTCCCACAGCGGGAACAGGAATCCGACGTAGCAGATGATGCTGTCGACGAAGTGGCAGATGTCGCGCAGGAAGGCGTTGAGCGTCCCGATCGGCTGCCCGGTCTCCTCGCTCAGAAGCCGCATGCCGACGGCCTTCTTGCCGAGGCTCTGACCCTGGCCTCCCTGGATCCAGCGGTTCCAGATCGTATAGCCAAGCGAAATGAGCCAGAACACAGACGTCAGGGCGAAGTTGTGGGCCATGCCGACGATGAACGACACGACGATGATCGGGCCAACGTCAACGAGATAGCCGCCCACGCGGTGGATCCAGTCGGAGTACTGATAGGTCGGTACTGCCCCGTACATTCCCTGCGGCCCTTGATACGGCGGCGGACCGCCATAGGGCGGCTGGCCACCGCCGTAGGGGGGCTGACCACCGGCGTACGGGGGCTGACCAGCGCCGTAAGGAGGCTGGCCACCTCCGTAAGGAGGCTGGTTACCGTACGGGGGCTGGTCGCCGCCATAAGGGGGCTGACCGCCGCCATAAGGAGGTTGACCGCCTGGGGGACCAGGTTCGTACGGGGGATTGCCCTGGTATGCCATGAGGGGTTGCCCTTCCTATTTCCGCTCGCCGATCCGCCAGCGGCAAAACAGTACTGTAACCGGATGTTCAGGGAGATTCGTGCGACTTCCGAGTTTCTAAATGAGTCCATAACGATGTAGTTCGAACAGCCAGTTCAGACCGACGACGATGGCGACTGCGATCGTCACTCGCTTCCGGGTCCTTGGCGTAACCGGTCGCGGCGGTGCTATCAAGCCGGCGAATCTCGCCGCGAGCAAAGGACCGGTTCCAGCGACCATTAGCGCGACGAGGCAGGTCAGCGGACTTGTCATCGCCGCTGTCGACCACTGCCCGTGCGCGAGCGCCACAGTGGCGGTGGTCAGGCCGCAGAATGGGCACGGCACCCCGGTGATCGCGCGCAGCGGGCACGGTATGCCCTGCCCGCCGGTGTGCGCCATGATCATCGGATAGACGGCGCCGATCGCCGCGGCACCGGCGCCGAACAACGTGATGTGCTCAGGCACCGAGTACATCCGCCGGACAATCACGCAGCGCATGCTACGCGCTCGATCTGCCCCACCGCTGAACTCATGGTGGGGTCACAGCACCACCAGCGGTCCATTGGTGGGCCTGGATAGGGGTTACTCGGGGATGATCGGCCGGTAGGCCGGCTGCCACATCAGTTCGCGCACGCGCGCCGGGAGATCGCCCTCGACCGGCAAGCGTGCAACACCATCCATGGCTGCGGCGCGCGCGACCGCTACCGCGACGGCGACTGACGTGTCGCGAAGCGTACTGACCTGGGGCAGCAACGCAGCACCCGGCTGTGTCGGGTCCGTCAGGTTTGCGACCGCGTGGGCGGCCGCAACCAGCATGCCATCGGTGACCCGGGACGCACGCGACGCGATCACGCCGAGGCCGATCCCGGGAAACACAAGCGCGTTATTGGCCTGGCCGATCACGTACTTTGTGCCGGCGTATTCGACGGGGTCAAACGGGCTGCCGGTTGCGACCAGCGCCTTGCCCTCCGTCCACCTGATCAAGTCGGCCGGATCGGCCTCCGACAGCTCCGTCGGATTGGACATCGGCATGATCACTGGTCGACCGACATGCGCGGCCATCTCTCTGACGATGTCCTCGGTGAACGCGCCCGACATCGTTGACGTGCCGATCAGGATCGTCGGGTGCACTCGCGCGACTACCTCGGCCAGGCCGACGCCGCCGAGGTCGGGGTCGCGCTGCCAGCCGGCCACTTCGTCAGGGTGGCGGGCGCACACGCTCTGCGTGTCGCTAAGGCCCGCCATGTCACTGGTGATGAGGCCATGCCGGTCGATCGCCCAGATCCTGGCGCAGGCCTCCTCCTGGGTGAGCCCGTCGGCCAGCATCTGCGCCCTGAGCTGGTCGGCGACCCCGGTACCGGCAGTTCCTGCGCCGTAGATGACGATCCGGTGGTCCGCGAGGCTCGTGCCGGTCGCGCGGACGGCAGCCAGAACGGCGGCTAGGTTGACCGCTCCCGTCCCCTGGATGTCGTCGTTGAACGTCAGCAAACGACTCCGGTAGCGGTCGAGCAGCCGGCGGGCATTGCTCAGGCCGACGTCCTCCCAGTGCAGCATCGCGTGCGGGAACACCCTGCTCGCGATCTCGACGAACGCGTCGAGGAACCTGTCGTACTGCTCGGGCGGCACCCGCGGATGGCGATTGCCCATGTAAAGCGGATCGTCGAGCAGGCTCTGCCGGTCGGTGCCGACGTCGAGCATGATCGCCACCGACCGGTTGGGCGCGATACCGCCGGCAGCGGTATAGACCGAGAGCTTGCCGACGGCGATGCGCATGCCGCCGACTCCCCAGTCGCCGATGCCGAGGATCGCCCCGGCGTCGGTCGCCACGATCAAGTCCAGGTCGCCGTCCACAAGGCCGGTTGCCCGCAACGACTCCTCGATCAGCTCGGGATGATCGACGGACAGGTAGATGCCTCGCGGTCTGCGGTACTCGTGGCTGTAGCTCTTGATCGCCTGGCCGATCGTCGGCGTGTACACGATCGGCAGCATCTCCGGCAGGTGAGTGAGCAGCAGCCGGTAGAACAGCACTTCGTTCCTGTCGTGCACCTCGGTGAGCAGAACGTTCTTGGCGAGGTCATCGGGCTGGCGCTGGTACTGGGCGTAAACGCGCGCCACCTGCTCATCGAGAGTTACGTGGGCGGGTGGCACCAGCCCGGTAATTCCCAGCTCGTGGCGCTCGGCGTAACTGAACGCGGTGCCGCGGTTCAGCCGGGGATCGTTGAGGATCTGGCGGCCGCGCAGCTTGGTGTGCCATTTGCCATCTTGGTCAAGCCACAGCGTCCGCATGGACAGATCATGGCACGGCGTTCGCGGCTGTCCGGCCGGCTAGGTATCTTGCTCAGGGTGCGGCCAAAGGGCGCGAACCATGTCGATCGTGTCGGCCTCGTGAGCCTTTTTGTCCTCGCGGTAACGCAGTACCCGGGCGAACCTGAGCGTGACGCCGCCGGGATAGCGCCGGCTGGCCTGGACCCCGTCGAACGCGATTTCCGCCACAAGCTCGGGGCGCACCATCACCACGCCGAAAGGCCGGGCCTCTGATCTGGCCTGCGGTTCCTCGGCGAGCGCGAGCAGCCGGTCGGTCTGCCAGGTGAGCATGGCGTCGGTGAGTCCCTTGAACGTCTTGCCAAGCATGACGAATCCACCGGTCTGCGGATCCCTGGCGCCGAGATGCAGGTTCGACAACCAGCCAGTGCGGCGGCCGTGCCCCCACTCGGCGCCGAGGATGACCAGGTCCAGCGTGGTCCGCGGCTTGACCTTGATCCAGTCGCCGCCGCGCCGGCCGGCGCCGTAGGTTGAACCGACGGACTTGACCACCACGCCTTCGTGGCCGCGGGCGAGCGCGTCTGCGAAGAAGTCAGCGGCTTCCGCGCGGTCTGCTGTGACGATGCGCGGGATGAGCGCATCGGCCGGGGAGATGGCGGCCAGCCGCTCGAACCGCTCGCCCTCCGGCAAGTCAATGAGGTCCTCGCCGTCAACGTGCAGCAGGTCGAAAAGAAACGCGGTCAACGGCACCGACGCGGCCCCGCGCAGTGTTGCCCCGGCGCTCGGCGATGACTGGCTGGCCGCTCGCGCCGCGGTGACCTGGAACGGGTATGGCGTGCCATCTTGGCGCAGCGCCACTGCCTCACCGTCGATGACCGCGGAGGTGACTCGCAGGTTCGTCGCCATCGCGACGATCTCCGGGACACGGTGCGTGATGTCGTCGAGCGTCCTGCTGAATACCCGGACGCGGTCGCCTGCGCGGTGGATCTGAATCCGGATGCCGTCGATCTTCCACTCAAGCGCCGCGGGCGAGATCTTCTCGAGCGCAGCGTCCAGGTCTGGAGCCGAAGCCGCCAGCATCGGCCGGACGGGCTGGCCGACACGCAGCGTGAATGCCCTGAGCGCGGCGACGACGTCCTCGGCGGTACCCGCGGCGGAGGCGCCAAGCGCCGCCTTGGCAACCTCGGCAAGTGATCCGCGCAGCTGGTGCGCCCTGCGCACCTCGGCAGCAGGAGCGCCGGCCGCCTTGGCTACAGCGTCGGTCATCACGCCCTCGAGCGCGCCCTGCCGCAGGTCCCCCGCGATCAGCCGCACCAGGAATTGCCGCTCGCTCTCGGTCGCGCGAGCGACCAGGCTGGCGAGCAGTTCGCGTCTCCTGGCCTGCGAGCCTTGCCCGGCAAGAGCACCGATCTCCTCGAACGCGGCGTCGGTCTCTGTGAGGGTCAGCGACGCGTGTGCGGCTGGTGCAGTATGAGCCTCTTCCTCCGCCACGGCCTCGGCGGCAGCAGAACCGGACCATGGTGACCATGAGTCAGGCAGCCCCATCAGCGCCGCGTATCCGACGCCGATCTGCCGCTGGATGAGATCGCCCGACAAGAACGCGACCGCGATCGGCACCTCGTCGACCGGAACACGTGCCAGCAGCTCGGCTATCTGGCCGATCTTCGCCTTCCTCGCCGACGTGGCGGCGACGCCAGCGGAAGTCGAGACGATCTCACTGAGCAGCACAGGTCCGATTCTGCCCGATGCTGCCGACATCGGGCCGGGCCGCGGTCAGCCACCCATAGCATGCTCAAGCCTGGCGATCCCGGCACCATCCACACCAGGATGCCGGGCGCCAGCAGCTCGCGTCGTAGTCAGCGCGTCCTGGAAAGGCCGTTGACTTCGGCTTCCCGCGCGGGGCGGGCCTGATCGTCAGGAGACGGCATCGGGGGCGGTGGCATCGTCTCGGCCATGCGCTTCTTGCGCATGATTATCGCTGCAGCTGCTGCCGCGCCGGCCAGCAGCAGGGCCAGTCCGGAGAGAATCGCCGGCAGCAGGCGGGACCGCTTTTTAGGCGGGTACAGCTTCTTGCCGGTGTCCGCCATGACCAATGCGACCTTGGGCGCGACCTTCTTCTGGACAGCCGCGCTGCCGCGGTACATGCGGACGGCCATCCAGACCCTGGCCATATCAACCCCTGGCTTGGCCCATTCGGCGGCGTCGGCCGCACCTTGCTTCGCGCGGATAGTCGCGGTCGTGGTCATCGGACGGGCCTGGTCGGCCAGCTTCGAGGCCTGCGCGGCGATCTTTCTCGCCCGCCTCCGCATGTCTGCTGGCACGACAGCCTTGTTTTTGGACATAACAGACACTGCTCTACCTCTCCGTGAGTGTTGACCCCGGGGGATTGAGTTGGGCGAGCCCCGGAGCGCGCCCGCGAATACCCATCGGGGGGTTCCCCGCTTCAGGGCAGGCAACCACAGGATGCCGCGTTTATGACCGAAGGTCGTGCATCAGCCGGCCTCCGCCGGCAACGTCCGTGCCCGGGCACTGCTCGGAGCGTGGCAGGATTTCGGTATGACCGATGCGCTGAAAGCAACGCTGCGGACCAACCGGGGGACCGTCGTAGTCCGCCTGCTGCCCGACCACGCGCCCAAGACGGTGCGCAACTTCGTGGAACTGGCGGAGGGCGGACGGGAGTGGACTGATCCGAATACCGGCAAGACCGCCGCTGCAAGGCTTTATGACGGGACGATCTTCCACCGGGTGATCCCGGACTTCATGATCCAGGGCGGTGACCCGCTCGGCACCGGAACCGGTGGCCCTGGGTACAAGTTTGGCGACGAGTTTCACCCCGACCTCGTGTTCGACCGGCCATACCTGCTCGCGATGGCGAACGCTGGCCCTGGCACGAACGGCTCGCAGTTCTTCATCACCACCGTGCCGACGCCCTGGCTTACCGGCAAGCACACGATCTTCGGTGAAGTGGTGTCGGGGGCCGAGGTCGTCGACGCGATCAGCAAGGTGCGGACCGGGAGGAACGACAAGCCGTCCGATGACGTAGTCCTCGAGTCGGTGGTGATCGAGCGCAACGGCGCCGCGGCGGCCGCTGGCGGCTAAAGCGATGGCAGCGCCCCCGGGACCCAGCTCCGACCCAGAAGTCTCGGCGTCCGCCCCGACCTGCTTCAGGCACCCCGACCGCGAGACATATGTCTCATGTGTGCGGTGCGGACGACCCGCATGTCCTGACTGCCTGCGCTCCGCGGCCGTCGGCCAGCAGTGCGTCGAGTGCATCAGGTCAGGCAACCGGGAGTCCAGGAGCGCCACGGCGCCGTTCGGCGGCCGGGTGACGACTCGTCCGGTAGTCACCTGGACTCTGATCGGCATCAACGTCTTCGTCTACCTGCTTGAACTGATCAGTCCTGACAAATTCATCGCGTACGGCGGCATGATCGGCGGGGGTTTCGACCCGGTCATCGGCGAGCGTGCCGGAGTAGCATATGGCGACTGGTACCGGCTGATCTCCAGCGCGTTCCTGCACGAGCCGCTTACCACGGGTTTCGGCATCTTCCACATCGCCTTCAACATGTGGGCGCTGTACGTCGTGGGCCCTTCACTCGAGCAGATGCTCGGCCGGGTCCGCTTCCTCGCCGTGTACCTGGTCAGCGCGCTCGGCGGCTCGGTGCTGTACTACCTGATCACGCCGCCCAATTCGGGTCCGGCAATCGGCGCTTCCGGAGCGATCTTCGGCTTGTTCGGAGCTTGGTTCATCCTGGCGAGGCGGCTGCACCTCGACGCCAGGATGGTGGTCGTGCTAATCGCGATCAACTTGGTGATCAGCTTCACGGTCTCGGGTATCGCGTGGCAAGACCACGTCGGCGGCCTGATCGCGGGCAGCGCGCTGACTGCGGCGTACGTCTACGCGCCGCGGGCCAACCGCACTCTCATTCAGGTCGCGGCCACGATTCTCATGATCGGGCTGCTGATCGGCGGGGTAGTGCTCAGGGACCTGCAGTTGGTGCACACGGTGGTCGTGCGGGTCTAAACAGGGCTGGCCGCTATCGCCAGCGGGTTGCGAGCATGACGCCGGAAACGATCAGCGCGAACCCCACGACGAGGTTCCACTGGTTGATCGCCTCCACGGGCAGCTTCTGACCGCTTACATAGAACGTCGCGATCCATGCCAGGCCGACGATCAGGCAACCAAGCATTGTCGGAACCAGCCACGGCGGGCTTACCCGAGCCTTGGTGGATCGTGACGGCGGTGTATAAACCGCCTTCTTCCTGACACGGGACTTAGGCACGGTGATCTCCTGGTCGAATGATGTGCGGCGAGTGCGGGCAGCACTGCTCGGGCCTCTCCGACGCCCGCCGCCGGGCGACCTTTGCCCGTAAGCGTAGCCCGGCTCAGTGAGTGCCGGGTATCAGCTTGCCTAGCTGAGGCAGCAGCCCGCCTGGGGTCACACTGCTGCTCGGCGACGGGCTCGGTGTCGGCGTGGGACTCGTCGTCGGCGACGGCGAGGATGAGGTCGGCGACGGCGAAGACGTGCTGCCGGGCTGTACGTAGATCGTCACGATTCCGCCTGCCAGCACTGGCCTGCCGTGCCTCGGCGCGGACCTCCAGACCGTTCCGGGCAGCGTTCCAGGCGGGCCCGGTGTCTTGACGACGCTGGGAGCCAGGCCCACATTGTTCAGCGCGGCGGTGGCATCGTCTAGCGTGAGACCGGCCAGCGCCGGCACCGCAACGCTCCTGCCCGCCACGTTAAGCGTGATCGGCGTGCTGAGCGGGATGGTCTTGCCAGCCGTCGGGTTGGTGCTGACCACCTGGCCTCTCTTGAACTTCAGCGTTGCCACCGGGCTAGCGCTGGTTGTGACGTCCTTCCAGCCCTTCTTGTTGAGGAGGGCGGTGGCGTCGCTGACGCTCATCCCTGACACGTCGGGCAGCGCCTGCGCGCCCGGCTTGACGTTGTAGTTCAAGGTGACGGTGGTGTTCTCGGGGACCTTGGTGCCGGCCGACGGGCTGATCGTCGTGACTACGTTGTACGGGCCCGTCACCGACTTGTGCTTGACCGGGAGGGCCTTCAGGTGCATCTGCCTCAGCTCCTTGACGGCAAGCGGCACCGCCTTACCTTGCAAGTCGTTAGGCACTGCGACGTTGCTGCCCGTGCCGTTGATGAGCTCGTAGGCCGCGATGCCGCCGCCGATCACGGCGAGCGCGAGCACAGCGGCGATCCACGGCCAGACGGGCTTCTTGCGCCGCGGACGCACTCCGGTCTCCGGCGGGCCGTACTCGTACGGCGGCAGCGCTCCGGTCTGGCCCTGCAGCTGCGTCTGGCCGAGCGGGTCCATCCGGCGGGTGCCAGGGCCGGGATGCGCGTACGTGGCCGTCATGGGCATCGCCGCGGCAACCGAGAAGCCGGACAGCGCGCGCTGGATGTCGCTGCGCATCTCCGCAGCAGACTGATACCGGTCGTCCGGGCTCTTCTCCATCGCCCTGAGCACGATCGGATCAGCCCAGTCAGGCAGTTCAGGATCGATCCGCGATGGCGGAATCGGCGCCTCGCGGACGTGCTGGTACGCGATCGCGACCGGGGAGTCGCCGGTGAATGGCGGCCGGCCCGTCAGCAGTTCGTAGAGCAAGCAGCCAACCGAGTACAGGTCAGAACGCGCGTCGACCCGCTCGCCCCTGGCCTGTTCCGGCGACAGGTACTGGGCCGTGCCGATCACCTGGGCGGTCTGGGTCATCGTCGCCTGCGTGTCAGCAACCGCACGCGCGATGCCGAAGTCCATGACCTTGATCTCGCCCTGCCGGTTCAGCATCACGTTTCCGGGCTTGATGTCCCGGTGAACGATGCCGGCCCGGTGGCTGTAGTCGAGCGCGCGGAGCACGCCGTCGGTGATCTCGAGCGCGCGTTCGGGCAGCAGCCGCCGGTCGTCGCGCAGCAGGTCCCTGACCGTTCGTCCGTCGACGTACTCCATCACGATGAACGGAACGTGTGACGTGGCGGTGGTGTCTTCGCCGGTGTCGTAAACGGCGACGATCGACGGATGGTTCAGCGATGCCGCGGACTGCGCCTCGCGCCGGAACCTAGCCTGGAAGGTCTGATCTCTGGCCAGGTCCTCGCGCAGAGTCTTCACCGCGACAACGCGGTCTAGGCGCAGGTCACGGGCTCGATAGACCTCGGCCATCCCGCCTCGCCCGACGATGCCGTCAAGCTCATAGCGGCCGCCGAGCAGCCTTGGCTGAGTCATGTCTCGCACTTACGTTACCGTCCTGCGTCGTGGTGTCCGGCTTGCTTGGCGGGGTGGGCCACTGCAAGCCGTTGTGGAAACTATGTCATCCGGTGACCCTTGGACGAGGCCGTCCTGGCACCTTCGCCGGCCGGGCCTCAATGTTGCCCCAGGTACGCCTGGATGATCTTCAGCGCAATCGGAGCGGCGGCATCAGCGCCGAAGCCACCGCCTTTCACGATGACGCCTACCGCGATCTGCGGGTTGTCGGCCGGCGCGAAACAGGTGAAAACCGCGTCATCGAGGTTGGAGTTGTTCACGCCGTTCTGGGCTGTTCCGGTCTTGCCAGCGATCAGGATGCCGGTGACCGGCGGACCAGCCGCCGCGTAGGCGGTGCCGTTCGGATCTTGCGTGACGCTCTTCATCATCTCGGTCAGGAAACCGGCCTGCGTCGCCGAGATCGGGTTGGCGTACACCGCCGGCTGGGCGGTCTGAACGGTCGACTGGTCGGGCGCCTTAACCTGCTGGACCAGGTAGGGCCGCATCATCGTGCCGTGGTTGGCGATTGCCGCGGCGACCATTGCCTCCTGTAGCGGGGTCTCGGTGTCGTTGAACTGGCCGATGGCCGACAGCGCGATCTGAGCGCGGTCAGTCAGCGCCGGGTAAGCGCTGGCGGTCACCGGAAGCGGAATGGTCAGATTCGACTTGTTGAACCCGTAGGCGTTGGCCGTCTTGTGCAGCGGGCCGCCGCCCACGCTGACGCCGAGCTTGGCGAAGGCCGTGTTGCAGGAGACCGTCAGCGCGAACAGGATGGGCGGGTTGCCGTTCCCGCAGGGTGCGTTCGCGTCGTTGGTGAGCGTGCTGTGGCTGCCCGGCAACCGGTAGAACTGCGGAGCGGAGATGGTCGAGTTCTGGTCGTGTACCTTGCCGGTCTTGAAGGCGGCCGAACTCGTGATCAGCTTGAACGTCGACCCTGGCGGGAACGTGTCGTTGATGGCCCGGTTCAGTAGCGGCTGGGCAGGATTGTCGCGAAGCCGTTTGTCGGCCTTCGCCACCTTGCCTGTGTTGATGGGCGTGTAGACGTTCGGGTTGAAGGACGGGTAGGACGCCAATGCCAGGATGGCGCCGGTGCGGGGATTGATCGCGACCGCCGCGGACGGCTTGCCCATCGCCACAAGCGCCTGGTACGCGGCCGCCTGGGCCTTGGGACTGATCGTCAGGTACACGCTGGCGCCCTGCTTGGGCTTGCCGGTGAACAGGCCTTTGAGGTTGTAGACCGCCAGGTTCGGCGCCGTCCCCGTGAGGTACTTGTTCTCGGCCTTCTCGATCCCGGTCTGCCCGAATGGCGACGTCGTGGCGAGGATCGAGTCGTAGCCAGTGACGGGCGCGTACTCCTTGCCGTGTGTATAGACCCGCTGGTAGTACCCGCCCTTGACCTGCTTGGACTGGGCGATGATCTGATCGGACCCGCCGGAGTCGCCGGCCGCGATGATCTCGCCGCGCTGGTTCTTGAGCTGCTCGGAGAAGATCCGTGCGTTGTAAGGCTCGCTGGCGAGCGAGTTGACCCGGAAGACCTGCAGGTAGTTGACGTTGATCATGAGCACGACGAACAAGATGAGCGTCGCGATCGAGATTCTGCGGATAGCCCTGTTCATACTGCCCGCACCACCTGCGTCATGCCCTCGTCCTGAATCGGCTGTGGCGCCGGACGTCTAGCGTTATCGCTGATCCGCATCAGCAGCGCGATCACCATCCAGCTCGCCACAAGGGACGAGCCTCCCTGGGATAGGAAGGGTGTCGTGATACCGGTCAGCGGGATCAGCTGGGTGACGCCGCCCACGATGATGAAGACCTGCAGGGCCAGTACGAAGGCCAGGCCGGCGGCGAGCAGCTTGGCGAACGGGTCGCGGGTCGCCAGGGCGGCGCGCAGCCCGCGCTGAACCAGCAGGCCGAAGATCAGCAGCAGAGCCATCAGCCCGGCGAGGCCCAGTTCCTCGCCGAACCCGGTGAAGATGAAGTCGCTCTGCACCAGCGGAGTACGGAACGGCTGGCCCTGGCCGAGACCGGTGCCGAAGAGACCGCCGAAGGCCATGCCCTCCAGGCCCTGAACAAGCTGGAAAGACGATCCCTGGATACTGCCCGGCGCGAACGGATGCCGCCAGATCGTGAACCGCTCGTGGACATGCGGGATGATCGCGCTCGCGAGCAGCGCACCGGCCACGAACAGCAACAGGCCGATCAGCAGCCACGACTTCCGCTGGGTGGCGATGTAGAGCATCGCGATGAAAAGCCCGAAGAACAGGGCCGAGGTGCCGATGTCTGACTCGAAGATCAGGATCAGCATGCTGATCGCCCAGAGCACGAGGATCGGGCCGAGGTCGCGTGCGCGCGGCAGGTCGATTCCGAGGAAGCGCCGTCCTGCCAGCGAGAGCACATCGCGCTTGGCGACCAGGTAACCGGAGAAGAAGACCGCGAGGGCGATCCTGGCGAACTCACCGGGCTGGATGGAGAAACCGCCGAGGATGATCCATACCTTGGCGCCCTGGACCTCACTCATGCTCGCGGGCAGCAGCGCCGGGATGGCCAGCAGGATCAGTCCGATCGTGCCGAGAGTATAGGTATAGCGCTGCAAGATCCTGGGCTGGCGGATCACCACCAGCACCCCGACGAACGCAGCCATCCCGACCGCGGTCCAGACAAGCTGGGTAGTGGCAGCGTGCGGGGTGAGCGTGCTGATCTTCAGCCCAGGGTTGCCGCCGCGGCCGGACTCCTGCAGCCGGTAGATCATCACGATGCCGATCCCGTTCAGCAGCGCGGCCAGCGGCAGCATCAGCGGGTCGGACCACGGCGCGAACTTGCGGACAGCCAGGTGGGCCACCGCCATCAGCGCAGCGAATCCGAGCACGTAGACAACAAGGCCGGACGGCACGTGCCCGTTCAGGCCGAGACCCACCTCGGCATAGGCGAAGGCGACGATGACGACGGCGAAGCTGAGCATCGCGATCTCAGCGCCGCGCCTGCCTCTGGGCAGCGGAACAGCCCGGCGCGGAGCTGGGCTCTCCGGCGCGGCCACATTAGGCACGGCGCTCAACCGGCAGCACCTCCGGCCGGGCAGAACGGCGGGAGCTGTGGCTTCGGCGGCAAGGGCGGCGCCGACTGCTGGCTGTTCTGCGAGCGTGAGGTCTGGGGCGCTTGTCCTGAGCTGGCCTTCGTGGCCGAATGCGTTGGCGTTGGCGTTGGCGTGGCGCTGGCCGCCGGTCTCGCGGCCGGCTTGGCCGCGTGGCTGCTTGACGGTCTCGGCGTGCCAGACATCCGCTTGGCGGTTGTGCGGCCGAACCGCGGTGGCGCCGTTCGCGTTTGCTTGGCAGTGGTCTTGTGGCTGGTTGTGGACTTGGACTTGGCCGTGGTTTTTGCCCGGTGAGCGAACCACCGGCGGATGTCTGCCTGAGCGGTCGCGCACTGGTAGTCCTGCCTGATGTGCGACACGATCCGGTAGGCCGCTTCCAGGCTGCCCGCCGGGATGGTCTCCTGGATCTGGCCGGCCTCGACGCTCGGAACCTCGGTGATCGGGATATCGGTCCGCTGCACCATCGTGGACAACTTGAACCCCGCCACCGCCTGGTTCACGCCGCGGAAGACGACGACTTTGCCGTCCGCGGTGCCCACGTAGTACTCGTCCTGGGTGAGCCTCCAGCCGTAGATGACGCCTGTGCCCACGACAACGACTAGCACGAGCAACGCCACCGACACGACCGGCCAGCGGCGGCGGCCCGGCCTGACGAGCATCGGATCGTCGTCTTCGTCATCGTCTTCAGCGTGAGGCTCTCGCTGGGCCGGATCGGCTGCTGACGATCCGTTGGCGTGAGCGGCGGCGTTCTCGCCGCCAGGCGCCGCTGCGTCGGCGGACTGGCGCAAGCCGGCCAGGATGCTCTCGGGGATGGGCGTGCCGTCGGATGGCGTTGTCGGCGATTTGCCGCTCTCGGGGCTCTCGGTTCGGGTCGCGGTCGCTGCCGGTGTCGTTCCGCCGCCGCCGGCCGTCGCCCCCTCGACAGTCAAGCCAGTCGCCAGCAGGTGGGCGCGCGCCGCCGGGCTGTCGCTGCGCAACGGCTGGACGGGCTGGTCTGTACCTCCCGTCAGCGCACCTAGGACGATGACATCGGAGCTGGGCGCGAGATCGGAGTCATCGGCGTCGATGACGTCGGCGAGCACGCAGGTGATGTTGTCTGGCCCGCCGCTGCGAATCGCGAGGTCGATCAGCTGGCTGACCGCTTCGTTCAGGTCGGTCAGTTCCGTCAGAGTCTTCTGAACGGTTTCGTCGCTCACCACGTCGGAGAGGCCATCTGAGCAGAGCAGGAACCGGTCGCCCACCTGAGCCTTGAGCATCGCCAGATCGGGCTCAGCCGGGACGCTGCTCTGCAGCGCGCGCATGACGAGCGAACGCTGAGGATGGGAGGCGGCCGCCTCTGGTGTCAGCCTGCCCTCGTCGACTAGCGACTGGACGAGCGTGTGGTCGTGGGTGATCTGATGGAACACGCCCTCGCGGAGCAGGTATCCGCGGGAGTCACCGATGTGGCAGAGCGCGACCTGGTCGTCCGACCAGAGCAGCGCGGTGAGTGTGGTGCCCATGCCCTCGGTGGCCGGATCGGCCTCCGCGATCTGCCTGAGCTCGGCGTTAGCATCGGCGATCGCGTCGGCAAGCGCCTGCAGCATGTCGACGCCGGTCGTGTCCGCGTCGAGCGGCGCCAGCGTCGCGATAGCGACCGCGCTGGCGACCTCGCCGGCAGCGTGACCGCCCATCCCGTCCGCGATGGCGAGCAGATGCGGCCCCGCGTAAGCCGAGTCCTCGTTGCCCTCGCGAAGGAGGCCGACGTCGGACTGCACCGTGTAGCGGAGTGCAAGGCTCATTTGCGCAGCTCCAGCACCGTCTTGCCGATACGGACCGGCATGCCGATCGGGACTGGCGTGGGCTGGGTGACCTTCTGCCGATCGAGGTAGGTGCCGTTGGTCGAGCCGAGGTCCTCGACGATCCATTCGCCATTTTGCGGATACAGCCGGGCATGCCTGGTCGAGGCGTAGTCGTCGGTGAGGACCAGAGTCGCATCGGCGGCGCGGCCGACGGTGATCTGCTGATCGGCAAGCTCTATGGTCGTTCCGGCGAGGTTGCCGGCGGTAACCAGCAAGGTCTTGGGGGTGCCCCGGCCATGCCTGGCCGGCCGCTGCGGACGGACAGGACCGGTCGGCTGGTTGTGCCTCGACTGCTGCCTGGCGGCCCGGCGCTGGGCGCGCGGCGAAGCGGGCTGGTCGAACAAATCGGTACGCACGACCCCGACGGCAGCAATGACGAACAGCCACAACACGGCGAGAAACGCCAGCTTGATGATGTCAAGTGTGAGCTGATTCATCGGGTCATGGGTCCTCAGGTGGCCGACAGCCCACGTGGGCCTCCGCGCCATGCAGCGGCTGCTGGATAAGGAGCTGTGTGATTCCTGCCGTTCGTCAGTACATGCCGTCTCTGCGGAAAACGAGGGTCGTGCGGCCAAGGGTAACGCGAGTGCCGTCCCGCAGAGACACTCTCCGTATCGGTTGTCCGTCAACGAACGTACCGTTTGTGGAGCCCAGATCGACCAGAACGACGTCGCCGTCTTCGACCCGGATTTCGGCGTGATGCCGCGAGACTCCCTGATCGACCAGCCTCAAGTCACAGTCCGTGCCTCGGCCGAGGATCGTCAGCGGCGAGGTGAGCGGGAAGGTTCGCTGCGTCGCGGCGCCTTGGCCCGGTGCGGCGGTCGAGACGAGGAGCCTGGGGTTGCCGGGGTAACCTTCCTGCGGCCTGGGAATGTCGCTGACCGGCCGGCGGATCTCCCCGTCCTCGACGGTGGTTCCCCTGATCACGCCTGAGCGGATGCGGAAGGTGCCGATGGTGAGGTCGGGCACGCCCTCGAACCGGATCCTAACCGGCCCTACAAAGGAGTAGCCCTGCTCGCGTGCGTAGTCCCTCGCCAGGGTCGCGAGCTCGAGACCAAGGTTGTCGGCGTAGACATGCAGCCGGTCGTAGTCGGCCTGCGCGATCTCCGCGACGAAGTCGTTGGGCACAAGTGTCCGGCCCTGGGCTACGATCGCTGCCCGGTCGTCCATCTCACGCTGCACGGCCCCCGCCACTTCGGTCGGCTGCAGCTCGGATTTGAAGGCGCGTGCGAAGCCACCGTCATACATCGTCTGGAGCCGGTGCTCGAAGCGCTGCAGCACTCCCACCATGCACCTCCTGTCCCGTTCGCCTTCGATGGTATCGGCGACATGGCATAGCTCGGGGCGTGCTAACCTGCCAATGCCCCGCGGGCGGGTGGCGGAACGGCAGACGCGCACGGTTCAGGTCCGTGTGTCCGAAAGGACGTGAGGGTTCAAATCCCTCCTCGCCCACCCAGCCCCAGCGCTCGCGCCGAACTACCCCGAGTTCCCTGGCAGAATCATTATCGTGCCGGAACTTCCCGAGGTGGAGTCACTTGCGACGGACCTGCGCGAGCGCGCAGTTCGCCGGGTGATAGATCGTGCCGATATAGCCGAGTTCTCCGTTCTCAAAACCTACGACCCGCCACTGACGGCGCTGCATGGCGGAACGCTCGCGGACGTGGCGAGGCACGGCAAGTTCCTTGACCTGATCGTCTCGAGCCCTGCTGCCGCCGGCGGGACGCTGCACCTTGTTACTCACCTCGCCCGCGGTGGCTGGCTCCGCTGGCGCGAGGAAATGCCGGAGGCGCCTACTCGCCCCGGCAAGGGTCCGCTTGCGTTCCGGCTGCGGTTCACCGACGGAGCGGGGTTCGACCTGACCGAAGCAGGGACTCGCAAACGGCTCGCGGTCTATCTGGTCAAGGACCCGATGGACGTGCCGGGGATTGCCTCGCTGGGGCCTGACCCGCTGGTGCCGGAGTTCACCAGCGACGCGCTCGGCAAGCTCCTGGCCGGACGGCGCACTCAGATCAAGGGCGTGCTCCGCGACCAGAAGATCATTGCGGGGATCGGCAACGCCTACTCCGACGAGGTCCTGCACGCGGCGAAGATGTCGCCGTTCAGGCTCGCGTCAACCCTGACTCCCGATGAGGTCTCAGCGCTGCACGAGGTGATCGTCACGACACTCCGATCCGCCATTGAGCGATCGGAAGGCCTGGCCGCATCGGAACTGAAGAAAGAGAAGAAGGCTGGCCTCGCCGTGCATGGCAGGACCGGCGAGAAGTGCCCGGTCTGCGGCGACGTGATCCGCGAGGTCTCCTTCGCGGACTCGGCCCTGCAGTACTGCCCGACCTGTCAGACCGGCGGCAAGCCGCTGGCCGACCGCCGCCTCTCCCGGCTGCTGAAGTAGCGCCGGTCGGCTAGTGAATGATCTTGTCTAGCGACTTGAACAGGTCGAGGTCGCAGCCGCCATCGACGACGAGGCGGTGCACCGTGATCCCGAACCAGGTCCCGGTAACCAGGATCTTCCTGTTGCTCCGCAACAGCATCGGGCAAGCCAGGCCCTTCGCGATCGGCGCGAACGGGTTCTTCTTCAGCTTCAGCAGGGCCGAGCAGTCGGATGTGGCGCCTGGCTGATCGCCCGTTGGGTCGCAGCTCAGCCTCTCTGGCTTGCCGGTATTGCCGCTCTGGCCCTTCATCTGGAACGTCAGCGTCACCTTGGCCGGCTTCCCGGTAGAAGTGTTCTGGCTCGTGCTGGCGCTGCATCCGGCCACCGCGAGGGCGGCTGCGATGACGGCTGCCATCAGGTAGCGGCTGGCCACGCGGGCGCGAAAGGTACCCATCCGGTGGCTCATGTCCTCCCAATCCATAAATGCGATTGATATCACGCCCATTGGACGCGCGTGCCCTCCTCCAGGTTCCGGGCCGGGACGGCCCATCATGTCAGGCTTGGCAGATGGGGAACCTCGTCGCGAACCTGCGTGCGATCACGGGTCCCTCGCATGTGCTCGCCGAACCGGACGTCGTTGCGGGCTATGCCACCGACTGGACCCGCCGCTACGCGGGCACCGCGGCATGCGTGGTCAGCCCGGACAGCACGGCGCAGGTTTCCGAGGTAGTCAAAGCGTGCGCGGGCCACGGAGCGCGCGTCGTTCCGCAGGGCGGCAATACCGGGCTCGTCGGCGGCTCGATTCCGCCGGCCCGGTCGGACGGGGCTGACTGCGTCATCCTGTCGACGCGGCGGCTCACCCGCCTTGATCCGGTCGACCCAGGCTCGCGTCAGGTCACGGCCGGCGCTGGCGTCACCATTGCCCGGCTGGCCGCGCACGCCGCCGCGGCTGGACTGCGGTACGGCGTCGACCTGGCGTCACGGGATTCGGCGACCGTCGGCGGCACGATCGCCACCAACGCAGGCGGGATCCACACGATCAGGTACGGGCCCACGAGGTCCCAGGTCGCCGGCGTGGTCGCCGTTCTTGCCGACGGTTCAGTCGTCGGCGGGCTGTCCGGCCTGACCGCGGGCAGTGCAGGCTATGACCTCGGCCAGTTGCTGGCCGGCAGCGAGGGCACGCTGGCGGTGATCACGCAGGCGCGGCTGGTCCTGCGCCCGCCTGAGCCGGCCGCAGCGGTGGTGCTGGCCGGGACGGCCGGGATCAGCGCTGCCGCGGAATTGCTCAGGCAGATAAGAGCAGTCATCCCGGACCTGCTTGCTGCGGAGTACGTTGACGCCGCCGGGCTCGCGCTCGTCCGCGATGTCGCCGGGCTCGCGGCGCCGACCAGGGAGCCGCACGACGGATACCTGCTCGCCGAGATCGCGGGATCGGCGGACGTCGGTGATGCTGATATATATCTGCAGCGGCTGGACGCGGTGCCACTCCCTGCTGACACCGTCGTGGCGGAGGACGCCAGCGGAATGGCCGCGCTGTGGACCTACCGGGAACGACTGACCGAGGCGATCGCGACGACCGGAATACCGCACAAGGTAGACGTGGCGGTTCCGGTTGGTGAGCTCGGCTCGTTCTGCGCCCAACTAGCGGACCTGGTGCACGATGTGGCTGGCGGACCAGGACGAGCCGCGCCGCGGCTGATCGTGTTCGGGCATCTCGGCGTGGGCAACCTGCACGTCAACGTGCTCGGCCCCGACCCGGCAGATATGCATCTGGACGAGGCGGTCGCCCGGCTTGCGGCGGCGCACGGCGGCTCGGCAGCCGCCGAACACGGTGTCGGCAGGGCGAAGACCGGATGGCTAGCCTTCTCGAGATCGGCCGCCGAGATCGACGCCATGCGATCGATCAAAGCGGCGCTCGATCCGGCCGGCCTGCTGAACCCCGGCGTCCTGTTCCCGCAGAAATAGAACAGCCACCGGCCGTCGTGCTCCAGCCTGCGCTTTTACCGATCCGAAAGCTGAAATAGATGTCACGATAGGGGCGTGGGGCTGAGGCGGGGCATATCGGGCCGGTCAGGTCGCGGGGCGGCGACCGGGCCGGATCAGGCCCAGCTTGAGGCCGCGGCACGCGCAGTCATCGAGTGCGCACCAGGCCCGATCGTCGCGCTCGGCCGCGACCGCACGGTGGCCGTATGGAATCCGGCGGCCGAGCGCATGTTCGGCTGGAGCGCGGCCGAGGTGCTCGGGCTCGAACCACCGATCATTCCGCGGGAACTGCGCGCCGAACACAACGCTGTCCTCGAGCGGGTGGCAGCCGGGGGTCATATCTCGCTGGCGACCAGGCGGATGTCCAAGGCTGGCGAGATGCTCGACCTGCGCCTGGATATCGCGAGCCTCAAGGACGCCTCCGGCGAGCAGTTCGGCTGGATCCTGCTCGCCCACCCCAGCGACGGCGATGGTGCTGTCCGGCACTACATGGCCGAGCGCGCGCGGGTGGTGCGGAGGCTCGGCGACGTCGTCGCTGACATGAATGCCGAACTCGACCTGGAAGCGGTACTCGACCGAATCGCGGCCAGCCTTCGCGAGCTGACCAGAGCCGACGCGGGCGGCTTCGTCCTGATTGAGGGCGAGCGGCTGCGGCTGGTGTCGATGGACGGCCTGCCGGCCGAGCTCCGCGGCCGGACCGCCGACCTGCCCAGCAGCCTGGTTGGCGAGCTGATGCGGTCAGGCAACACGGTGCTGATGCGGACCGGGGAATCCGGTCGCTTCGACGACCTGATCTGGTCCGCGCTGCCTGGCCTGCACACGATCACGCTGAGCCTGTCGCACGTGGCGGGGCGTCCTTACGGGGCGCTGTACGCCCTGTACAGCCGGCGCAAGGTCGGCCACGTCGATCTTGAACTGCTCGAGCTGCTGGCCGGGCATGCCAGTGTCGCGCTGTCGAACGCGACGGCGTTCGCCGAAGTTGTCAGGCAGCGTCAGCACGAGCGCGCTGTCATCGACAGCAGCGCGGACGGCATCGCCGTGCTGGACCGTCATGGCCTGGTCAGGCAGTGGAACCCCGCAGCACACGCGCTCACCGGGGTCTCGGCGGCGCAAGCTGTCGGCAAGACGCCGCCTTTCCCGCTGCCCGCGCCAGGCGCAACGCTGACCTGCCGGCTCAGTAACGAACGCTGGATCGATGTGCTCTGCACGGTGCTCGAGGGCCGCGACGAGCAGGTGATCGACTTCCGGGACGTCACCGCCGCCAAGGAGCTCGAGGAGGCCAAGGACCTGTTCCTGGCCACGACAAGTCACGAGCTCCGGACTCCGATCACGGTGGTGCAGGGTTTCGCGAGCACCCTGGCGAACAGGTGGGACAAGCTCGTCGACAAAGACCGCCGGATGGCGGTTCAGACGATCGCCGAGCGCGCTGAGTCGCTGGCCAGGCTCGTTGATCAGCTGCTGCTCGGATCCCGTGCCGGTGCGAACCGGCTAACAGTGACCAGCGAGCCATTCGATCTGGCCAGGTTGCTCACCGACGCCGCGACGGTGTTCCAGCCGCTGTCTCCGCGCCACACCCTTGTTGCCACGGTGCCCGACGACCTTCCCCAGGCATTTGGCGACGCCGCAGCGACGGACAGCATCGTGAGCCAGCTGATCGAGAACGCGTTCAAGTACTCACCGGACGGCGGCACAGTGACGATCGCAGCCTCGGAAGTTGCTGAGACCGGCGAGCTCGAGGTCACGGTCCGGGACGAGGGAATCGGCATCGCCGAGACTGACGTCGAGCGGGTCTTCGAACGATTCGTGCAGGGCGAGGCGGGCGACCGGCGGCGGTTCGGCGGGATCGGGCTTGGCCTCTATATCGTGCGTCAGCTCGCAAGGGGGCAAGGCGGTGACGTGACGGCGGCTCCCTGGCCCGACGGCGGAACGATCATGCGCCTGACGGTGCCGCGGGCCAGTGCTGACGCCGACGCGGTGCTGACGGAAGTTGCGGTCGACGAATCACCCGTGTTCCGGGACGAAGCCCAGGCTGTGCGGGCCGAAGCCAAGGCTGTGCGGGCCGAAGCCAAGGTGGTGCGGGAGGAGGCTAAGACGGTACGGGCCGAAGCCAGGGCGGCGCGCGACGAATCTGAGGCGCTGGGGGCCGCGGGAGAGATCGCGGGAGGTCCGGAGGCCGAGGCCGGGCCGGAAGGAAGCGAGGCTCCGCAGTCACCTGATGGCGCCGAGGTGGAGGCCGCCGGAACCGCATCGCCCGACGGCTCCGAGGCCGGTGTGGCCGCGAGTCCCGGCTCGGCGGCAGCACTCGACGGCCGCGCGTCTAAGGCTGCCGATTCAAGTGAAACCGCGGAACCCGCCGACGCGAGCGATGCCGACGACAAGCCCGGCGCGAACGGGCGTCGCCGTCCGCCGATGCTTTCGAGGCTGCCGCGGCCACGGGCGATGAGCGAGCGCGGCGGTAGCCGCAAGGGCTGAACTCGGAGCTTCGGCGCGCCGTCACGGACGGCCACCATTCGATAACGATCGAGTAACGCAAACAACCAATCAAGGCTGGGCCAGCGCACCGCAATGCCTTGCTGGCTTGGCACAAGTGCGATTTCGGGCCCGTGGAGGCAAGTTACCAGAGCGCTTATTGTGATCAGCGCCTCGTGATTTGTCGGTTTCCGCCCGTACGAGGCCGGGCATTCTGAAACCCGCAGTGCGGAAAGAGCCGGCCACGATGCCGGGGCGGGTGGCAAGGAGGTGAGGACTTCGAGCGAGGTCCACCTGCCGTGTGCCCCGGCGAGCGTAGCTGTTGCACGCAAGGCGCTTTCAGATGATCTCCGGGCCGCCGGAGTCTTCGACGGCGCTGTCAG
The DNA here is from genome assembly GCA_035276345.1 of Streptosporangiaceae bacterium. Classification (GTDB taxonomy): domain Bacteria; phylum Actinomycetota; class Actinomycetes; order Streptosporangiales; family Streptosporangiaceae; genus Chersky-822. The sequence continues at coordinate 11,632 of DATELR010000011.1, read as the reverse complement.
GGACGCCGTGCTCGTCATCAGCGAACTGCTCAGTAACGCCATCCTGCATGCGTATCCGCTGCCCGGGGAGAGACTGCAGGTGACGTGGGCGGTGGACGGAAGCTCCGTTGAGGTCGCGGTCAGCGATGGTGGCAGTGCGACCGTCCCGCACGCTGGTCATCCCTCGCCGTCTTCGATCAACGGCCGCGGGCTGAGCATCGTGGAGCATCTCTGCCAGACGTGGGGGATCCGCGCAGATGACTTCGGGTTGACCGTCTGGGCCGTGGTGTCCGCACCACGCCACAACGGCTCAGGCGCGAACGGCGCGACGCCAGGTCCGGTCACCCAGTCCGGCAACGGGGATCCAGGTTCGTCGTGGCACCGCGCCGACTCGGTCTCTGGCTTCCGCAGGTCGGCTCAGTAGCCCAACGTCCCAATCGGGGATTCGGCGCCTGCTCATCCGGCTTGGAGTAATCCGGCAGGGATTGGTGATACTGCCAACAGGAGTTGCCGTGCGGGGGTATGGCGAGGAATCGCGGGGGAATCGTGAGCCACAGCATTGGCGCTGACAGTGAAGTTGGCTGCCTCAGGACAGTGCTGGTTCATCGGCCCGGACTCGAGCTCAGGCGGATCACGCCGAGAACCAAGGGCCGACTGGGATTCGACGGCCAGCCGTGGGTGGCGAGGGCGCAGCAGGAACATGATGTGCTGACCGACGTGCTGCGGGATCGCGGTGCTGAGGTCTTGTACGTCACCGAGTTGCTGCAGGATGTGCTCGGCTATGCCGCGGCGCGGGACGAGGCGATCGCGTCGGTACTTGCCGAGGCCGAACTCGGCGACATCCTCGGCGACCGGGTCCGTGATCATTTGGAGTCCCTCCCGCCCGAAGATCTGGCGGCGGCGTTGATCGCCGGGCTGACGCCGGGCGAGATCAGGTCAGGCCGCGGCCTCGTATACGACCTGCTGGACGCGCACGACTTCGTGATCGACCCGCTGCCCAGCCTGGTTTTCACCAGGAACGCGAGCACGTGGATAGGAGACCAGGCCGTAGTCGCCAACCTGCCCGGCCCGCGACGCAGGGAGACCGCGCTGATGCAGGTGGTCTACGGTCACCACCCCAGGTTCTGCGGGCTGAGGGCGCGGTACGACGCGGGCAGCAAGCAACTTGACGGCGGTGACGTCCTGCTGCTGGCCCCTGGCGTCGTCGCGGTCGGCGTGGGGGGGCGCACCTCGCCAGCCAGCGCCGAGCGGCTGGCCAAGCACCTGTTCGACGCAGGGGTCGCGCATACGTTCCTGGCGGTGCCGATGAATCAGCGAGGCGAGGGCGGTCACCTCGACCAGCTGTGCACCGTCGTCGACACGGGCGTCGTGATCATGGTTCCCGCGCTCGCGTTCACGCTGACCGCGCTGACCATCACCGCACACAGCGACGAGCTGCGGGTATCGCGTCCTCAGCCGTTCCTGGAAGCGGCCGCGCGGGCGGTCGGCATCGACCGGCTCGCAGTAATCGACACCGGGCTCGACTCGCAATCGGGGCGGGCAAGCCAGTGGGACGACGGCGGCAATGCGCTCGCTGTCGGCCCACGGGTAGCGGTCTGCCACGAGCGGAACGTCGAGACGAACGCGAGGCTGGAGGCGGCCGGGTTCGAAGTCATCACTGTCCCGGGCAGCGAGCTCGGCGCGTTTCGTGGCGGGCCGCGCGGGCTGTGCGCACCGATTCACCGGGATCCGGCGCCGTCGCAGGTGCAGGCCGGGACGTCGGGCGATCGCGATCAGCCGGTCTCAGCCGGGTCGGCACCGGCCGACTTGGACCGGGCGCCGCAGCTGGCGGGAGCGGTTGCGGGCGCGCGCGTGCCAGAACCTGGTGAGCCAGCCAGCGGTCAGTCGCGACGGGTCGGCGAGCTTACCCCGCTGCGCTGAGCCGGTCAGCCCTGCCGGCTGCCGCCTGCATCGCCGGCCGACCAGCTTCGGAGCTGCTCAGTTCTCGCCGCGATGCCGCGATGCGGACCAGCGGCCGACCCGGAAGAGCCCGAAGCCAAGCAGCACGACGACCACGATCCAGAAGCCCAGGAACACGAAGTGCAGCAGGTGCCAGAACAGCACCCACGCCAGCACCAGGGCCACGACCGCCGCAATGATGAACAAGATGATGCGCGCCATGACTCCAGAGTACGCGGATCTCGGCAAAGTGGCGGTCCGCGTTCCCGCTGAAGTGGGCACGCTCCAGGCCGCTCCGCAAAACAACGATGTCGGGAAAGTTGCGGCGAACGGAACGGGCCGGAACGGCGCAAAGTAGCCCGCTTTGCCAAATCTTTATGAGAGCTCACGGGCCCGAACACAGGCCAGTCGCAGCAGTTGGTTTCGCGCTCCGCGTACCCGTTATGGTGCATCTTTGCCGGGTGGTGGATCGCGTCCCGGACGAGTAATGTGCGGGAGGTGGAGCTAAAGGTCACATGCCGGCAGCAGGCGGAATACCTCGTCATGTCGGTCCAGGGCGAGATCGACCTCTACACGGTTCCGCGGTTGCAGCACGAGCTTTCGGGGGTGCTCGCGGCCGGCGGCCCGGTTCGCCTGATCGTTGACCTGTCGGGGGTGGACTTCTGCGACTCAACCGGCGTCAACGTGCTTCTCGCCGCGCACCGGCAAGCCAGGGACCATGGCGGCGATCTTGAGCTCGCCGCGCCGCGCCCTGCGGTACGGAAGATCCTGCAGGTAACGGGGCTTGAAGCGGTGTTCACCGTAACCGACAATCCGGCGCAGGCGGTCGGCAGCTAGTCCCGCCAGGCAGTCCCTGACCAGTCGCACTACTAAGATCGCAGCCATGTCGCCAGGCGGCGACCTGGCCGTCGTCATACCTGCCAGGAACGAATCGGACCGGATCGGCGCGACCGTCAAGGGCGCGGCGCAGATCCCCGGCGTGGACATCCTGGTCGTGGTCGACGATGGGTCCTGCGACGGAACGGGCGCCGAGGCGACGGTGGCTGGCGCGACTGTCGTGCGGCACGCGCGCACGAGAGGGAAGGCGGCAGCGCTGGAAACGGGGGCTGAATCCGTCCGGCTGATCGAGGCCGAGCGCGGCGCCGCCGAGCCGCATCACCTGTTGTTTCTCGACGCCGATCTAGGCGAGACGGCCGCGCACGCTGGCCCGCTTGCCGAGCCCGTCACCGCCGGCCGCGCGGACATGACCATCGCCGTCTTCACCACCCGCGTCAAGCGCGGCGGCCACGGCCTCGTCGTTGGCCTGTCGGGGGCGGGCATTCGGCGGGCCACGGGGTGGCGCCCGGCGGAACCACTCAACGGCCAGCGCTGTCTGACCAGGGCTGCTTTCGAGGCGGCGCGGCCGCTCGCGCCAGGCTGGGGCGCCGAGACCGGCATCACCATCGACCTGATGCGCAAGGGCATGCGGATCGAGGAAGTGCAGGTGCCGCTGGCCCACCGCGCTACCGGCACCGATCTGGGCTCGCAGGTGCACCGGGCGAGGCAGCTAGCGGGAGTCGCGCGGGCTTTGCTCGCGCGGAAGCCATGGCTGCAGCCAGAGGGCCAGACGGACTCCCGCGCCAACGGTCAGGCTGACAGCGCGTGAGGAACGGACCAGCAAGGTACGCCTACCTCGGGCCGCGCGGGACGTTCTGCGAGCAGGCCGTCAGCGCATTGCACCCGGACGGCGAGTACGAGGCGATCGCGTGCACGTCAATCGAGGCCACGCTGGACGCCGTGCATACGGGCAACGCTGACCGCGCGCTCGTGCCGATCGAGAGCTCGGTCGAGGGCGGTGTCAACGCGACATTGGACGAGCTGGCCGCCGGCCCGCAGCTGCTGATCACCGCCGAGGTCCTGGTGCCAGTGGAGTTCGCCCTGCTGGTCAGGCCGGGAACCGAGCTCGCGGACATCAAGCTCGTGGGCGGGCATCCAGTCGCTCAGCCGCAGTGCCGGCAGTGGCTGGCCACGAACCTGCCTGACGCGCACTGGCGGCCAGCGCTGTCCAATGCCGAAGCCGCGCAGCAGGTCGCCGACTCCCAGCTCGACGCCGCCCTGGCCGGCAGCTTCGCCGCGAGGTACTACGAACTGGCGGTGCTGGCCGATGGCGTGCACGACAACGCCGCAGCCGTGACCAGGTTTGTCGAGGTTGGCCAGCCAGGGCCGCTGCCTGCGGCTTCCGGACACGACAGGACCTCAGTGATCGCGTTCCTGGCCGACGATCATCCAGGTGCGCTGATGGACATCCTGAGCCAGTTCGCGGTCCGGGGCGTCAACCTGAGCCGGATCGAATCCCGGCCAACCGGTGAGGGCATCGGCCGGTACTGCTTCTTCATCGACTGCGAGGGTCACGTGGCGGCCCCGCGGGTCGGCGAGGCGCTGATGGGGCTGCGCCGGACCTGCAGCGCTGTGCGCTTCCTCGGCAGCTACCCTGCGGCCGGCGCGGGAACGGCCGATCCCGGCCAGGTCGAGAATAAACGCGCTCTCGCTGACCGCAGCGATATGTCGTTCACGGACGCTGCAGCGTGGCTGGACCGCGTCAGGCACGGCTCGCTGTTAACGCCGGAGCAGCCCTGGATGGCCTGACGTCCGGCCCGTGCCGGCTGGCCTCCGGTTGCCAGGAGTCCTACAGGTAGGGCCCTGACGCGCGCTGCTGCTGTTGCTGCTGGGCCGCATCCTCGGCTGGCGGCACCATGCCCGGCGGCAATGCCCTGCGCATCTGCTCGAGCTGCGCCCTTGCGGCCATCTGCTGCGCGAAAAGCGTCGTCTGGATCCCGTGGAACAGCCCCTCCAGCCAGCCGACGAGCTGCGCCTGGGCGACTCTCAGCTCCGGCTCGCTGGGGATCTCGTCCTCGGCGAACGGCAGCGAGAGCCGCTCGAGTTCCTCTACGAGCTCGGGGGCCAGACCGTCCTCAAGCTCCTTGATCGAACTGGTGTGGATCTCCTTGAGCCGTTGCCTGCTCTTCTCGTCAAGCGGAGCCGCTCTAACCTCTTCGAGCAGCTGACGGATCATGCTGCCGACCCGCATCACCTTGGCTGGCTGCTCGACCATCTCGGTCACGGGGCGGGCGCCGCCCGCATCAGCCGCGTCGGCCTCCTGCGCGACGCCGTCGGGGCCGACCACGACGATCTTGCCAAGCTGCTCGGGGCTCGGCTCCCTGTGCTCAGTCATCCCACTAGTGTTGTCGATGCCGGCTTCTTGTCGCACCACGGGGGGCGCGTAGTTCTCATGCGAGGCCGGAATTCGTGGCGCCAACGTATCTCGTTGCGAGAACGTTATTGATAAAGTTATTGACGTGGCTGTTAAGACCATCAGCATCAGCATGGACGAGCGGACTTACCGGCAGGCCAAGGCGGCCGCCGAACTAGCGGGGCTGCCGATGTCCGCATGGATGTCCCGATCGGCCAAGGAAAAAGTGCAGCGCGATGCCGCCACGACAGTGGCTGAGCTCGACAAGGGCACAGGTCACGCCTGGGCGGCCTGGGCAGAGGCCAGTGAGCAAGACTTTCCTAACCCGGAGGCGGGGAAGGGCGCTGCGTGAATCGCGGCGACGTATACGCACATCAAGGTCTCGGGCGCTCGGGGTATGTCGTCATCGTCAGCAACGACGGGTTCAGCGCCATCACGGGTCACCCCGTGGTCGTCAGGGTCAGTGACCGGCCAGACCTCACAGAAACTCCGTACGTAGTCGCCCTCACCAGCGCCGATCAGGTCAGCGGCCATCTTGAGTCGTACTCCGTGGTCCGGCTGCGCCGCGATCGGCTCGGTCCCGACCCCATCGGCCGTGTCTCAGAGAAAACGCTCCGCAAACTCGACGACTCGCTCGCACTCCTTTTTGACTATGGCGGCTAGCAGCAAAGCAGGCAGCGACGAGCGGGACGGCGTCTCGCTGACCAACCTTGACCAGCCGTTGTTCCCTGACGCTGGCGCCACCAAGCGCGATCTCGTCGACTACCTCGACGCGATGTCGGGGCCGCTCGTCTCTGCGCTCAGGGATCGGCCACTGTCGGTGATCAGGGTGCTGCGCGGCCAGGATCCGTTCATGCAGAAGAACCTGCCGAAATACGCGCCGTCGTGGATTCGCACCGTCGGGCAGTGGGCTCAGTCGGCGCGCCGCCAGGTCACGTACGCGCTCTGCGACGATCGCCGCACGCTGCTGTGGTTCGCCAACCAGCGCGCCGTCGAGTATCACCCCGCGCTGGTCCGCACGGAGCGCTGGGACCGGCAAACGCATCTCATCCTCGACATCGACCCGCCAGCGGAAGAAGGTTCGTTCGGGCTCGCCGTCCAGGCAGCCTTCCTGGTCCGGCAGGCGCTTGAGGATTCCGGGCTAGCCGGAGCGGTGAAGACCAGCGGCGCCAAGGGTGTGCACGTGATCGTCCCGCTGGACGACAAGCCGGGCATCGAGGATGTCGCCGCCGCGACGCGTGCGCTCGCCGGCAGAGCCGAACGGCTCGACCCTGACCTGGCGACGACTGCCTTCATTAAGGAAGACCGGCAAGGCAAGGTATTCATCGACTCCACGAGGGCAGGCGGCGCCACCGTGGCCGCTGCCTATAGTCCCCGGATCCGGCCCGGAGCACCGGTGTCATTCCCCGTGCCGTGGGATCAGCTCGGCGACGTGGCACCTGCCGACTTCACCATCCACAACGCGGCCGGGCTGGCGGCCGGCCGGGACCTGTGGGCTGAGTTGCTGCCGGCGCCTCAGTCGCTGTCAGCAGAACTGATCGCTGAAGGGCACGCAATCCCGATCGCGCGGGTGCAGGCGATGCACGAGGGCAAGAGGCGCAAGCGCGCCCAGGGCAAGGACGAGGACCAGGCGTAGGTGCCGCTCATCTCGCGCGACGACAGCGTGCTCATCGTGGTCGACCTCCAGCCGAGCTTCTGGGGACAGCGCCTGGACGATGCTGATGCACACATAGCCGAAGCAGCCGCGAGCCGCGCAGCATGGCTGGCCGGCGCGGCAACGGCGCTAGGCATACCAGCCGTAGTCACCGAGGAGGACAGCGAGCACAACGGACCAACCGCTTCATCCATGCTCGCCGCGCTGGCGCCTGGCACGCCGGTGTTCGCCAAGCCAGTGTTCGGGCTGGCCGGCTGCCCGGACATCGTCGACGCAGTGCAGTCGACGGGAAGGCGTACCGCGATTCTGGCCGGCTTCGAGACCGACGTGTGCGTGACCCACTCTGCCGTCGGGCTGGCCGACGCCGGCTACCGCGTCGCGGTCGCTGAAGACGCCGTGTACTCGCCGTTCGGAGCGCACGCTCCTGGCCTGGCGCGCCTCCGCGACCTGGGCGTCGAGGTGCTCCGTTGCAAGAGCATCTACTACGACTGGATCCGCACCCTTGAAGCGGCGCGCGCATTTGAGCGCGAGCACCCGGGTCTTGCGGACCCGCCAGGATTCTCGCTCTGAGGCACGTCACCGAGCGTCGCGTGCACCGGACCGGCCGTATACACCGCAACGTCCTGAGCCGCCAGAAGGATTGGCGGTCGTGACAAATATGACATTTCTCAGCACATTCGTGACCGCTCCGTTACCATCGTTCGGGTTCGGTCACCTGCCGCGCCAGCCGCCGGAGCAATGAGGCTTCGGCTCTTGCAGTCACGCGGAGCCAGTAGCAACTGCCCAGGGGAGGTTGGGACTACGTGGCAGCCAGGCGTGGGCGGCCGACGGTGCCGGACGTCAGGTATGCCCGCGGTAAGAAACCGCGCTGGACTCTCGTCAGCGGCGTACTGGCGGCGCTGGCATGCTGCGGCTACGCGTCAAGCCTGACTAGCCAGGGTCACGCGATCATCGTTGCCGTGCAGGGCTTCCTGCTCTTTTACACCGGAGTCTTCGCGCTGGTCGCGCTCACCGCGACAGTAGCCGCCGGGCTCATTGCCGGTGACCGGATCATGATGCCGGTTGGCGGGCGGGTCGTCACACAGGCCGTGCACCGTGCGATCTCAATCGCCGCGATCGGCGCGCTGGCAATCCACATCTCGCTCGAGATCGTGGCCCATCGATCGCATCTCGTCGATGCGATCGTGCCGTTCTTGTCAGATCACCGCCGGCTGTACATCGGGCTCGGCACCCTCGCCTCCGATCTGATGCTCGTCATCGTCGTGACCGGCGTCGCCAGGCGCAGGTTCGCCGACCGCTGGCCGGGACTATGGCGTGCAGTCCACCTCACTGCTTACGCGGCGTGGCCGTTCGCGATCTTGCATGGGCTGCTTGGTGGCCGCCAGGCGAAGCCGTATGTGGACTGGAGCTACGGGGCGTGCGTCGTCGCTGTCGTGCTCGCGCTGCTGATCCGGGTCGCGGTCGCGCATCGTGGTCGTGCTGAGGTTCTGCCGAGGCCGGTGCCGACCACAGCGTACGCCTCGGCCCAGGAGATCGCCGCTGCGCTGCCCCGTCACATCGACCTGGCGCTGCCTCGAGAACGCGGTCCGGCGCTGCCCGCTGACCGGCAGCCCCGATTGTCCCCCGCACACGCATCGCGTTGGCCGCTCCCGGCGGGCCGCGTGGACGCGCCGATGCCGCATGAACAGTGGTGGCAAGAGCCACCGGACAGAGCCGCATCATGGTGATGTCCGGCGCCGTGCCAGACGTGTTCTGCATCGGCCAGCCGAGGCTGACGGCCGGCCTCGACCGGCTGGCCAGGATCGACAGGGCGGCCTATCAGCGGGTCTTTGGCCCGGTGCCGCGGCGCAGCGCCGCGCAGCTGATCAAGATGGCGTCCCAGGTCGATCTTCGCGGGCGGGGTGGTGCCGGGTTCCCGTTTGCGCGCAAGCTCTCCGCGGTGCTGCTCGCAGCGCGGTCCCGCAAGCGAGCTCCGGTGATCGTGGTGAACGCCGCCGAAGGTGAGCCTGGCAGCCTGAAGGACCGGATGCTGCTGCTGCGGTCCCCGTACCTGGTGCTGAGCGGAGCGCTCGCTGCCGCCACCGCGCTCGGCGCCCAGAAGATCGTGGTTGGGGTGACCAACTCGCTTGTGGCGAGGTCGGTCCGGCAGGCGGCAGCGGCTGAGCCGGCTCTCAGGCGGCTGGTTGAGGTAGTGCGAGTGCCCGACAGGTTCGTCGCAGGCGAATCCAGTTCACTGGTCAACGCGATGAACGGGCGGACACCTGTCCCGCAAGGACGAAAGACCCATGCGAGTTCCAGCGGCATCGCTGGCCGCCCGACCCTGCTGTCTAACGCGGAGACATTCGCGCAGCTCGCGATCCTCAGCATGATCGGGCCGGAGGGCTATGCCACAGCGGGGACCGCTGCGGAGCCCGGCACGATGCTGCTAACCGTCGGCGGTGCGGTCGAGAGGCCGGCAGTGGTAGAGGTTCCGGTTGGCGTGCCGCTCGGCGAGGTACTTGACCTGTGCGGCGCAAGGCCTGCCGACGGTGTGCTCGTCGGCGGCTACCACGGGAGCTGGCTGACGGCCGATGAGGCCTACGCGGTGCCGGTGAGCCGGGCCGGCCTGGCCGCGGTCCGCGGGACCCTGGGCGCCGGGATCGTGCTGGTGCTCGGCCGGGAAAGCTGCCCGATCGGAGAGGTAGCGCGCGTCGCCGCGTATCTCGCCAAGGAGTCCTCTGGGCAGTGCGGCCCTTGCAAGCTGGGCTTGCCGAACGTCGCCCGCGCGCTCGCCGCGCTTGCCGTGGGGTCAGGTGTGGCGGAGCTGGACGCGCTACGCAACAGCGTGGCATCGGTGAGAGGCCGCGGTGCGTGCTCACACCCGGACGGCGCCTCACGCTTCGCGCTGTCCGCCGTCGACGTGTTCGCCGACGACCTGGCGGAGCACTTCTTCCGGGGCGGCTGTGGCCGGAGGGCAGGAGCCAGCCTGCCGCTGCCGGTCGCTCCCGGCGAGCTGGAGCTGACCCTCGACTGGACCCGCTGCAAGGGCCACGGCCTTTGCGCCCACATTGTGCCCGAGCTGATTCAAGTCGACGCGCAGGGATTCCCCGTCATGCTGGGCATGCCCGTGCCCTCGTGGCTAGGTAAGCAAGCACGCCAGGCTGTCGAAATGTGCCCCGCCCTGGCCCTGCGGCTGACTCCGGCAGAACCCGCAGCTCTCGCCGCGCCGAAGCAAGTTGCGCCCAGGCTCGCGGCTCCGAGCCAAGGTCCTGCCCTCACGAGGGCGAGCCGCCCGGCGCTACCAGCGGCCCCGGTCTCATCGGTTTCGTTGTCCGAGGTGGAACCATTTGCCGACGATCGAGTGCTGACCGGCAAGATCGTCGACCTCGATGTGTCCGAGGAGTGGATCGCCGAGATCGCCGCCGGAACCAACTAGCCGTCACTACCGGTAGCCGGGCCGGTGGTGGCCGAGGATCTTCATGTCGTCGCGCTTGTGCAGCGGCGCGAGCCAAGTTTCAGGGCAGCCTGGCTGACCGCATCGCACGATAATGTGCCCGCCACGGGCTTTCTTTGCCGGCGGGCAGTCACATGGCTCCCAGTCGATCGTGACCAGGCCAGGACCCCATGGGTGCCGAGCTCGACACCGCTCCGGAATAAGAGGAAGTCCGACCTGTTCCACGCGAGTATTCAAACACACTGCCGAGACAGTCAAGAAGACGGCGCAGGTCGGCCCGCAGCCGGATCCGCACCCGCGAGTCACTCGATATTCGAGCTGCTGGTGATACCGGTTTCTGTCATGATCGCCGAGTCCGCTGAGAGGTTAGTAATGCCAGTAAATCCAGCACGTGACGCCGAGCTAGAGGCTGCACTGGCCCGCTTCGTGGCGGACAACCGGCTGCCCGGCGCGTCGGCTGCGGTCGTCCTCGGCGGCGAGCTTGCCTGGTCGTCTCAGCTCGGCTTCGCCGATGTCGCGGCCGGACTGCCATCGGGCAGGGCGACCCTGTACCGGATCGCTTCAATCACCAAGACGTTCACTGCCACGGCCGTCGTGCAGCTCCGCGACGCCGGCCGCCTGGCCCTCGACGACCCGGCAGTCAGTTACCTTCCCGAACTGCGCAGGGCGGCCAGTCCGTTCGGGCCGATCGATGCCGTCACGATCCGCCGGATGCTCTGCCACGAATCCGGGCTCTCGATCGATCCGCCTGGCACCGACTGGTCCTATTCGCGCTACCAGGGCTCGCCGGAAGTCACCCTCGCCAACGCGGGGGACCTCGCCGTGAAGGTTGCGCCTGAGTCACAGCACAAGTACTCCGATCTGGCTTACCAGCTGCTCGGCGAGATCATCTCCAGGGTCAGCGGCGTCCCCTACCCCCGGTACATCCATGAGGCCATCCTTGATCCTCTCGGGATGTCTGCGACAGGTTTCGAGCCGCTCGCCGAGCCGCTGCGGGAGCGATGCGCCACCGGCTATGACTGGCCGGGCCTTAGCGGCGAGTTCCGGAGCGTGCCCGAGTTGCCGCCAGTGTGGGCCGAGGGCGGACTGTGGTCGAGCGCCGATGACCTTGCGCGGTGGATCTCGTTCCAGCTGGCCGCACATCGCGAGCCGTCCGGGGACCCGCGTGTCTTGGCTCCGGAGTCGCTGCGTGAGATGCACAAGCCGCGATACCTGGCAGACGAACTCTGGACGACGGCGCGCGGAATCTCCTGGTGCGGGGAGCGGCGCGATGATCGGGTTTGGATCCAGCACGCCGGAGGCCTGCCTGGATTCACGTCGAACCTGTGTTTCGACCCCGCCCGCGGAGTTGGCGCGGTCGTCCTGGTCAACGGGACCTGCGGAGGAGCCGACGTCGCGT
>DATELR010000010.1:0-15670 GCA_035276345.1 Streptosporangiaceae bacterium | reverse complement strand
CATGCTGCCCGGCGGTTGGCCGATGCCACAGCCCGACCGCGACGGCGATCACGAGCAAGATGGACCCGGCCGCCAGAGCCCAGCGAGGAACCCGCCGGGTCGGCCAGCCGCTGCTGCGAACTGGCGCGAGCGGAGGATCGGTCCTGGCTGCCTGCATCTATCCCGCCTCGCCTGGTGCTCGCAGCCGGCGAGGTAGGAATCGTTCAGGAAGCAAGCCGGTAGCCTTCCCCGCGCACCGTCTCGATCAGCGCGAAGCCGAGCTTGGCGCGCAGCCGCCTGATGCAGACGTCGACGATGTTGGAACCCGGATCAAAGTCGATCCCCCAGACGCAGGCGAGCAACTCGCTCTTGGCGACCGGGTCCCCGCCATGCTCCATCAGTGCGCGCAAGCAGAGGAACTCGAGCCTGGTCAGGGCCACGGGTCCTGCACCGCAATCAGCGACGAGGCGCGCAGCATCCAGGAAAAGCTCGCCGATCTGCATCACCTCGCGGCGCTGGGTCTCGCGGAGCCTGGCCCGGACCCTGGCCGTCAGCTCGGCCAGCGAGAACGGCTTCGTCAGGTAGTCCTTAGCGCCAAGGTCGAGGCACTCGGCCTTCGTGCCAGGGTCGGCCGTACAGGACAGGATCAGTACGGCCTGAGCCGGATGTGAGCGCAGGATCTCCGTCAATACAGCGCGCCCGTCCATGTCGGGCATGATCAGGTCGAGGATCACCAGGTCGTAAGTTGCCGGTCCGCGTGAGCTGGCCAGCCGAAGGCCGTCGGCAGCATCAGCGGCGATATCAACCCGGTACCCGTTGTACTCGAGCGCGCGCCCGACGAACCCGCTGATCTGCGATTCGTCATCGATGAGCAGGATGCGCGCAGAACAGGGTTCAGGCAGGCCATGGCCTGGCGAGCCCAGTCCTGCGGAGGTCAGGCTCGCGAAATCCCTGGAACGCGAAACATCACGTGCCGCGGTCATAGCGCCTTCGATCATTTCTCGTATCGGCCGTGGGGGGCCGGGGTGAGCATGGGCATGACGGCGTCGCCACAACGCCCCGATGCTCCTGACGTGCTTTGTTGGCATGTGGTCTACTCCTGCCGCACTGCCGCGTCAAGACCGGCCAACGTGGCCGGCGTGGTATTCAGGCCCTGCTTTTCCGATGGCGGCGCTAAAAGCGGCCTGTCAGCTTGCTAACGACGACGGGCGAGTTCGGCGTCGTTGATAAATGACAGTTTCGTCATCCGCGCCAGTAACTATTGCGGCGGGTTTTAGCTGCGCAGCACTATCGGTGCAGTCGATTGCTTCGGGCGTACCGCACAAATCGGTGACGCCGAGCAGAGTCGTGCGCGCGACGCACCACGGAGAAGCGAGGTGGTGACTGATGTCCCTGCCGGTCCGCGTAGGAACGCTGATCGTAGCGTTCCTCGCCGTGGTCGGTGGCGCGATCTTCGTCGTCATCCATTATTTGCTGGCCGGGCCGCCCGTGATTGATTTCACGGCTGGCGGGTCAGGAGCAGGCAAGCAGGTCAATATCGTGCTGCAGGAAGCTCCGCAGACCACGGTGAGCACTAAGCCGGACTGGGTGTCTTATTTCATCCAGGATCCGAAGACCAAGCAGTGGGTGCACACGACCTTCTTCAAGGTGCCTGCTGGAGCGACGGTCAACGTTACCGTTCTCGGCTACGACGGCTGCACGCCGGCCCGTAACCCGTTCTTTGGCAGGGTCACTGGCACGATCGGGAACACCGAGACCGTCGACGGCAAGACGGTACGAGTGCTGGACACCTGGCGATCCTGCTCGGTCGGGCACACGTTCTCGATCCCCGGCATCGGCCTCAACGTGCCGATGGGATCGCCGACGACCGTGGCAGCGAACAACGCGCTGTGCACCAATTCGCCGTGTACCTCAGGCCCTAAGGCCACGATGAAGTTCAGCTTCCACGCCCCGACGACAACAGGGGCTTATTTCTGGCAGTGCCGCATTCCCTGCGGCGGCGGTTACGTGACGGGTTTCGGCGGTCCGATGCAGACCCTCGGCTACATGACCGGACAGATGGAGGTGACGTCCTGATGGCCGCCGAACCGCAGCCTGCGGCGCCCACCCAGGGCCGCGGGCCGTCCCACGGGATGCGGATCTTCGTGATCTGGCTGGTCGTCTCCGTAGTTGCCGACCTGCTCTTCGGGTTCTTGCTCGCACCGCACCTGCCGCCCGGCGACATGAGCTCGGCTGCGCACGACGAACAGGACGCGATCAACATCATGGTGCTGATGTCGGCACCGGTCGTCGCGTTCGTGCTGGTCTACTTCGGCTACGCCCTGATCGTGTGGCGGCACAGGGAGGGCGACGACGAAGACGGCCCGGCATTGCACGGGCACGCCAGGATCCAGACCGCATGGATCACCGTCACTTCGGTGATCGTCCTCGCGCTCGCCGTCTTCGGCACGGTGGAGTTGTGGGATTCCCACGGCGCGGGTGCGGGCGAAGGGCCTGCCCCGATCTTCAAGCCGCCTGGCACCGTCTCGCTGGCCTCGTGGACCCCGGGCAAGCCGCTCGTCGTGCAGGTGATCGCACAGCAGTGGCGCTTCACCTACCGGTATCCGCAGTTCGGCGGCTTCGAGACGTACCAGCTAGTGCTGCCAGAAAACCAGTGGGTGCAATTCGACGTGACCTCGCTGGACGTGATCCACAGCTTCTGGGCCTACCAGCTCGGGGTGAAAGCTGACGCGAACCCGAACGTCAACAACGTCGCGTACGCCAAGCCCACCCAGCTCGGCCAGTTCATGGTGCGCTGCGCTGAGCTGTGCGGCCTGTGGCACGGTGCGATGTTCAACTCCGGCAAGGTCGTGACGCAGGCCCAGTTCCAGTCCTGGACCGGAGCGACAAAGTCGTTCATGGCTGACGTCACCAGGCTGCTGCCGGCGTTCGCGACCACCTACGACCCGACCGTGATTCCCGCCTTCAGGAGCGGCCCGGTGATGAAGAAGCTCGGGCTGACCTCGGCGGGCGGCGGGTTCTACCCGCCGCAGGACCCGGTGCAGCCATGACCGGCCACACCTGCGACATGCACGCGCACGTCCTGTTCAACGACAAGAGGTGACCTGATGGCCATCGAGACTGAGCCTGGCACGACCCAGCAGCCGGGTGGCGCGGATCCTGGGGCGACTGCGCCGGTCAAGGCCTGGTGGATGCGGCCTGCCGTGCACACCGCGATCATCGGCGCGGTGATCGGATACATCTTCGGTCACTGGCTCGGCAACCTGATCGATTCGGGCTATCCGCAGATCCAACCCGGCGGCGGTCAGCCCGATCAGAACGACATCGATATCGTGCTCGGCTACGTGTTCATGGTGATCGGCTGGCTGGCCGGGCTGGGGTTCTTCAACGACCTCATCAACCAGATGCGCGGCAAGCGACTGCTCGATTACGAGCTCAGGAGCGGTGGCGATACCGGGCTCGCCAGGTACTTCCGCTTCACTCACGACCACAAGGTCGTCGGCATTCAGTACCTCGTGGGCATGGTGGTCTATTTCTGCACCGCCGGCCTGTTCGCGATGGCCATCAGGACAGAGCTGCTATCGCCGGTCCATCACGTGTTCAGCTCAAGCGTGTACGTGGAGATCGTCGGCGAGCACGGCACGATGATGATGATGCTGATGACCTCGGTCATCCTCGGGCCGTTCGGCAACTACCTGGTTCCGCTGATGATCGGGTCCAAGCGAGTCGCGTTCCCGCGGCTTGAGGCGCTGTCGTTCTGGCTCACTCCTGTCGCGTTCCTGGTCCTTCTCTCGGCGATCATGCTCGGCGGGTTCAACACTGGCTGGACCGGCTACCCGTCGCTCGCCGTGCAGGCCGGCGAGGGCATCGACGCGTATGCGTTCGCTTTCGGCCTGATGGGCATCTCGGTCATCCTCGCGGGCTTCAATCTGCTGGTCACCGTCATCTGCTACCGCGCCCCCGGCATGCGCTGGAGCCGGATCCCGATGTTCGTCTGGGGCATCCTGGGCACGGCGGTCATGATGACGCTGGCCGCGCCGATTCTGGTCGGCGCCATGTACATGATGATCACGGACCGCACTTTCCAGACGGCGTTCTTCACGCCGCGCCTGGGCGGCAGCACGTACTTGTACCAGAACCTGTTCTGGTTCTTCGGCCATCCCGAGGTCTACATCCTCGCGCTACCGGGATTCGGCGTGGTACTCGAGTTGCTGCCGGTCTTCGCGCGCAAGCCGCTGTTCGCCTACAAGGTCGCGGCCGCTGGCATCATCGGCGTGACGCTGCTGAGCTTCTTCGTCTGGCAGCATCACCTGTTCGACAGCGGGATCAACCCCGACATGCGGCCGCTGTTCATGCTCACGACAGAGCTGATCTCAATCCCGACCGGCTTCATCTTCCTGGTCGGCATGGGCACGCTGTGGAAGGCCAAGATCCGCTACACCGTGCCGATGCTGTTCTGCCTGGCGTTCTTCTTCAACTTCCTGATCGGCGGTATCTCAGGAGTCTTCGTCTCTGACATCCCGGCTGACACCACCGAGCACGGCAGCTTCTTCGTGATGGCGCACTTCCACTACACGATCATGGGCGGATTGATCTTCGCGTTCATGGCTGCCTGCTACTACTGGCTGCCGAAGATGATGGGCATCAAGCTGAACGAGACGCTTGGCAAGTGGCACTTCTGGCTCATGTTCCTTGCGTTTAACTCGACCTTCCTGCCGCTGTTCGCGGTCGGGCTGGCCGGCCAGCCGCGACGGGTCTTCGAATACGCCCACAACCTGCAGACACTGAACGACTGGGTCTCGATCTCCGCGTTCTTCCTCGGCGGCTCGATCCTGCTCTTCCTGATCAACTTCGTCTGGTCGACGGTGGTGACCAGGGTGCCAGCGACCGGCAATCCGTGGGGTTCGCGCGGGCTTGAGTGGCAGACTTCATCGCCGCCACCGGCGCACAATTTCGTCGCCGTGCCCGTAGTGCTGTCAGGGCCTTACGAGTACGGGGAGTCCGGCGGGCCACCAGTGGCCGACATGAATCCGCCGGTCGGCGTCCTCACCGCGGCGCTCGCCGGTCCCGAGGCGGGTTCCGACGCCGCACGAGCGGAGGCATAGATGGCTGAGACAATCCCTGGCGGCGCCACAGGCCTGAGCCGGGGACAGGAGGAGGCGGCCTTCTACCACGAGGCGGCGCTCAACACCTCATGGACCGGCGTGCGCCTGATGATCGGCGTGGTGACATCGGGCCTCGGCGCCTTCGTGTTCGCGTTCTTCTACCTGCGCTCTATCAACAATTACGGCCTGTGGTACCCGAAGGGCTTCGACGGGCCGCCGGTGTGGCAAGGCACCGTGATCATGGCGCTGATCGTTGTCAGCGCCGCGGCCCAGTCGTTCGGCCTGACGCGGCTCAAGGCCGGCCAGAAGAAGCCGTGGTTTACCCTCGCGTCCGCCGCGCTGATCCTCGGTGTCGCCGCGCTTGCCCTTCAGGTCGACGAGCTCATGTCGCTGCCGTTCCAGCCAGGCGCCAATGCGTTCGCCAGCGTCTTCGTCGGCGGCACCGCGGTCTGGACGCTGCTGCTCTTCGCCGTGCTGATCTGGCTCGAGATCATCGTGGTGGGGTCGAGGAACATCCCTGAGATCTCCTTCGTCGAGCAGCCGCCGACGTTCACCGAGGCGGCGGAAGTGCAGCGGTTCCAGGCGTCGCTGAGCGCGTTCACGTTGTTCTGGAACTACATGGCGGTGGTTGCCGTCGTTCTGTGGGTGCTCTTCTACCTGGTTCACTGACGGAGGCAGCAGTGCATGCAGCGCTACTGGCGGTGGTCCATCCTGGCGATACGCCACATGGATACAATCTGACGTTCGCATTCCCGATGCTGATGTTCATCATCATCGCCGGCGCCCTCTACTTGCGGTTCCGCGGCGCGCACCACGTGCCAGGCCACGTGGCCTTCACGTCGAGCCGGTGGGCACGTGCGGGGGGTGGGCCAGGTACCGTGGGCTCCGGCGATACGACAGCACGTAGTGCGACAGCATCGGCCTCGCCTCAGGCCCCGTCGGAAGGGTCCGGGGCACCGGAGGAAGCCGCCGGAGAGCCGGCGGCGAGTAGTGAGCAGGCGAAGCCTGCGGACGAGGACGGCGAGTGACCCAGGCGGCTAGCGCGCTCCCTGACGCAGTAGCCGGTGCTGCTGTACCGGACAGGAGTGAGCCGCTGCCCAGCGGCCGCCGTTCACCAGCCCTGATCGCCCGATCGCTGTTCGCACTGACCAAGCCCAGAATCATCGAGTTGCTCCTGGTCACCACGCTGCCGACGATGCTGCTTGCCGCCCGCGGGTTGCCGTCGATCGCGCTGATCGCCGCGACGCTTGTCGGCGGCTCGCTTGCCGCTGGCAGCGCGAACACCATCAACTGCTACATCGACCGTGACATCGACGCGGTCATGCGGCGGACATCGCGCCGCCCGCTCGTGGCCAAAGGCGCCGGCCGTGACGCAGCGATACGCCCCACCGAGGCCCTGATCTTCGGCATCGTGCTGGGCATCGGGGCGACCGTCATGCTCGGGTTGCTCGCCAACTGGCTTTCGGCAGCGCTCGCCGATGCTGCACTGTTGTTCTACGTGTTCGTCTACACGCTCGGGCTGAAGCGCAGGACCGCGTCCAACATCGTGATCGGCGGTGCGGCTGGCTGTTTCCCGGTTCTCGTCGGCTGGGCAGCGGTTACCGGCAAAGTCGCCTGGCCCGCGGTCGTCCTGTTCGGCGTGATTTTCTTCTGGACGCCGCCGCACTTCTGGGCGCTGGCGATGAAGTTCAGGGACGACTACGCGGCCGCATCGGTACCCATGCTGCCGGTCGTCGCAGCGCCTCAAGTGGTAGCGCGGAAGATCGTGATCTACAGCTGGCTCATGGTGGCGACGACGCTAACGCTCGTGCCGTACGCAGGCTGGATCTACGCTGTGTGCGCGGCTGGCCTCGGCGGCTGGTTCCTGGTCGAGGCACACCGTATGCGCGCGCGGGTAGCCGAGGGTGCCAGTGCCGCCCCGATGAAGCTGTTCCACCTCTCCATCGGCTACCTGACGTTCTTGTTCGTCGCCATCGCCGTCAGCGCAGTGCTGCCCTGGGGCCAGTTCTAAGAGCGTTTGCCCAACGCGATCAGCTTGCCGCTCTGTGTCAATACCAGCAGTTGCTCTGTCGCGAAGATCGGCGGCGCGGCCAGCGCGGGCTTGCCAGGGGCGTTGGGCAAAAGGTGCCAGTGTCGCGTTCGCGGGTCGTATGCGGCCAGGCGGCCGAGGCGGCCACCGGGTGCGGCAGCGCCGTAGCCGCTCTCATCCGCTGCGAGAACCGTGCTGCCGTTCCAGAGCCAGATCGGCGGTTGGATGAGTGGCTCGGTGACGAGCGGGCTGTTGGGGATGGTCGTGAGGGCCAGGTTTCCGGCATCGGCAAACCTGGCGGGAGATTCGCTAAACGGCGCAGGGCAGGCGCCGCACCAGTACTGGCCTGGTGGAATGAGGATCTGATAGTTAGCGAACGTGGCACCTTCGACGATCCGGTGCTGGGGCCAATGACCGGTGCTGGTGGTCCACTGATCGCGGCGCAGCACGAGCACATCGACGCCGGAGTGGATCGCGAACCCGCCTTTGGCGCGTACGGTGCGCGACCACAGCGACCAGAGGATGACCTTATGCCAGGTCGCGACCATCGCCACTGCGCCGACCGGGTGGTCGCGCGGTACCTGCGGCGTGATCATCCGCCAGCCGTTCGTCGCAAGGTTGTAAGCAGCGACGGCGAGCCTCGGTTTGCTGGCCGATGCTGAGATCCCAGCCAGCACGACGTCGCGTCCGGTCGAGACCGGTGCGACTAGCTGAAGGCCGGCGAACGGCCTGGGAAGTTCCGTCGTTGTCCAGCGGTTCGTCGCTAGGTCATAGAGTCCGGCCACCTTGCCGTTAGTGAGGAACACCATGTGGCTGTTCGGGCCTGTCCACACGTAACCCGCACCTTTGATGCCGACGGTTTGCGGCGGCCGCGCGATCATCTGCCAGCGTCTTTCGGCAACGTTGAAGACGGCGCCGGCGGAATGAGGATGACCGTTACGTGGACCGACGAATTCAAGCAGTCGATCGCCGGTCGAGATCAGGATCGGGGCGGATCGGGAGCCGAGCGGGGATCGCGGCAGGACCGACCAGTGGGCATGCGCAAGCTGACCAGCTGTCGCGGGCCTGGGCAGAGGGCCGCTGCGGATTGCGATGCCGTGGCCCGGACCTGGCCTCACGACGGCAGGAATCGTGAAACCCGCCGCCGTGATGGCGGCGACGCCGAGTACCGACAGGGCGACGTGCAGGCGGCGCTTGCGCCGAGCGGACTCCACAAGCCGCGCGACGGGGGCGTGGATCGTGTCGGGGAACTCCGCGGCACGGTTGAGGAGGGCGCGCACCTGCTGGTCATCGGTCATGGCGGCCTTCTTCGAGGTCGAGTAGCCCGGCCTGGCGGAGGCTAGCGAGCCCGCGCGCGGCGCGGCTCTTGACTGTGCCAAGCGGGATGTTGAGCAAGCGCGCCGTATCGTCTTCGGTCTGGTCGTCGAGGTAACGAAGCACGAGCACGGCCCGCTGGCCTGAAGGAAGACCGGCTAGAGCACGCCGTACGTCGACCGCAAGATCGTCAGGGCCTGGCCAGGCAGCTGAACTGCTAGCGCCATGGAGGGGGTTTCCTCCTGCGGCGAACTCGGCCGTCCAGCGTCGTTGCTTAGCGCGCAGCGCGAGCCGCACCAGCGTGCGGCGCGTGTACGCCTCCGCGTTCGCTGGGTCACGCAGACGGCCCCAGGCGAGGTAGGTCCTGATCAGCGCGGACTGCGCAAGATCCTCGGCATGGCCGGTATCACCGGTCATGAGCAGTCCGGTCCTGACAAGCGCACGGTAACGAGCGGCGACGAACTCGGCGAACTCGTCGTCCCTGGCCACGGCGCGCTCCCTTCCGACTATTAGAGGCGCCGAGTGGCCCGCCAGGTTCCCTACTGCGCGCTCGCGGCGCCATTCTCGGCCACGCCGGCCGTTGTGAGCAGTCGCCGGAACCGGTACACCGCCTGGCTGCGGGTCACTCCCAGCCTTGATGCGATCTCAGACCACGAGTTCTCCGAGTGCAGGATCAGTTCGGTCGCGACGTCTTCAAGCTCAGGGGGGCAGTCACCGCCAAGCCGCAGCAGAGCGGTCGCCGCCAGCTTCCGGTTCCTACCGGTGGCTTCCAGCGTGCGTTGCTCGTTGGCGGCTTGCAGCGCCTCGTTGGCTTGCTCGTCCGGTTCCCGAACCGTCATAAGGGATGCTCCGTTCGCCTTGGTTGGTTCTGCTACCTGCTCGCTAGCTGCGAATGCGATCGCCAGCCGCCATCGGCGCGCGCGAATGCCAGGGCATTCTGAGCAGAAGAGGATGGGCTACCCATGACGGCGGCCTTTACACCCATTGCGGCAGCCGCATTACGTCCCTGGGCGGGACCATCGCTGCTGTCTACCCGCGGGCAGACAGCGCCTTGATCGCGTGCTTCGCCCAGCGGAGGCTTGCTTCGTGAACTACCAGCCCGTGCTCGAGCGCAAGCCGTGGATAGCGGTCGCCGAGGTCGGCCGCCGTTGCGAACTGGTCCAGCTGCGTCACGAACGCCGCGAGCGCGTCGGCGAGGCTGTGCAAGAACGTGAGCACGTCGCCCGGCGCGAGCACGTGTTCCATCATCACGAACCGCATGAGGTGCAGGCCGAGGTCGCGCCCGACGGTGGCTGGTTCGATCGGGGTGCTGAGCCAGCCTGAATGAACCGCCCGGCCTTCCTTGGTTGCCTCGTACACCCGGCGGTTCCTGGCTGACTGGCCAGCCTGCCCTGGCTGAGCTTCAGCCCGGATCAATCCCGTTGCCTCCAGACGACGAAGAGCTGGATACAGCGCGCCCGAGCTGGGCTGATAGACGCCCATCGGCGTGGTCGCGAAGCGCCGCTTCAGGTCGTATCCGGAGGACGGCGCGCTACACAGCAGGCCGAGCAGGATGTGCTCGAAGGTCGTCAGCTGCCGCCCGGTCATGCTAAGACTTTAGCTTGCCGCATAGGTCGAATCGACCTATGCTCGTCGGGGGGATTAAGCGGCGGTCTTCGGTATTCACGAAAGGTGCGCTTGGCGTGGACACCAAGGATGCCGGGCGCCCCGCCCGGACCTCTCGAGCGACGGCCGGGCGGTTCCGCTCGATCGCATTGATCCTGATCTTCGACGTTGCCGCGCCGTTGCTCGCGTACAAGCTGCTGCAGTCAGCAGGCATGTCAAAGGTCAATGCGCTGCTGTTGAGCGGCGTGTTCCCGGCCATAAGCCTGGCCATTCGCGCTATCCGGCATCGCCGGCTCGATGTTGTCGGAATCCTTGTGCTGGCCGGGATCCTGGTGGGCGTCGTGCTTGGCCTGCTCACTCATAGCGCCCGGCTGCTGCTGATGGAAGGCTCGGTGCCGACGGCCATATTTGCGGTCGGATGCTTGGCCTCCTTGCGCGCAGCGCGTCCGCTCATGTACGCCTTCGCCTTGGAGTTCACCGGTCCCGACACAGCTAAAGGCCGCGAGATGACCAGGCTCTGGCAATATGAGGGCTTCCGGCGTGTCTTCCGGACGATCACGCTTGTGTGGGGCATCGGCTTTCTGGTCGAGGCCGCAGTGCGAGTCGTCGTCGTCGACAAATTCTCGACCGGTACGGCACTGGCGGTATCCAAGGCAGCGCCGTTCGTGTTCTTCGGCATCTTGTCGGCATGGACGGTCGCCTACGGATCCCTCCGGAAGAGGAAGAGCGAGCGGATGGGCTTCACGTCCGGCGAGGCGATCGAGGCAAGCCCTTCGCGGCCGCCAGCTAGCTGAGGGCACCAGACACGCAGTTACGCCACCAGAGAAGGCTCGGCTGGCGATGCGCGGAATGCCCGATCATGGCAATGGTGAGGTGGCCACGGGGAGCGATGCGCAGCCGGAACTTCCGGTTGCTACTCGCATGTGACGTCATCAGCGGCAGCGGCAACGCTGTCGCGATTGTGGCCATCCCGTTCGCGGTGCTGTCGATCGGCGGTACCGCCAGCGACGTCGGATGGGTCGCGACGGCCTCGCTGGTCCCGATGATCGCGTTCCTGCTGGTCGGAGGCGTGGCTGGGGACAGGTTCCCGCGGCACAAGGTCATGATGGCCGCCAACGCCATGCAGGCAGCCGCTCAGGCCGTCGCGTCGATTCTGGTCCTCACCGGGGAGGCGAAGGTCTGGCAGCTGATGGTGCTCGCCGCCGTCCGCGGCACCGGCCTGGGCTTTTACTATCCCGCTTCACAAGGGCTTCTGCCCCAGACGGTGCCGGAGAGCGACCGGGCTCAGGGCAATGCGATCGCCAGGACAGGGCGCAACACCGCAGGTATCGGCGGCGCTTCGCTCGGCGGCATCCTGGTCGGCCTGGCCGGCCCTGGCTGGGGGCTGGCGGTCGATGCGATCAGTTTCGCAATCGCGGCTGGATTGCGCGCGGGCATGCGTTTCCCCGCGATGCCGCTGGCCGTCAAGGAGAGCACGTTCCACCAGCTGCGCGTCGGATGGCGCGAGTTCTTGGCCCGGCGGTGGCTCTGGACGATCGTGGCTGAGTTCACCCTGATGACGGCGGTCACGAGCGGAACGATCAACGTTCTCGGGCCCGTCGTCGCAGATACGCGGCTCGGCGGTGCTCGCAGCTGGGGCCTGATCCTGGCCGGCTACGGCGTCGGCGCGGTGCTGGGAGGTCTCGTGATGATGCGGCTCCGGCCGCAGCGGATGCTGCTGGTCGCCAGCCTCGCGGCTGGGATGTTCGCCGTGCTGCTCTTCGCGCTCGCTGCTCCGGTCGCCGTTCCGCTCATTGTGGCGGCTTCGCTCCTGGTCGGATTGAGCTCTGAAGTCTTCATGGTCAACTGGGTGACGACGATGCAACAGGAGATCCCGCACGACCTCATGTCCAGGCTGTCGTCCTTTGACGCTTTCGGCAGCTTCGCGCTCGCCCCAGTGGGCGTCGCGGTCGCCGGCCCGCTGGCCAGCGCCTTCGGCATCACGTCCGTCCTGATCGCAGGAGGGCTGGTGATCGTCGGCCTGACCCTGGCGGTCGTCCTCCTTGTCCCAGAAGTCCGCCAGCTTCGCCGGCGTTCGCCGCCGGTGGCCGACGACGCGGCGGCAGAGCCTGGGCCTGCGGAACAGGTCGCCGACGCTCTGCCCTGACCGCTGTGATCAGCGGGATGCGTGCGCGGAGAGCTGGGACAGGAGGCCCTGCCGCCACTGCTCGGCCTGCTGGACCTGGTTGAACGTGAAGACGTGCAGGCCAGTCACGAGCGAGTCAGGAGCGGCGAGTGTGCTGCCTATCTTGTCCAGCAGGCGGTCGGGCTGGTAGGCGCCGGGCGTGGACAGCTTCACGAACGCCGACGAGTGACCGGCCAGGAACCTGGCCGAGTCCGCGACGCCGATCTTGGTGGCCATCTGCATGAGCTTGGTCCGCTCCACAGGTCCCGCCAGCCCGACTAGCAGCGGCAGCGTGACGCCGCGCCGCCGGATGCGGACGATCCAGTGCCGCAAGACGGACGGATCGAAGCACAGGTTGCTCACGATGTAGGTGGCGTGCTTCCGCTTGTCCCACATCGCCTGGACGGTGACGTCGTCCTCGATCTTCGGGTGCGTCTCGGGATAGCCGGTGATGCCCACCCTGGCGAACGGGTTGCCCATGTCGGCGAGATGCTCAAGGACATCGAGCGCGCTCGTGAACTTGCCGGCCGGCGGATCGGCGTCGCCCGCCGGGACGAACACGTCCTCGATACCGATCGCCGTCAGCCTGGCCACGACGTCGCTGAGGTGTTCCCCGTCGCGCACGAGCCGGGCGGAAAGGTGCGGCACGACCTGGTAGCCCTCAGCGGCAAAACGCTCGGTCAGCGCAAGGGTCGGCTCCAGTCCTTTGGTCGGCGACGCGGTGACCGTCACCGCGACATCGCGCGGTACCGCCTCGAGGACGGCCGCCTCCACTCCGGACGTCGGGAACACCTCATACCGCGCGCCGGAAATCACCGGACCGAGGTGCTTCAGGCCTGAACCAGGCAGCCGCAACCCGCTCGCCCGCGAGAGGATCCCGTTCACGTCACGCTCCTGACCGCTTGTCCGCTGGAGGCATGCAGCAGCAGTGATTCGAGCTCACGCTCCAACCGGGCCGTGCCGACGTCGATGACCGTCAGCGGCAGGCCGAACATCGCCGCTACCGACTCCGCCTCTTCAGTCAGTTCGGGTGAGGGCGCTTGCGCCAGCCACACAACCCGCCGGTAATGGCCGAAGTAGTCGGACCACAGCTCAGGGTGGCGGTCCAGGCCGAGTGAGACGAGGACCGAACGCCGGAAGCTGCGGATCAGGAAGTCGGTCAGCAAGTAGGTCCCTGGCTCCGCTTCCAGCGCGGCCTTGATCCGGTCAGGACCCGCGAACACGTCATAGCAATGCAGGCCTGGCAGCCGGGTCAGGCCGAGCCGCTCGCACAACCTGTCGAGCTCGCCGTAGGTACCGCAGTCGGCGTAGGCGAGCGCGACCCGCAACCCTGACTCCTGCAGCGCTACCGCGAGCCGTTCGGCGGCCGGAGTGATCTCGCGCGGTGAGTTATGCAGCATCGACGGCAGGGTGTGGACCTCGACGTCCCAGCCTCGCCGGCCCGCGATCTCGCGCACATGGCCGCCGAGGGCTCCGCAGGCGATGATGGCCGTCCGCATCTGATCATTGCGGGAACTGCAGTTGCTCGACGAACCTGTCATTGAAGCCAGGCCGGTCCGATAGCTCGACATACCTCACCTCCTCGAGCAACGCCAGGGCCGCGGCCCGCTCACGGACCGACAGCAGCGCCATCTTCGCGCCCTCACCAGCAACGTTCCCCGCGCTGACCACGCGCAGTACCCCGAGTTTGGGTACCAGCCCGAGCTTGATCGCGCTGGCCGGCGACAAGTAGCTGCCGAACGATCCAGCGAGCAGCACCTGCTGGACATCAGCCGCAGTCAGCCCGGCTTCCTCGAGCAGGACGCTCCAGCCCGACGCGATGGCCGCCTTGGCGAATTGCAGTTCGCGTACGTCCCGTTGAGTGAGGTAAATCGAGTTCGTCACGTCGCCGGGCTCGCCGCGCCAGTGCAGCACGAACACCCGCTCCTCGCCGAGCTTCACCAGACGCGCGGCAAGCCGTGGCGCGATCTGTTCCGCGACCTCATCGGTCACGAACCGGCCGGAATGGTCGAGCAGGCCAGTCCCTACGAGGCTGGCCACAGCGTCGACAAGCCCTGATCCGCAGAGCCCGACAGGGTCGCAGTCGCCGATTACTTGCAACAAGACCCCGCCACAGGCCGTGCCCCGTTTCGCGGGTCCGGCCTTGCCGTTGAGGTCAGCGGCGTCGGTCACGGAGCCCGCCGGGTCCAGCTGTACGCCTTCGATCGCGCCTTCGGCCGCCCGCATGCCGCACCTGATGGCGGCGCCCTCGAACGCGGGACCGGCCGGCGCTGCGGTCGCGAGCAGCCACTCGCGGCTGCCGAGCACGATCTCGCAGTTCGTGCCGATGTCGATGAACAGGCGCACCCTGGCGTCCCTGTTCATGCCGGAGGCGAGAAGTCCCGCGGTGATGTCACCGCCGACATACGCGCCGAACGCGGGGAACACGACTGCCCGCGCACGCGGGTGCACCGGCAGCCCGAGGTCGGCCGCGAGGATTTCCGGCAGCAGCCTGGCCGACAAGATGAACGGCGCCACGCCGAGCGGCTCAGGATCGATGCCGAGCGCGAGGTGCGTCATGGTCGCATTGCCGGCCAGCGCGATCTCGTACACGTCGAGCGGATCGATCCCTGCCTGGTCGCAGACCTCCTCGACCAGCTCGCTGAGCGACGCATGTGCTAGCTCGGTGAGCCGCCCGAGGTTCTCAGGCTGCAACATGACCGCGCTGATCCTGCTGATCACGTCGGCGCCGAACGGCTGCTGCTTGCTCAGCATCGAGCCGACCGCCATCGGCGTTCCTGTCGACAGGTCGAGCAGGGTGGCGACGACGGTTGTCGTCCCCAGATCGAAGGCGATGCCGTACCGGCTGCCCGTCGTATCCCCTGGCTGGACGTCAATCAGCGCCTCGTCCACCACCACAGCGGTGACCTTGTAGTCGGCATCGCGCAAGACCTTGCCGAGCGAGCGCAGCACCTGCAGGTCAACCCGCAGCTCCAGGTCGTCAACCGCGTCGAGCACCCGCTCGATGTCGCTGCGCTGATCGGACAGGGATGGTTCTTCGAGCTCCAGATACCGCTTCTGGACGGCTGGCCGCAGGATCACTTGCCGGCCGACGCCGACCGTGGCAGCCTTCGGCCTAGTCGTGAGCGGCGGCACCTCGATCTGCAGGTCCGCCATCGCCTCGGCGCGGCACGCCAGCCGCCAGCCGTCACGCAGCTCGTCCGGCGAGAACGCGCGCGTGTCCAGGCTGGACACCGGAACGGCGCCGTCGGCGATCCTGACCTTGCATTTCTTACAGGTGCCGTGGCCGCCGCAGGTTGAGTCGATCGCGATGCCGTTCCAGCTGGCGGCGTCGAAGATAGTGACGCCGACCGGGATCCTGACCTTGGCTCCGTTGGACACGAAAGCAAGGTCCACGCGCGGCGTGACGGCCGCACCTGGTTCGGCAAGCTCGGCTGGAGTCATTACGCGGGGGGTGCCGGGGGGTGGTCCCCC
>DATELR010000009.1:0-33205 GCA_035276345.1 Streptosporangiaceae bacterium | reverse complement strand
CTCGTCGATGAGTCGGAATTGCCCGGGCAGGTCGTAACGCGGAAACACCGGAATCGCGCTCTGCTCGGGTGCCATCCTCGCCACGTAAGCGCCGCGCTGCGGCGCTCCCTCGCTCGACCATTCGGCCTCGAACAACAAGGACGTGCTGGACAAGCCGCCGCTCGGCGGCGTCCGCACGCCGCTGATCGCCGGCGGGTCGCGGAGCTCGAGCTTTCCGCGCAGCCAGCCCTGCAGCGCCGCTGCCAGGGCAGCAGGATCGCGCGTGCTGACCGTCATCTGGATCCGTTCGCCGCGTACAGCGGGGGGTTCTGGGGGGTCGTCCCCCCTTGCCCGCACCGCGGGGGGTTCCAGCACATGCTCCGTCATGACGCCCTCCAGCCGCCAGCGTTCGGGACAGCCGGAAGACTGGACGCGCGCCGGACACTGAAACGTGTTCTAGCGGACGCTAACCATTCGCGGCCTGCTGGTCAACGGAGTGACCAGTTGTCCGCCTACCTGATGCGCGTCCGCTAGGTTGCCGAGCATGTACCTCACCCCGACCGAGGAAGACCGGTTGACGATCTTCACCGCGGCCGAACTCGCGCGCAGGTCGCTGGCGGACGGCGCACGGCTGAACGCTCCCGAGGCGACCGCGCTGATCTGCGACGAGATGCACCGCGCAGCGCGACGAGGAGAGTCGGCCGACGGTGTGCTGACTGCCGGGCGAGCTGCGGTCCGGCGAGAAGATCTGATGGACGGCATCGAGGCGCTGGTCGCCGAGATCAGGCTGGAGGTCCTGCTAGGCGATGGCATGCGCCTCGTCGTCCTGCGTGAGCCATGGGGGCACCAATGACCGGCGTTGCTGGCCAGGCCGGGCCGGGGGAGGTCCGCAGCCCCGACCGGGAGATCGAGCTGGCGCCGGGCCAGGCCAGGCGGACGATCACCGTGACCAGCCGGTCAGGCCGCCCGATCAGGGTCTCCTCGCATTACCCATTCTGGCGGGTCAACCAGCGGCTCGAGTTCGATCGGCAGGCCGCGACCGGCTACCGGCTCGACATCCCGGCTGGCACGTCCGTGCGCTGGGCCGCGGGCGAGACCCGTGAGGTGAGCTTGGTGCGGCTCGGCGGGACGGCCGGAGCAACACTATGACCAGGATGCGGCAGGCGGACTACAGCCGCCACTTCGGCCCGACCACCGGTGACCGGGTCAGGCTCGGCGATACCGACCTATGGCTGCGGGTCGAGGACGATCATGTCGGGTACGGCGACGAGCCGGTCTGGGGCTATGCGCGGAACATCCGGTCGCGCATGACCCAGCAAGACCGGGCGACCGCCGACAGCGAGCTCGATGTACTCGTCGCTGGCGTGCTCCTCGTCGATCCGCTGCTTGGCGTGGTGAAGACCAGTATCGGCATCAAGGACGGCAGGATCGCCGGAATCGGCCGGGCCGGCAACCCGGACGTCACCAACGGGGTCGACCTGACGATCGGGCCGAACACGCTGCCTGTCATGGGCTACGGCCTGATCGCTACCGCGGGCGGCGTCGA
This sequence comes from Streptosporangiaceae bacterium, assembly GCA_035276345.1. GTDB lineage: Bacteria > Actinomycetota > Actinomycetes > Streptosporangiales > Streptosporangiaceae > Chersky-822. The sequence continues at coordinate 31,680 of DATELR010000009.1, read as the reverse complement.
CTCGCACGTGCACCTGATCACACCGCGCCTGATCCCCGTTGCCCTGTCCGGGGGCGTGACGACATTGATTACCGCGGGATTCGAAGAGCCGCCCGCCGCGATGGCAGCTACGCTTCGGGCCTTCGAGCACCTTCCGGTCAACCTCGGCCTGCAGGCGAGTGCCAGAACCGAGGTCAGGGGCGCGGTGGAACGAGTAATCGAGGCTGGCGCCATCGGGCTCAAAATCCATGAGGACTGGGGTGCTTACCCCGAGATCGTCGACGCTGTGCTCGGAATCGCTGAGGACCACGACGTGGCCGTGGCGCTGCACACCGACGGGCTGAACGAGTCCTGTGAGCTGCCGGATACCGTCGCTGCCATCGGCGGCAGGGCGGTGCATGCGTACCACGTAGAAGGCGCAGGCGGCGGACACATCCCCGACTTGCTCGGGCTGGTACGGGAGGCGAACATCATCTGCTCATCGACTACGCCGACCATCCCGTACGGCACGGGGACCGCGGCCGAGCATCCTGAGATGATCCTCGCGGTGCACGGAGGCTCGGGCGCCGACCCTGACGACCTCGAGCTTGCTGCTGAGCGCGTCCGGGCGGCCACGCTGGCCGCGGAGGGCCCGCTGCACGAGCTGGGCGCGATCAGCATCATCAACAGTGACTCGCAGGGTATGGGCAGGATCGGCGAGACCATCAGGCGCACCTGGCAGCTCGCCGACGCGATGAAGGCATGGCGCGGCGGAGCCGCCGGCGCCGGCTGGCAGGAGGCGCCAGCCGTCCAGCGATCCAGGATGCGCCAGGCTGTGTCGCTCGCCGATGACGGCCTCGGCCCCGACGACAATGAGCGCGTGCTGCGCTACCTGGCCAAGTACACGATCGACCCGGCGATCACCCACGGCATCGCGAGCCAGGTAGGAACGCTCGCGCCCGGCAGGCTCGCTGACATCGTGCTGTGGCAACCTGGCTACTTTGGCGTCCGTCCTGAACTGATTCTCAAGTCCGGGCATTTCGCCTGGGGACCGCTAGGGGAGGGAAACGCGACTGTGGAAGGCGCAGAGCCACGCCGCTATGGTCCGCACTGGGGCGGGTACGGGCGCACGCCCGCGAGCCTCTCGGTCACGTTCGTGTCGCAGGCGGCGATGGATGCGGGCATCGGGGGCAGGATCGGCGGTGAGCGCCGGCTCGCGACGGTTTCCGGAGCCCGTGCGGTCCGGCTCGAGAACCTGATCGCGGGAAGGGCCAGTCCGCCGATCACGATCGACCCGGCCGATGGCGTCGTGTCGCTCGACGGCAGGCAGCTGGCGGCTGATCCGGCCAGTGAGGTCCCGTTGTCGCGCAGGTACCTGCTCTCATGACCGGCCAGGGGACTTCGCAGCCGCGGACGCCGCGGGCCGACGGCTTCAGGATGCCCGCAGAGTGGGGGCCGCACCAGTGCTGCTTCATGGCCTGGCCGACCAGGCAAAGCCTCTGGGGCGAGTTGTTCGACCGGGCCAAGGCCGATTATGCGGAGGTCGCGAGGGCGATCGCGGCCTTCGAGTCGGTCGTGATGATCTGCCAGCCAGGCGATGCCGCGGATGTCAGCCGGCACTGCGGGTCAGCCGTTCAGGTCACCGAGATCGCGATCGACGACTCCTGGACCAGGGATAGCGGCCCGGTATTCGTCGTGAACGAGCACGGCAGGGTTGCCGCTGTGAACTTCGGTTTCAATTCCTGGGGCGAGAAGTACCTGCCCTACGACCAGGACGCGGCATTCGGGACCGCGCTGGCCGATGTTCTCGGCGTCAGGTGTTATCAGGCGCCATTCGTCCTTGAAGGGGGTTCGTTCTACGTCGACGGCGAGGGGACGCTGTTCACCACCGAAGGTCCGGTACTCGACCCCGCGCGGAACGCCGGGGCCTCCCGCGAGCTGTTTGAGCAGGTGGCGGGAGCCTATCTGGGGATCGACAAGGTCGTGTGGCTGGTTGCCTACCCTGACCGCGATACCGATGGTCACATCGATGGCATCGCCCAGCTGGTGAGGCCTGGGCAGATCCTGCTGCTGACGCCTGAGGATAGGGGCCATCCGAACTACCGCTATGCGCAGCAGAACCTTGACGGGCTGGCAGGGGCCGCTGATGCCAGGGGCCGGACCCTGCAGGTGATCCCGTTCGGCATCACTGCCTCCGCCCCGGCAGGCGGCGAGGCCGTAGATGTGCCGTACCTGAACTGCTACCTCGCGAACGGCGGGGTAGTCGTCCCGCTCGCCGGCATGCCCGAGGACGAACGGGCACTGTCGAGGCTGCGGGAGGTTTTCCCTGGCCACGAGGTGGTCGGCGTGCCCGGCGCCACGCTGTCTTACGGAGGCGGCGGCCCGCATTGCATCACGCAGCAGATGCCGCTTGGTCGGGCCGTGCCCGCCTGACGCTCAAGCGGCACTAGGCCAAAGGCAAGCGGCCGTGCCGGGCGCTAGGCACCCGCACGGCCAGCTTGCCTTGTGCGTCGTTTAGTACCCGCCTGGGCCCGTGTTCTGGTGGTGATGCGAGGGTCCGCAAGCGGCCGCGCCGACGGCGGTGCCGGTGATGGCGACGGCCACGAGCAGCGCCCGAAGTATCTGGCGCAGCTTCGAACCTGACTTCGACCGGGCTGTTGCGTGCTCCACTGCATTCCTTTCAACCGACGCTAGGCCTCCCGGGCCCAACGCATGTACTCCGTCGTCCGCGGTGTGATGTTATGCGCTCTAGGCACCGCTGCCGAACGGCTTCGAGGTGCCAAGCACCTTGCCGTTCGAGTCCAGCGCCTGGAGCTTATACACCTGGTCGTGCTGGCTCACTGGGATGGCCGTCTCGAATCCGGACCTGGAGACGGTCGTCACGGTCGTCAGCTGGCCTCCGCTCGAACCTCCCAGGACTCGCCATGACGCGACCTGGGTAGCGCCGTTCCAGCTCGCGTAGACAGTCGTCTTGCCGTGAACCTGCCGTACTGCGCCGTGCGGTGGCGTCAGCGGCGAGCCGACGAATTCTGTCGGGGGGATCTTGATCGCGCGGTAAGTGAGGTCAGGCCCTGGGAACAGCGCGTCCATCACCATCGTGCCCGACTTGCTGTACTCGGCGAAGAAGGGCAGGTTGCCGTAACCGACGAAGACGTTGCCGTTAGGCAGCAGCTGCGCCGATCCCATGTATGAGGCGTCAGTTCCCTGGCGTCCGTCTTCGTCGTGGTGCCGGTACTGGCTGACGAGCGTAGCCGTGTGGTTGTCGACGTCGATCCGCAGCACCTCGGCCCTGGACGGACCGGTCGGCGGCAGGTACGTGCCGCCGCTCTCCAGGAAACAGCAGTGATCGTCGAACATGCTGATGTCCCCATCGGGCAGCAGCGTCACATCGTGCTGGTACTTGAACTCGGCGTTGCGGCCGAACTTGAAGTCCGAGTGGTTGCCACCGAGCGTCCAGTCGATCTTGCCGCTCGAGGTGTTGATCTTGTACACGCCCCAGGTGTCGCGCATCGAGACCAGCGCGGCGTTCCCGCCAAGCAGGTCGATCGAGTTGATGTGGTAAGCGTCCCACGGGAAGCCGTTGCCCGGCGGCAGGGAATGGGTGTCGTCCAGGCCGATGTGCTTGAACGCGTCCCAGCTCCAGATCAGCTTGCCGGTCTTGAGGTCATACTCCTGCAGTGCGGAGTCGACCAAAGTGCCGTTGTAAACCCCGCCCCACTTCGACAGGTTCATCGGCACGTTCTTGTTCGCCGTGACCCAGGCGTGATCGCCGTCGATGACCATCGTGTGCAGGGTGAGTACCCAGCCGCCCGTGCCGTGCAGGGTGGCGACGGTCTTGTAGTGCTGGTTCACCACGACGTACTTGCCGCTTGAGGTCTGGCCGGTATTCGTGACGACGCCCTGCCACCAGGTCAGCACCGGCTGTCCGTGGTAGGTCTGCTCGTCGAGGTTCGCGGCCACCACGTTCTGCGGCACGGGCTTGAACCACACCGGCTGCAGGTTGTTGTCCAGGATGAGCGGGCCGCTCTGGCCGCGCATCGGCGGCTTGCTGAGGTCGTAGAAGGCCCCGGTCAAGATGAAGCCGGGGGCAGGGGTGCCGCTGACCGCACCAGAGGCCTTCCTGACGATCGGCGGATGCAGTTTGGGCGCCGACACGAACTTATAGGCGTCGTCCATCTTGTATGCGCCGATTGCCGGGCCGGCTTTGGCGCCGACCGTGAAGTCGAGGATCGCGAAGACGCCAAGCACGCCGACCACGACGGCGGCGAGGCGCAGCGGTGACTGCCTCCTCGGACGCGCGGGCGCCTGATCGGCGCCCTGGCCGCTGGCTGGCGGGGTGCCCTCGGCACCCTCGGCAGGCTTCGCCGTCGGCTCGGAGGTGCTTTGCGCTGCCTGCGGGGCCTGCTCGGCCGGCGGAGGACCGGCCGGCCGGGCCGCCGGGGCGAGGGCCGGCGCTTGTGGTTGCCGCATCAGCGTGAACGCGAGGACGGCTGCCAGGAAGGCAAGGCCGGCAGCGATCAGGTAGGCCAGCCTGAAACCGGAGGTCAGAGCATTGGGGACCGGCATGTTTGTGCCGATCTGGTGCGTGGTCCAAGACGTCGCGAACGAGATAAGCAGTGCGATACCGAGTCCGCCGCCGGCCTGTCGTGACGTGTTGACCAGGCCAGATGCCAGGCCAGCCTGAGCAGGCTGCACGGACTGGGTCGCTGCGATGGTCGACGCGACGACGGAGAGCCCGATACCGCTTGCGACCAGTAGCCCAGGCAGCACGACGTAGCCGATCGAGCTGCCGCTCGGGCCGATCCTCGCCAGCAGTAGCATCCCGCTGGCAAGCAGGACCAGGCCGGAAGTCAGCACAGCTCGCATGCCGAAGAGGCCGACGAGCTTGCCCGCCTGTCTGGCGGTCAGCATGATCACCACTGCCATCGGGAAGAACACGAGGCCGGCGTTGAGCGGTGACAGCCCGAGGACTTCCTGCAGGTACAGGGAGCTCACGAACCACATCGGGAACAGCGCCGCGCTGAAGATGAACACGATCGTGTTCGCGTCAGCCAGCGGCTTTGTGATCGCCTTGAACGGCACCAGGGGATCACGCGCCCATCGCGCCTCGATCAAAGTGAACAGCACGAACAAGACGATCGAAATGATCAGGGGCACGTAGAAGTCTGGTGAGCCCCAGCCGTGCGTCCCGGCCTCGACGATGCCATATACCAGGATCATCTGGCCGAGCGTCAGGGTGATCGCGCCGGGGAGGTCGAAGCTGCTGGCTCGGCCTTCCTTCTTCTTCTTTGTCTCGGCGATCACCGCCCAGGCGACGCCGGCCGCAGCCACTCCGATCGGCGGGTTGATCAGCAGGACCCAGCGCCAGCCGAACTCCTGCGTGATGATGCCGCCGAAGAGCGCTCCGGCCGCGCCGCCCGCGCCGTTCATCGCGCCCCACAGGGCGATGGCGCGATGCCGCGCCGGGCCCTGCGGGAACGACATCGCGATAGCAGCCAGCGAAGACGCGGCCATCAGCGCGCCGCTGAGCCCTTGCAGGGACCGCGCGATGATGAGCATGGCCTGGCTGGTTGCCGCCCCGCCGGCGAGTGAGGAGAAGGCGAACAGGACCAGGGCCGCGGCGAGCATCCGCCGCGGCCCGAACCTGTCACTTGCCCGCCCGCCCAGCATCAAGAAGCCGGCGAAGAAGATCGCGTAAGCGTCGACAACCCACTGCAGGTTCACCGGAGTGAAGCCAAGGTCGGACTGGATCGAGGGCAGGGCGACATTGACGATAGACAGGTCAAGGATCACCATGAACTGCGAGACGCAGCAGACGGCCAGCAGGAGTCCCAGGCGGTTGCCCGGCTCGCTCCTTGTCGCAGGCTGCTTGTCCTCGGTCCTGTTCCGCAGGGTGCCGACGCGGAAATTCATTTGGCCGCGGCCTCCGGCTGCTGCTTGGCGTGCCACGCGTTCAGCATGGCCAGTGAGCCGTCAACGATCCGGCCTGCGAACATCGCGGAGTCGTTAACATGCGGGATGGGCGCCTGCGGAACCGGAACCTCGAGGAATTCGCAGAGCGGCTCCCAGCCGTCCTGCGGCTTCCACTCGAGCAGCCGCTCGGCCGGAACGGTGTCCCTGACCTCCTGGTTGTGGCGCTCCATCGCGGCGCCCAGAACCTTCGGGTCGAACAGGCCGACCATCTCGCCAATCAGGCCGCTCTTCTGCCACATGGCCTTCATCAGCTCAATGTAGTCACGCCAGCCCGGGTCAATGTTCGCGCGGGCGTCAGACAGGTGACGCATGAGGACGTCGTCGTAGAAAACGCCCCAGATCGTGTTCTTCATGCTGTTCGCCCAGCTGTCGCCGCTGCGAACGCTCAGCAGGACCTTTGCGTCGGGGTAGTACTCGACGAGGTCGCGCCAGAAGAACGAGCCCGGCCAGTCGACCGACGCCTGGTGGCCTGCGAAGATGTGGTCCCAGTCCGGCTTGCCGTCAAATGCGGCTGCCCACTGCGGTGCGAGACTGAGATCGGCCAGGACGTTGACCATGTGATAGACCGGGCCGAACCCGAGCATCTCGAGCGAGATTTTCTGAGTGAGAGTAGCGGTACGCGGCAAACCCGCACCGATTACCTTCATCTGAGCCTCCATTTTCTGTGCCCCGCCTGAAGCGGCGTTATCTTGGCGAATGAATTCTCTGAGCCGACGATATTAAAAGCTCACCACCACGCCGCCACCTGGTGGGACTGCCGGAGTGTATGGCTCACAGGGAAGATCATCACTGAGACCAGGATGCGTCCGTGCCTACGACGACCTTAGCGTGCCTGCGGCGGTAAATTACCACAAACCGACGCGCGCACGGCGGCCTTCTCAGTTGAGACGTCCAACTTTTGGCGATCATGGAGTCCAGTGCGTCTTGGGTGACAATCTTGCCTGTCTGGGCCTTGCTGACAGGTCCTGGCGTACCAGATTCGGCGCTTTCGGGATCAGTCGGCAGCGCCTGCGCGCCCGGCTCCGATGGTCCGGGGGAACCCGTGGCAGCCTTATCGGCACTCTGTGGAGACGCGCTGCCGCCGCGATCGGTTGACATGGGCCCTGGAGTGCTCCGCGGCGGTCGGGCACCGCGGCACTGGCGCGCGGGGGCGGTGCCGGCCCAACCTCGCGGCCCGGCAGTGGCGCCGGCGAGCCGGATTCTCGCGGCATCAACGATCAATTTATATTCACCGCTACAGCGATACGGACTTAAGCGAGTAGGCACGTGCAGAATAATGCGGCATCGTGATCGCGGCCGTTGCTCGTTTTGTTCTCGACTATTAGGGCAGTTCGCGGAAACAGCCGTGCGGCGCTTACTACCCACTCTGCGGGCTTTGATGCATGAGCCGACCCGTATTGCCGTAGCGGGGGCCTGGCCATGCCTGCCATTGGCGTTGCCAGACTGAGGGCATGACCGAGCAGGAGCCCGCTATCGCGGCTGTGACGGCGTTCTGGCGTGCTCTCGGCCTGCCAGGCCTCATCGACGTGCACGTCCACTTCATGCCCGCCAACGTTCTGGCGAAGGTGTGGGCGTACTTTGATCGCGGCCAGGAAGGGTCGGGGCTCGCCTGGCCGATCGCTTACCGGCTGCCGGAGGCGGACAGGCTCGCGGTGCTGCGCCAGTTCGGGGTGCGCTGGTTCGGTGCGCTGCTGTATCCGCACAAGCCGAACATGGCAGCCTGGCTTAACGCATGGGCCGGGGAGTTCGCAGCCCGCACGCCTGACGCGTTGCACAGCGCCACCTTCTTTCCTGAGCCTGAGGCAGCCGGCTACGTGGCGGCTGCGATCGAAGCTGGCGCCAGGCTGTTCAAGGCACACCTGCAGGTTGGCGGTTACGATCCCCGCGATGAGCTGCTTGACCCGGTGTGGGGAACGCTTGCCGAGGCCGGGGTGCCCACAGTCGTGCACTGCGGCTCTGGTCCTACGCCAGGCGCTTTCACCGGCCCAGGGCCGATCTCGGCCGTCCTGCAGCGGCATCCCCGCCTGCCAGTGATCATCGCGCACCTGGGCGCACCGGAGTATCAGGACTTCCTCGACCTCGCTGACCGCTACCCGCTCGTCTACCTGGACACGACGATGGCCTGCACCGACTTCATGGACCGGATCGCGCCTTTTCCCGGGAAACTCGTGCCAAGGCTCGCAGCGGCGGCAGAGCGGGTCGTCCTCGGAACCGACTTTCCGAACATCCCGTATCCCTACCTGACCCAGCTGGACGCGCTCGCCAGGCTGAACCTCGGCGATGACTGGCTCCGGGCGGTCTGCTACTTCAATCCCGCGCGACTGCTCGGGCTATGAGCAGTGGGCCGCAGGGCAAGCGGTCATGCAAAGGCTGCCGTCACCGGCGCCAGCCGCAGGACGTCCTCAGGCCCGCTCAGGTCGGGCAGCGACACGAAGACCATGCCGACGCCGCGCTGGGCGAGCAGCCGGTATCTGCCAATGAGGTCTGCTGCCGTGCCCGCGTGGTGCTGGCGCGCGTATGCGGCGGCGGTTGTCCGCCCCCGAAGCAGCTCGACCAGCTCGGCCGCGTGATCACGGTCGGTGCCGAGTACCGGGATGTCCAGCACGGTCACCAGCAACTCGGCAGGGTCCCGGCCGGCTTGTTCGCAATGCTTACCCAGCACGGCCAGCTTGTGGTCCAGCACGTCAAGGGCCGCTGGCAGGTTGCAGCCGTCGGCGAGCCTGGCGGCGATGTCCAGCGTCCTGCGCTCGCCGGCACCGCCGACGATAATCGGGATGGCAGAGACCGGACGCGGGTAACAGGTCGTCTCGGGCAGTGACACCCGGTCGCCGGCGAACTCTCGCGTGCCAGGTCTCCAGAGCGCCCTGATCGTCTCGATCGAGGCTTCGAGCAGGTCGAACCGTTCCCTGGCGGCCGGGAACGGCAGGCCGAAGCCGGCGTGCTCGCGCTGCCACCAGCCGGCGCCGAGGCCGCAGAAGGCCCGGCCGCCGCTGAGCACGTCCAGCGTTGACATCGCCTTCGCCAGCAGCCCAGGCTGCCGGAACGTCACTGGGCTGACCAGGGTTCCGAGCCGCAGGCCCGGTGCCAGCCCGGCAAGCATGCCGAGCGTGACCCATGGCTCGGGAATGGGCTCCCAGGCCCGGCCGACCTGCGGGATCTGGATCAGGTGGTCCATCAGCGCGATGCCGTCAAGCCCTGCTTCCACGGCGGCGGCCGCGACGGCCGCCAGCCAGTCAGCAGGATCGTCGCCCCATGGAAAGCGAGAGACCTGCAGCACCAAGCTGAGCTGAGCCGGCTCCCTTTGCTGCCGCTGGGCAGCGACCTGGCTGCCCGCAGAGTGCGATGGCTCGACCGCAGCCTGGCCAGGCTCGCTGATCACCACCCAGCCCTCAGCGGCAACTTCTGCGGCAACGTCAGGCATGCGGCGCAACTGGCTGTCAAGCACGGAAGCCGGAACGGGCCTGGCCCGCCTGCTGTTCCGGCGGCGGCACTCCGCCGAGTCGGTATCGAACAGCACGGCGACGGCTGGCAACGCGGCGCGGCGAGCCAGCGCAAGGTGCTCGCGCCGGCGGTCGGCGTCTAGACCCAGCGTGTCTATAACCGTGTTGAGACCGCGCCGCAGCCTGGCCGCGACGATCTGGTCAAGCAGCGCGAAAGCGTCTGCCGAGGCGTCAAGGTCATGCTCGCCGCTGCCGACTACGCCGCGCAGCTGATCAGAGCTGACGATTTCCGACGGCCGGTAACGTTCGGCGGCCCAGGTTGACTTGCCGGACCCCGATGCCCCGACCAGCACGATGAGGGCGGGATCGGGCACCGTGACGGCCGGCATCGTCACAGCGTAATGCCGGTAATGCCGGTGGGGCCCCCGCGCGGCCGGATGCCCGCGGGCAGCGCTCCGCCGACTGGCCGCGCGGCTGACCGGCCGCGAGCGCATGAAGTCCGTTCTGGCGGGTAGTCCCCGGCACGCAATTCCGAACCGAAAGGGCAAACGGCGGCAATGGGATCGACGTCGTACCAGACCGCACGAGCGACCTTGACGGCCAGGCGCGCCTCCGAAAGCCCGGTGGCGCGCGCCCTGGCCCGAGTTGGCCTCGTCGCGCGAGGCCTTATCTACATCCTCATCGGGTGGCTTGCCATCGAGGTCGCGATCGGCCACAGCTCGCGGCGGCCGAGCCAGGCGGGAGCGCTGCACTTGCTGGCGGGCACGTCCTACGGGGTGATCACGCTCTGGCTGCTGGCTTTCGGCTTCGCAGGGTACGCCCTGTGGCGCCTCAGCGAGGCGGCGTTCGGCGTGACTGGCGACAAGCCAGGTGCGGGTCCGCGGCTGAAGTCCCTCGTCAGGGCGATCGTTTACGCCTTCTTGTCGGCCCTGGCCTTCCAGGTCATCGCAGGATCGGCGGGCAACGAGAACCGTAAGCAGCAGGACCTGACCGCCACGGTCATGCATCACACCGGTGGCCAGTGGCTGGTCGCGATCGTGGGCCTCGTCATCGTCCTCGTCGGCCTGATGCTGGTGGCCGAAGGAATCCGACGCAAGTTCATGAAGTACCTGCGGTCCGGAGAAATGAGCCCGAGAACCCGCAAGATCGTTGAGAAGCTCGGCATGATCGGCACCACGGCCAGGGGCGTGGTATTCGCCATCGTGGGCGCGCTGATCATCGACGCCGCCGTCTCTTTTAGCGCGAAGAAGGCAGGCGGCCTTGACAAGGCGCTGCTAACGCTGCGCCATCAGATCTTCGGGGAGTTCCTGCTGATCGTCGTCGCGCTCGGAGTGATCATCTTCGGCATTTACGGGCTCTGCGAAGCCCGCTGGCGCCGGATTTGATCTGGCCGGCTGCCAGCGGCTGACCGGCCGGAAGGCCCTAGCCGAACGATGAGACGAGCACCTCAGCGAGGTCGTCGCCGCTTTGGCCGTCCGGGTCCTTCGACGGGTTGTAACAGCCGACGGAGAAACCGATCAGGCCCTCGTCCGCGCCGAAGCGGCTGAGCAGTCCGGTGAGCTGCACCAGATCCAGGCCGCCGGGCATCAGGTAATCCGTCGCCGGGAACACATCCTGCGAGAGCACGTCAACGTCCAGATGCAGCCAGTAAGGCAGCCCGGCGGCCGCGAAGGTGCCGACGACGGCGGCCGCGGCGCCATCGGGTGAGGCAGCGCACGCAGGACCGTCGCTGACGGTGACCCCGAGCCGCTGCGGCATGTCGCCCACATCGCTCGCTTCGTCGGGGTCGCGCGCGCCGAGCAGCGCGATCTGCGACCCGGTCAGCACCGGCTCGGATCCGAGCTCGGCGAGGAGGCCGGGCCATCCGATCCCGAGCAGCGCTGCAGTCGGCATGTCGGCCGCCTCGCCGGTGGGCGAGGTCTGGTTGTCATAAAGGTCAAGGTGCCCGTCGACGCTTACCAGCCCGACGCTGCGCAGCTGGTCCTTGGCTCCGGCAACCGCTCCCATCACCAGAGCGCAGCATCCGCCCAGCAGGAAAGGCCGCTTACCGCCGGCGAGGAGCTCGCCGGTCGCGCCGCGCACGTCGGCGATCATCGCCCCGACGCTCGGCCAGCCAACTATCCCGCTGGCCGGGTCGCGCCGTGAGCCAGTGACTCTCACGGAGGTATCGCCGTGGTCGGCCGCGCCCAGCTTGCTGACGATCCCCCGCGCGCGCAACTCGGCGGGAGCCATCTCGGTGCCGAACGGCGGCCCGCCGTCCGGGCTCCCAATGCTGTCGATCGGGACCCCCATGCAGGCCCATGCCCGGCTCGCTGGCATCGGCTTCCCCTCTCTGCCGCTCCGGTGATCCGCTAGTCGTAGTGTTCCAGGGTGCGCGAGGACCGGGACAGGTGGAACGCCAAGTACCGCGCCGCAGGTTATGCCGCGTCGTTCCTGCCCCATCCGCTCGCCGAACGGGCGCTCGCGCTCCCTTTGCCGTCCGGGCCCGTGCTGGACCTCGCTAGCGGACCGTCGGGATCTGCTGTCCTGGCAGCAGCCGCAGGCCGGCATAGCGTCGCGGTGGACATGTCCGACGCCGCGCTCACCTTGCTTAGCAAGCATGCGCGGTCGCGCATGCTGGCCGGGCAGCTCGCCCTTGTGCAGGCCGACCTGGATACCTGGCGACCGCGCCCTGCGAGCTGCGCGCTCGTCATCTGCACCGGCTTCTGGGACGCTGGCCTGTTCGCGGCCGCGGCGAGCGCCGTCGTGCCTGGAGGGCTGCTTGCCTGGGAGGCTCTCACCGCCGAGGCGCTGCGCCTGCGACCAGACCTGCCCGCCAGGTGGTGCCTGCGGCGGGGGGAGCCGGCCAGCTTGCTGCCCGGGAGCTACCAGGTGCTGAACCAGGAGGACGTGCCCGCCGGCGGTCCTGGTACGAGGCGGCGCTTGCTGGCCCGACGTCTGGCGCTCTCTACTTGAAACAGAGGGGTGGGCCGCACTTGTGCGGCCCACCCCTCTGTTACTGCCCGAAGTCAGCTCTTGGCGTCTGAGCTGGCCTCAGTGTCGGCGGCCATTCCGGTTCCTGCCTGGCCATTGGGCGAGGCCTTCACCTGATCGGCGGCCGTCATTGTCGGGTCAGACTGCTTTCTCCGGATGCCGAAGAAGGCTGCGACAGCGCCCGCCGCCGCGGTGAGCGTTGCCAGACCCACCGGCTTCTGCCAGCGCCGGTAGCGTGGCTGTGCCGGATCAATGCGCTTGGCTGCCGATGACAGCATTTCGGATACCTTCGGCGCCACGGTGTCCTGCAGGACCTGTCCTGAGCGCTCGACCTGCGGCGCTGCCCAGGCGCGGGTCCGCAGGATGCCTCGCCTAGCCGCCTCGCTGGTGCTCTTTGCGAGCGGCTTGGCGCGTTCCGCGGCGGGCTTCAGCTGAGCCGCTGCCTGCCGCGCGCCATCCTTGATCGTTTCGCTTCTGTTCTTCGGGGACATCTGAACCTCCGCGAATGTCCTGCGTGATCTCACGCTGCGGTTCAATCTTCCCCTGACAGGCTGCGTCAACCGGAATGAGCCCGGCGAATCGGCTTAGTCAGAGCCGGCCAGCACCTCGTCCAGGCGTTCGTATCCTTCGCGGATCCCGACCTCCATCCCTGAGGCCACGAAGGCATCGCGGGCGGCGAACGAGTCGACCAGCGATGTGGAGGTCAGTCTCGTGCGCCCGTCGCCGAGATCGGTGAACACCATCCGCTCGAGCGCGACTTCATCCGGCTGGCCGTCGAAGGTGAAGGTCTGGACGATGAGCTCGTTCGGCCGGACTTCGTGAAAGCTGCCGTGGAAGCCGAATTCATCGGTTCCCCTGACGTGCTTGTACCGGTACGAGCCGCCGGTGCGGCAGTCATAGTGGCCGATCCGCATCTGCAGGCTGCGCGGGCCGAGCCACTTCGTCACGAGGTCAGGATCGGTGTGCGCGCGGAAGACCTTCTCGGGTGGCGCGTCAAACTCCCTGGTAATCCGGACGAGCGGTACCTCGCGGTCGATGTCGATGTCGGTCTCGTGGGTCTTTGTGGTCATGACGATGATCCCTTCTGGTACGTGGTGCTCGTCGGCGGGAACGGTTCCCCCTGGACAGTCGCGTCCGGCATGGCAGCCAGGACGTCGTCCAGGCGCCGGTACCGGTCTTCTGCTTCGCGCCGGTAGCGCTCGATCCATTTGGTCATCAAGTCGAAGACCTCCGCCTCCAGGTGGACGGGGCGTCGCTGGCCGTCCCGGCCGCGGCTCACCAGCCCTGCGTCGGCGAGCACCTTCAGGTGCTTGGAAACCGCCTGGACCGTCACGTTGTACGGCCTGGCGAGCTCATTGACGGTGGCGTCGCCGGCCGCGAGCCGCGCGACCATGTCGCGCCTGGTCGGGTCCGCCAGTGCCGCGAAAACCCTGGAGAGCGGATCGGCCCCCACGGCCTCCTCCTTCTTCAACCGTCTGGTTGAATACAACCTAGGCGACGCGCCGACTGTTGTCAACCAGTTGGTTGAAATACCTGATCGCACGGCTGTTAACGCGCCCTCTGGCCGAGTGCCGTCTGGCCCGCGGTGCTTTCGGGCCATGACAACGGCCGATTTGGGGTAGCTTGAAGCAATGCCGTCAGCACCGCGCCAGCTTTCGCCTGCCATCTGGTCCAGATTTCCCGAGCCGATCCGCCGCTGGGCGGGCTCGTCTGGCGGCCGGCGATTGCTGAGGTTTGCTCCCGCTGCGGCGCTGGCGCTGGGTGCCACTCAGATCACGTACTTCATTTGCTTCTCCGTGCTAGCCATGACGGGCCGTACCGCTGGCGCGGCCGGATGGCTCGCAGGGGCGGCGGTTAGCTACGGCGTGAGCCGGTGGGCGTGGGAGCGCAAGGGCAAGCCGCGCGTGTTCCGCGAGACGCTGCCGTTCCTTGCTGTCTCACTTGTCGTGGGCATCGTGCTTACGGAGGCAAGCCATTTCGGCTACCGCGAGGCGGCAGCGATGGGTTTGCACGGCGTCGCGCATGACGCGTTCGTGCAAGGCTTCTACCTCGCCGCGAACTGCTGCACGTTCCTGGTCAGGTTCCTGATCTTCCACTTCGTGCTGTTCGCGGACCGGGGCAAGGCCGAATCCAAGCTCGGCATCGAGGACGCCTGAGCGGTCAAGCCGGCGCGGTGCTGCCCCGGTGCAGCCACCGGCCGCGGCCAGCAGGCGCGAGCACCTGGCCGTCTTCGAGAACAACTTCGCCACGGCTGATCGTGAAGCGCGGCCAGCCACTGACCTCGCGGCCGTCATAGGCCGAATATCCGGCCCGCGACTGCATCGCGCTGCCATCGATCGTGCGCCGCAGCTGCGGATCGAGCACGAGCAGGTCCGCATCGCTGCCTACCGCGATCGAGCCTTTACGCGGGTACAGGCCGAACAGGCGGGCGGGGCCCGATGAGGCCAGCGATACGAACCTGTGCAGCGAGATCCGGCCGGTCGTGACGCCCGCATCGAACAGCATCGGCAGCATCGTCTCGAGATCGGCAACGCCTTGGCGGGCGGTGACCACGTTCTGCGACTCGTCGAGCTTGTCAGCCAGCGCCCAGGGAGCGTGATCGCTGCCGACAGTATCGATCGACCCGTCGGCCAGTCCCGACCAGAGCGCCTCGACATCGGCGGGCCCTCGTAGCGGCGGGGCGCCGATGTACTTGCCGCCATCGGGACCGGACAGCAGCTCGCTGGTCAGGTACAGATAGAGCGGTCTGGCCTCGACAAAGACCGGCAATCCGCTGGCCCGCCCGCGGCGCGCGGCCCGAAGCGCAGCCGCTGACGACAGGTGCACGATGTAGATCGGGGCGCCGGTCATCTCGCAAATCGCGACGGCCCGTTCCACTGCGGCGCGTTCAGCAGCCACCGGACGGCTGGCCGCCCAGTCCGCGATGCCGCCGCGCCCAGCGGTCAGCAGTTGCTCTCCAGCGAACCTGACCAGGGCCCCGTCCTCACAGTGGATGAGCGTCAGCATGCCGTGCTGCCCCGCGAGCCGTACCGCCTCGATCATCCCGTCGGTCTGCGTCTCGAACTCCTCAGCGACCATGAACAGCTTCAGGCTCATATGCCCGGCCTGCGCGATCTCGGAGAGCTCTGCCAGCGCTTCCGGGGTGGGGCTCGCGAGGACAGGGTGCAGCACGTAATCCACTCCAGCTTGCTGCCGCGCGGTCGTGAGGTCCCGCTCAAGCGACTGATGCAATGAGTCGCCCGCCAACGGGAAGGTCATGTTCCCGATGGTTGTAATGCCCCCGGCTATAGCGGCGGCTGAGCCGCTGGCGAAGTCGTCTACCCACGCCGGGACGCCTGGCTCTGGCGGCTCAGGTACGGACAAGTGAACGTGCATGTCGATGCCGCCCGGCAGCACCAGCGCGCCGGTAGCGTCAAGAACGCGGCGGCCGCTGGGGGAGCCGCCGATCTGACCTATCTTGCCGTCCCGCACCGCAACATCGCACTCGGCCGAGCTGCCAGCCGTGACGACGGTGCCGCCGCGGATCACCAGGTCATAGTCAGCCTCAGGAACCGCCCTCACCCCCGCTTTTTTGTCGTGACGCCGGCGCAGCGCCGCCGAGCAGCACCCTGGTCAGCGCGCTGCGCGTGTCCAGCAGCTGATCGAGCGCGGATGCCATGTGCGCGTCGGAAATGCGCAGCGGCGCGCTGTCCGGCCCGCTGGTGTCCTCCTCCGCGGATTGCAAGGCGGCGCGCCTGAGGAGCTCCTTGATGAAGGAGGCCGTGACACCCTCGGTTCGCTCGATGACCGAGTCCATGTCGGACAGATCGAGCACGAGGTTGCCCTGGTAGAGACGGACCAGCCTGGCACGCGCATCGGCATCGGGAACAGGCAGCTCGGCCGCATGGTCGACCCGGCCCGGGCGCGCCGCAAGTGCTTCCTCAAGCAGGTCAGCGCGGTTCGTCGTCAGCAGGAAGGTCACGTCGTTGTCGGCGGCTAGCCCGTCCATCTCGTTGAGAAGCTCGAACAGCAACGGGTTCTGGCCGAGGTGATGATCGCGCTCCTCGGCGATGAGGTCCACGTCCTCGACGACAACTACCGATGGCTGCAGCGCCCTCGCGACCGAGCATGCCTCGGCGAGCAGACCGAGCGCGCCGCCAGATAGCAGGACGACTGTCGTGGCGGGCAGCTGCCCTAGCAGGTACCTGACCGTATGCGTCTTACCTGTACCTGGCACTCCGTAAAGCAGGACACCCCGGCGCAGGTGCTGACCGCTGGCACTCAGCCGGGCCGCGTGCCTGGCGACGCCGACGACCTGCCGCTCGATCCCATCGAGCAGTTCAGGCGGCAGGATCACCTGACCGCGTTCGACGGCCGGGCGTTCGGCGAAGCTGAGCAGCGCGCCTTGGCGATGGCTGAAAACTTCGTCGCCGAACGCGATGACATGGCCGCGGTACACGTTGTGCCGCAGTGCAAGCTCGCGGATCTGACCGACGATCTCGGTGGCGCGTCCTGGAGGTGTGCAGGTGACCTCCAGTTCCGCTCCCTCGATCGCGCCGTGCTCTTCTGGCCCGCGCAGCAGCAGCGCAGCGACGCCGTCGCCATCAGTGACCAGATAGATGGCGCACTGGACGCAATCCCTCGTGGCACCGTCGGGTCCGGCAGGAAGTGCTTCGGTCGCGACGCTGCCGACGGCAGGGCCCCATGGCCGACCGCCGCCCTGCAGCAGGTCGGCGAGGTTGATGTCGCTGTGCCGGAACCTGGCCAATCCGACAAGCTCGTGGGTGCGGCCGGGTTCGGCTAGCCAAGCCTCGAGACCGGTCTGGACGTTGACCTGGTCGTAAGCCGGCCACGATCCCTTGGCGACCGGCGGATTCGTATCGCTGGTCCCCAGATGGTCGGCGAGCAGCCGGCCGACTGATTCGTCGTCGGCTCGCGCCGCCGCGACCGTGCGCTTCACCACCCGCCGCGCGAGCCTGCCGATGTCGGCGAGCTCGGGACGAACCTGCTGCCCAGATCCCGGACTGTGCGGCGCCGATCCGCCCGAGATGCCGTAACTGATTCTTGTGCCCGAGACCCGCCGCGATGCCACACCGGCAGCATAGGCAGCCATCGCGATCAAGCGCGCGGAGTTTTCCCGGCCGGTTGAGGGCGCGGGCGCGCCGTGTTCAGATGGAGACCGGAACGGTGGCGCAGCGGAGGAAGGAGCACGATGACTGTCCAGCTGAACCACACGATCGTCGCGTGCCGCGATCAACAGCGATCCGCGTCATTCCTGACCGAGATACTCGGCTTGCCTGCCGCGACCAGATTCGGCCACTTCCTCGTCGTCAGCACGGACAACGGCGTCTCCTTGGATTACTCAGAGACCGACCGCGAGGTCACGGCCCAGCATTATGCCTTCCTGATCACCGAGGACGACTTCGACGAGATCTTTGGCCGGATCACCGACCGGCAGATTCAGCACTGGGCCGATCCTGGCCGGTCCAGGCCCGGCGAGATCAATCACAATGATGGCGGCCGGGGTGTCTACTTCGCCGACCCTGACGGGCATCTCATGGAGATCATCACCCGGCCGTACGGCGGCTGATCAGCCAGGGGCGCTGGTTCGCGGCGGCGATGGGTGCCGCGGCTCGTAGATTCCGAGCTGGGTCCCGTCGGGCAGCCTGACCGAGGCGAGCAGGCCCCAGCTTTGCTCGTGGATATCTTGCGCGACCTCCACGCCTTTGCCGCGAAGATCGGCCAGCGTGGCGCGAATGTCGTCACACATCAAGAAGAGCTGATGGCCGCCTTCGGCCTCGGCTGGGTGCACCGCCAGCTCGGCAGGCGGCAAGGCGAAGATCGGCCAGCCTCCGCCCGCATCCACGAAATCCAGGCCGAGCGCATCGGCGAAGAAAGCGCGGACCTTCTCGGCCTCTGGTGAGAACACGATCGCGTGCACGCCTGTGATCACCGCGCGATTCTAGCCCGCCGCATGATCCTCTGCTGTCAGCAGATTGCCTTGGCTGACCGCGGGCTCGTCGCGCACTGTGGATCGCGAGGATGCCAGACCGAGGGAGACCAATGACAACCGCACTCGCGCAAACCGCAACGAACGCGGGCTCGCTTGATGACCAGCTGATCAGTCGGCTTTTGTACCACCGGATCATCGTGCTCGGCTCCGAGGTGAACGACGCCGTCGCCAACCGGCTGTGCGCCGAACTCTTGCTGCTCTCGGCTGAGGACTCCCGGAGCGACATCTGCCTGTACATCAACTCGCCGGGCGGCTCGGTAACGGCAGGCCTGGCCATTTACGACACCATGCGCCTGATCCCCAACGACGTCAGCACGCTCGCGATGGGCCTGGCCGGCAGCATGGGTCAGTTCCTGCTCTGCGCGGGAACCGCAGGCAAGCGCTTCAGCCTGCCACACGCGCAGGTGCTCATGCACCAGGGTTCGGCCGGCTTCGGCGGCACGGCGGCCGACGTCGAGATCTACGCCGAGCAGCTGGAGAAGACCGCTGCAACCATGATCAGCCTGATCGCGCATCACACCGGGCAGCCTGCCGAGGTGGTGGAGCGGGACAGCCTGCGCGACAGGTGGTTCAGCGCGGAGGAGGCCCGCGATTACGGGATCATCGATCACATCGTCGAACAGCTCGACGATGTGAGGCCGGCCGTGACGGCCAGGATGGCGGGGCTGTGACGATGGGCCAGTACACGATTCCCACCGTGGTCGAGAAGACCCCGCTTGGCGAGCGCGCCTTTGATATTTACTCCAGGCTGCTGTCGGAGCGGATCGTCTTCATAGGCACCGAAATCGATGACGGAGTCGCCAACGTCGTGATGGCGCAGCTACTGCACCTTGAGTCGGTCAGCCCGGATCTCGAGATCAGCCTCTACATCAACTCACCGGGCGGCTCATTCAGCGCTCTGACGGCGATCTACGACACGGTGCAGTTCATTCGTCCGAATGTTGCGACCATTTGCATGGGCCAGGCGGCGTCGGCCGCCGCCGTGCTGCTTGCCGCGGGCGCTCCCGGCAGGCGCGCCGTCCTTCCGCACGCGAAGGTCCTGCTTCATCAGCCCTCCAGCCAGGCCCAGGGTGCCCTGCCCGATCTTGCGATCCAGGCAAAGGACCTGGCCAAAGTCCGGGCTGAAGTCGACGAGATTCTCAGCAGGCATACGGGTCATCCGATCAGCAAGATCAAGGCCGACACCGACAGGAACAAGACGTTCAACGCCCGCGAAGCGGTCGAATACGGTCTGGCTGACGCTGTCGTCGCGAGCAGGAAGGCTGCTGCGGCGGCTGAGCTGCTCAGCGCCTGAACGTTACGCGGCGAGCTGGCAGACCGCGTTGCCTCCGCCGTGCGGACGGATCGGAGTGGGGCGGCGTCGGACGGTATCCAGCCGGACGACGCTCGCCTGCCGGCTGGTCCCTGTGATCAAGTCGCGTCCGGTCGCAGCGAGCAGGTCAGCAATGTCGATGTACAGCGCGTCGCAAATGGCGGCGAGCACTTCGGATGATGCTTCCTTGCGGCCCCGCTCTACCTCGGATAGGTAGGGCATCGAGACGCGCGCCGTCCTGGCGACGTCGGCCAGGGTCCTGCCCTGGTCCAGCCGGGTACGCCTGAGTACGTCGCCGAGCATCGTCCGCAGCAGCGGGCGTGGCTGCCGGTGCTCGTCCTGCGGCTGTGACATCGCGGTCCCTTCGTGGCAGCGACGGCTGCTGTGGCCGTGCCCGTGGTCAACCACGCTACGTCTGGAGATGTGTCTGGCTGAAGTGCTTTCGCGGCGGGCGTAAGCGGATCAGGCTGGCCCGTTGCCATGTGCGCGCACCCGTTCCGCCGCGCGCACGATCTGGGCGTCTGAGGCGTCGATGGCGGTGGGGCCGCCGGGTATCGGCACAAACCAGATGTGCATCATCGGCGGCGTCACGCGGTTCCTCGACCCAGGCGGACAGCTCGGATGTGCGGCAGTCACCACGCCCACGACACCGAACCCCCGGCTCAGGCACAGATTGGTGTGCACGTGCCACTGGGTCAGGCAGCCGCCGGGCTGCGGCGTGGCACCGCCGGGGGAGGTGATGTACATCGCCGCGACCAGCACGGCCCCCTTCGGCGTGTTGGCGTACACGAGCGACTGCGGCTTCGCCGGGTCCAGCACATGTCCTCGAAGCGCGCTATCGAGGTAGTAGGACACGTTGAGATAGTGCACAACGGGCAGGCCAGATGGGGTGATCGGCCGGTATCCAGCCGTCTTAGCGGCGGTGAGGCTCTGGAACCGGCGCGCGCCCCGCCAGCTCGCATCCACCAGCGCGACCGCGGCCCGCTGCTGAGCCGCGGTCGGCCGGGCAGCACAGGTCGCCGAACTAGCCATCGCCATCCCCGGCGCCATCTGCATGTGCGGATCTGGCATCGAGATTGCGCCCCCCGGCGTGCCGGTGGCGAGCCTTACCGGCGTCTTTCCGGCAGCTTGCATGCGCATGTGGGTTGTGCGAGCCGGGTGATGTCCCGCCGATCCGCTCGCCATCACCATCTCAGGTCCGCCGGCCACCAGCGCCACGCTCAGCAAGACGGCGGTGACACTTCCGGCGACCGTCGTGGTGGCGAGGAACTGGCTGCGCCGCACCGTCCTGCGCTGGCGCGTCCAAACCAGCCAGAAGCAGCCGATCAGCACCAGCGCCTCGAGGACAGTGCACAACAGATCACCGAAGCCAACTGGCTCGATCTCGGTTGGCGAGGGGCCGACCATATCGCCGACCGTTCTGGTGCAGATGTAGATGGCGATGATGTTGGCGCTGATCACCGCGCCCGCGCACAGCACTGCCCGTGACGCTCTGACGATCACGAGAATCGCCCAGGTCAGCTGGAGCCAGCCGGCGGCGAGCATGAAGACGCCGAACACCCAGTACTCCTGGAAATGTGAGCCCGCAACCGCGAAGTGAATGACCGCCGCCGCGGCGCTCGCTATCGCCAGGCACCGCGCGACGAGTGACCTCGCCGGCAGCTCACGATCGGTGCTTGTCGTCGGCATACCGCCCATTCTCGGCCTCGATCGCGGCGAGATAGCCGCGGATGGCATCGCGATTGCGCGTGAGGCAGTCTATGCGCTGCTGGAGCCGGTCGGCCTCGCCACGCAACAGCCCGGCCGTCTCCGCGGTCAGGCAGGCCGCGGGCAAAACAATGCCGTCTGGCTCGGCAAGGAAGGGCAGGATCCCGCGGATGATCTCGGTCGTGAGGCCGGAGTCGAGCAGCCCGCGGATCTGCTGGACCCGGTAAACGGCAGCCTCGCCGTACCAGCGATATCCGTTTTCGGCCCGGTTCGGGTGGAGCAGATCTTGTTCCTCGTAATAGCGCAACATCCTCGTGGGCACGCCGGTGCGCCTTGACAGTTCACCGATCCTCATCTGTTGCCCGCCAGTCTCAAGTTGCCTTCACATTAGTGTGAAGGTTTGACCATGATGGCATGCCGGTCGCAACCCCCGCCACCATCAGGATTACCGCACAGCCTGGCCGGTTCCGGCTGCCGCTGCTTGGCCTGCTCGCGCTGTCCGCGGCCGCTTGTCTTGACGTCATGACCGACCTGCTGCCGGCCGGCCTGCTCCCGCAGATGGGTGCCTCCCTGCGGGTGCCGGATTCCCTGATCGGATACCTGGTCAGCGCGTTCGCGATCGCCTCCGCGGTGGCTGCCATTCCGGTGACGGCTGCCCTTCGCCGGATTCCACGCCGGGTCGCGCTGATCGGCGCACTGGCGGGGTTCGCACTGTGCAACGTCGTCACCGCGATCTCGCCGTCCTACCCGTTGACGTTCGCCGCGAGGTTGCTGGCCGGGATCATGGGCGGGGCGCTGTGGTCGATGCTCGCCGGGTACGCCGCGAGGATGGTCCCGGCCGAACGCCGGGCCCGGGCGATCGCCATCGTGCTCGCCGGGATCACTGTCGCCCTGAGCCTTGGCGTCCCGGCCGGGACGGCGCTGGCCGGAGCGATCGGGTGGCGGGCCAGTTTCGCGCTGCTAGGCGGGCTGGCGCTGGCGCTGATCGGGTGGGTGCGCTGTGCGGTACCCGCCATTCCCGCGGCGCGAGCCGAAGAGCGGATGCCGGTACGACTGGTAACCGCGCTGCCGGGGATTCGCGGGGTGCTCGGCGTCACGTTGCTGCTGCTCACGGCGCATCAGGCGATGTACACCTACATCGCGCCCTTCGCTGAGCGGGCCGGGTTCGGCCGGACCAGCCTGGTGTTGCTCGAGTTCGGGCTGGCCACGGCCTGCGGGATCTGGATGACCGGGCTGGTGGCCGACCGGCACCTGCGCGCGACGCTTTGCGCTGCACTGACTCTTGTCGCCGCGGCGATGCTGGCGCTGGCCGTGGCGGCGGACAACGAGGTGGTGCTCCTGATCTCCGTCGCCCTCTGGGGTGGCTCATTCGGCGGTGCGCCGACGTTGCTGCAGACCGCGCTGATCGACGCTAGCGGCACGGCGGGCGCCGACGTCGCCACCGCGATTCAGACGACGGTCTACAACTCCGGCATCGCGGCCGGAGCGCTGGTCGGCGGGATGGTCCTGGCCGGGCCCGGCGCCGCCGGGTTGCCCTGGCTGACCGCCGCCCTCGTGGCCGGGGCGCTGGCGACCGTGCTGTTGGCGCGCAGGAACGCCTTTCCTGCCTGTCGGCCCTCTGCCGCTCCTTAATCGGCAGCCAGGCGTTCAGCAGGTGAAAGTTTGCCTGATCAGCCGAAGGGAAGCCGACACCTATGGCACCCGACGCCGAGCATTTCGATGGCTGACCTGCCCAGCCGCGACAACCGCCACCGGGCACCAGTGATGCTGGCGCGCCGCGTCTGCTCATGGATGATCATGTGGATCGTCCTGATGGCGTTGTGGGTCATCGTCGATGACTCGATCGGATTGGACGAGTTGCTTGCCGGGGCCGGTGCCGCCGCGCTCGGGTCAATCTTCGTGGCGGTAGCCGCTCACCAAGCCGCCATCAGGCCCGCGTTCCGGCCCAGCTGGCTCGTGCCCGCCTTGAGGCTGCCGGCGCGGGTGGCACGCGAGACTGTGGTCGTCTTCGCGGCGCTGATCAGGCGGCTGGCCACCGGTACCGAGCCGCGCAGCGGATTCGTCGCTGAGTCAGTGCAGGATCAGCCTGACGGCATCGTGGCCCGTACCTTGCTGATCGGGTTCGAGTCGGTGGCTCCCAACCAGTTCGCGCTCGGCATCGACGAAGCCGGGGTGATGGTCAGCCACAAGCTGATGCTGGACGAGGGGGACCCGGCGCAATGAATGGCTTCGTGCTGGCCGCTATCGGCATGCTGGTCGCGCTGATTCCCGGCGGGATAGTGCTGGTACGCGGGACGGTGATGGAATCGGTTGTCGCTTTTGAGCTCATCAGCGCGGTCGTCGTTATCGTGCTGGTGCTTCTCGCGGAAGGGTTCCGCCGGTCAGGCCTGTTCGAGCTGCCCGTGCTGCTGGCCGCGCTGATGTTCGCCAGCGGGCTGGTTTTCGTCCGATTTCTCGGGCGCGGGTTGTGACGCCGCAAGCGGTGGCGGCCGATGTGCTACTCGGCCTGGCCGTGCTCATTGTCCTTGGCTCGTCCGTCGGGATTCTGGTGATGCGCGACGTCTACCAGAAACTGCACTACGTCACCCCGGCGACGCTGGTGGCTCCGGTGCTGGTCGGCGTCGCCGTGCTTGTCCGGTCGGGCTGGTCGGTGAACAGCCTGCAAACGTGGCTCACGGTCGCCTTTCTCGCGGTGGCGGCGCCGTTCCTGAGCCACGCGACAATGAGGGCCGCGCGGGTCAGGGAGACCGGCGATTGGCGTGGCCCGGCTCACTCCGCTCCGCAGGACGCGGAATGATGCTCGCGGCGGCCGGCGTCGTCACGCCGTATACGGTTCCTGGCTGGCTCATGGACACCCTGCAAGTGGTTGTCCTGGTGCTGGTCGCGGCAGCCGCGACGGGCCTCGTGCTGACGAAGACCCCGGTCAGGCAGGTGGTGGTGCTCAGCGTCTACGGGCTGCTGCTCGCCGTACTATTCATGGTCTTCCAGGCGCCAGACGTCACGTTGTCCGCGCTGTCGGTCGGGGCAGTGGCGTTGCCGATACTCCTGCTGCTTGCGCTTGCCAAAGTGCACGCGAACCAGGAGAAGGACAAGTGAATCCGGCCGCCCGGCGGTGGATCTTCTTCGCCGCGATCGCCGCGTTCGCGGCCTTCTACCTTTGGGGCCTGACGGGCCTGCCCGGCTTCGGGAATTACCCGGGTCCCTACGGGCTGATCATCAATCACATCGCGGTTGGCCAGACGAACGCCACGGCCGTTGTGTCGGCAATCAACTTCGAGTACCGCGGGTTCGACACGCTCGGAGAGGAGTTCATCCTGTTCGTCGCCGCGACAGGAGTCAGCACCGTGCTGCGCCATCTGCGCGGAGAGCGGGAGCGACCTCCCGAAGACGAGGCCCTTGAAAAGAACGAGGGTGTGCCCAGCGATGCGATGCGGACTGCCGCGCTCTTGTTCATTGGTCCCGCGACGGTGCTCGGCTGGTATCTCGCCACGCACGCCCAGACGACGCCATCAGGCGGCTTCCAGGGCGGCGTGGTGCTAGCGACCGGCTTCATGCTGATCTACCTAAGCGGGCAGTTTCTCACCTTCAAGCGGATCAGCCCCGTGGCCGCCACCGACGCGGTCGAAGCGGTGGGAGCGGGCGGATTCGCCGCGGTCGGAGTGGCAGCGCTGGCAATGGGACTGCCGTTTCTCGACAACTTCCTGCCACTGGGCGGGACGCCGGGCGCTGTGAGCTCCTCAGGAACCATCGCCTTGATCAGCTTCCTCATCGGAGTAGAAGTCGGCGCAGCGTTCGTGCTGATCGTCAGTGAGCTGCTCGAGCAGACCTTGCTGGTGCCGCAGGAGACCGGCCGATGACGATATTCCCCTATGTCGTCGTGGCGTGGATCCTGGCTGTCGGTCTCTATGGCATCGTGACCAGCCGGAATCTGGTACACCAGATCGTCTGCTTGATCGTCGTGCAGTCCTCGACGTACGTGCTGCTGCTCGCCGTGGGCTACCGGCGCGGTGCAGTGGCGCCTTACTTCTTTGACATCCCCAAGCACACACCGGCCGTTGATCCGGTCGTTCAGGCCCTCGCGCTGACCGACGTGGTGGTCGAGGCTGCGGTCACCGCGCTGCTGCTCGCGTTCGCGGTTCAGGCGCATAAGCGGTTCGGCACGCTCGATCCGCACGAGCTGGTCGAGCTCAAGGGCTAGCTCCGGCCAATGGATCAGTTGCTGCCGCTGCCTGTCGCCATCCCGCTGCTCACCGCCGCGGGACTCGCGGCACTCAACCCGGTGTTCAAGCGGCACAGGCGCGCGCTTGACGCAGTCGCGATCGGTGTAAGTGCCACTGTCACGGTGATCCTCGCCGTGCTGATGATCAGGACCGCGCACGGTTACTCGGTGTACTGGTTCGCCGGATTCCGTCCCAGCCACCACGTCGTGATCGGCATCGACTTCGCTGCCGACTCCATCAGCGTTGGCCTGGCGTGCCTGGCTGCGCTCCTGGTCACGGCTTCGATGGTGTTCTCCTGGCGTTATTTCGCGCAGGTCTCGACCTACTTCCAGGCGCTCATGCTGACGTTCCTGGCTGGCATGGTGGGGTTCTGCCTGACAGGAGACATCTTCGACCTGTTCGTGTGGTTCGAGCTGATGGGAGTGTCGGCGTACGCGCTGACCGCCTACCGGCCAGAAGAGCGCGGCCCGATCCAGGGGGCGCTGAATTTCGCGATCACGAACAGTGTCGGCGCGTATCTCTGGCTCTCCGGCATCGCCGTGATCTATGGCCGAACGGGTGCGCTCAACATGGCCCAGGTCGGCTATGACATTGGCAGGCACCGCCCTGACGGCCTTGTTGTCGTGTCGTTTGTGCTGATCATCACCGGATTGCTGATCAAGGGCTCGATCGTGCCGTTCCAGTTCTGGCTGGCCGACGCGCACGCGGTCGCGCCCACGCCGGTATGCGTGCTCTTCTCCGGGGTGATGGTCGAGCTAGGACTTTACGGCGTCGCCCGGGTGTATTGGTCAATGTTCGCCAGGGCGCTGGGTCACGATGCCGCCATCACCGGGGTTTTCGTCACGCTGGGCCTCGTGACCGCCATTGTCGGCGCGCTGTTCTGTTTCCGCGAGCGCCACATCAAGCGGCTGCTGGCGTTTTCGACCATTAGTCATGCCGGCATGTTCCTAATCGGCATCGGGCTGCTCACACCGCTCGGACTGACCGGAAGCGCGGTGTATGTGATCGGCCATGCACTGGTGAAGGGAGCGCTGTTCCTCACCGTCGGGATCGTCCTGCACCGCCTCGGCTCCGTCAATGAGGCCGAACTGCACGGGAAGGGGCGGCGGCTGCCGGTGACCGGCGTCGTGTTCACGCTGGCGGCTTTGGGTCTGGCCGACCTGCCACCCTTCGCAACTTTCCTGGGCAAGGGATGGATCGAGGACACCGCGGCTCATGCGGGCCATACCTGGATCATCATCGTGATGGTCTTCAGCTCCATCCTGGTCGGCGGTGCTGTGCTCCGGGTTGCCGGCGGAGTCTTCTTCGGGCTCGGAGACGCGCCGAGCGAGGATCCCCAGATGGCCAGGCAGGCATCGGAGGAAAAAAGCGAGACCGAACGTGGCAGGCACCGGACTCCGCTGACGATGATCCTGCCGCCCGCTGTGCTCGTCCTGGCTGCCCTGGCCCTGTTCGCGGTTCCTGACCTTGGAACGCATCTGCAGGACGCCGCGGTGCGGTTCCAGGACGAGATTGGCTATAACCGTTCGGTGCTGTCCGGAGCGGTGGTCAGGCATCCGGTCGCGCCACTGCCTCGCGAGGCAACCGGGGTGACGCTCGCCAGCGTTCTTACCGGGATCGGATCGGCGGCCGGCGGCGTCGTCCTTGCATACCTCGCCTTGTACTGGCGCCGGCTACCTCTGCTGCGCCGGGGATTTGAGCCGGGAATGGGATTGGTCCGGCCGATCCAGCAGATCCAGAGCGGAGTAGTCAATGACTACGTGATGTGGATCGTGGTCGGCGTGGCATGCATCGGAGGAGTGCTCGCCGTGGCGATCCGCTAATCGTGGCTGCCAGTGACCGGTGCTAGCGGCCAGCCGCCGGCGGCAAGCCTGGCTCGCACCCTGGCCACGTCAACATTTCTGGGGCGGAATGTTTATCGGATCTTAGGAAGTACGGGCCCGCTGGGAACGACGGTCTGATCAGGCCAAACGGCGAAGGCAGGTTCGCTCGGTGCGATGAAAGGAACGCAATGGTAACCGGGATCGTTAGCGCATAGGCACATCGCCCGCGTGCGGGCAGATGGCTGGATAGCCTGACGAGACCGCGGTCCGAGTTGGCCCGCCGCCCCTACCGCTCTTCCTAAGACGGAGCCGATGTGGACCAGATTTCGGCCAGGACCGCGGGTCGCCACGCCGCCCCCGCAGGCAATAAAGTTCGCCGGCGGTCTATTACGGCGCGGGGAGCACTCCGAGTTCCCGAGATCACAGTTTTCTTCTGGGCCATCAAGGCCTTGTCGACGGCGATGGGCGAGTCGACCTCGGACTACAGCGTTCACGCGATTGCCCCGGTGGCCGCCGTGGGCCTCGGCTTTGTCGGCTTCGTCGTGGCGCTCAGCCTCCAACTCGCCATGCGCCGTTACATTGCGTGGGCATATTGGCTCGCGGTCGTCGGGGTCGGCGTGTTCGGGACGATGGCTGCAGACGTACTCCACGTCGGCTTCGGGGTGCCGTACGTCATCTCGTCTGCCTTCTACGCGGTCGCGCTCGCTGCGGTGTTCTGGACCTGGCAGCGAACTGAGCGGACGTTGTCGATCCACACGGTCAACACGACGAGGCGCGAGCTGTTCTACTGGGCTGCCGTGGTCGCCACCTTTGCGATGGGCACAGCGGTCGGCGATCTGACCGCGGTGACGCTGCACCTGGGATACCTGCTGTCGGCCGTGCTATTCGCTTGCCTGATCGTGGTGCTTGCGATTGGTTATCGGTGGCTGAACTGGAATCCGATCCTGTCATTCTGGTGCGCGTACGTGCTCACCCGGCCGGTCGGCGCCTCGGTGGCTGACTGGCTCGGCAAGCCCAAGAGCTTTGGCGGGCTCGGTTGGGGAGATGGCCCCGTCGCATTCGCGCTCACCGGCATGATCGCCGTGCTCGTGATCTACCTGTCGATCACCCGCAAGGACGTGCAGGGCAGGGTGCGCACCGCCTAGATCGGCCTCAGCTGACCGGCTGGGTGGCCGATTGGTCCGTGCGCGGAGGGGGACAGGCCAGGCCGCAATGCAGGACTGCGCGTTCGGGTGCCGCGGCCGCTGCGGCTTCCGGTTCCAGGGCGGCGGGCCGCGGATTGCGGATTGTGAGCCCAGCCAGGACGCCGCCGGCTACGCACAGCCCGGCCGAGATGAACGAGGCCATCCGGAAACCTGCCGAGAACGTATCCGGATGAAGATACGAGGTTCCGGTCAGGCCGGCCGCGGCCGGCAGCACGGCCACTGCGATCAGGCTGGCCGCCCTGGCGACGTCGTTGTTGATCGCCGAGGCAGCGCCCGCGTTCTCGGCCGGGGCGGCGGCCAGGACGGTCGAGGTGAGCGGCGCCACGTTAATGGCCAGTCCGAAGCCGAAGACCACGACGGCAGGCAGGACCTCCGTCAGGTAATCGCCAGACGTGCCGATGCGCGCGAAGAGCACGAACGCGGCAGCGATCACGAACGGCCCGAGCGTCATCTGCAGGCGCGGGCCGATCCGGGCCGCCAGCGCTCCCGAGCGCGCCGACAGGAGCAGCATGATCACCGTTACCGGCAAGAGCGAGATACCGGCTTCCAGTGCGGTATATCCGGACACCTGCTGAAGCTGAATCGGCAGCAAGAACAGGGCACCGCCCAGTGCCCCGTAGACGATGAACGTGACGATGTTGGCCGACGTGAACTGCGTCGAGGAGAACAGGGATAGCGGCAGGACGGGGTTGCGCGCGCGCCGCTCCCACAGGACGAACACGGCGAGCAATGCCGCACCCGCGATCACGGAGGCCAGCGGTGCCGCGCGGTTCCAGCCCGCGGCCGGTCCGTCGATCAGGCCGTAGGTCAGCCCGATCAGGCCGAGCGTGACGAGCAAGCCGCCGGTTATGTCGACCCGGCCTGTTTCTCTCATGTCGCGCGACTCCGGCACGTGCCGCCAGGTCACCGCGACGACCAGTACCGCAATCGGCACGTTGATCGCGAAGATCAGCCGCCAGGACACCGCCTGGATCAGCCAGCCGCCGATGAAAGGGCCGATCGCGACACCGACGCCAGCGAATCCTGACCACGCTCCGATCGCCTTGCCGCGGTCGTCCGGATGAAACGAGGCCTCGATGATCGCCAGGCTGCCCGGTGTGAGCAGTGCCGCTCCGACGCCCTGCAGTGCCCGCGCCCCGATCAGGAATGGGGAGTTCGGCGCGATCAAGCACAAGATCGACGCGATCGTGAACCACGCGACGCCGATCTGGAAGACCCGCTTGCGCCCGTAGCGGTCGCCGAGCGCGCCAGCGACGAGGAGCAGCCCGGCCAGGGTGAGGGTGTACGAGGTCACCACCCACTGCAGATCCGCCAGGCTGGCGTTGAAGTCCTTGCCGATCGCCGGCAATGCGATGCCAACCACGGTGGCGTCGATCGAGGCCATCGTTGATCCCAGCACCGTGGCGAACAGCACCCAGCGCCCTTTTGCCGTATGCATCCTCAGCCCGGGCGCGGTGCTAGTTGCGGCAGCCGTCATGGCACCAGTGTCGCCCATTGCGACCGATCTAGCCCTAACCGGCCTGAGCGCGCGCAGTCCCGATGGTGACCCGCGCCCCGGTGGCGCCCGGCACTGGTGCGGTTAGGGTGCTCGTGAGGGGTTGTTTTCTGACGCGGAGCGAGTCAGGGCAGGGGAGGCGATGCAGTGATGAGTCCGGTTTCGCGTGGATTTCATGGTCGCCGCCGGGATGATGTCGCGCCCGAGCGGGTGCCGCCAGGCCAGTACGTGACCACGGACTTCCCGGTCTTGTCGGCGGGCCCGACACCACATGTGGATACCGGGCAGTGGACGTTCTCGATCAGGCGCGCCGGTTCGGTGCTCAAGTCCTGGACTTGGCAAGAGATGCGCGCGCTCCCTGCCGAGACTGTGACGACTGACATCCACTGCGTCACCCGCTGGTCCAAGCTCGATACCAGGTGGGAAGCCGTGTCGATGGACACGCTGCTTGAGCAGGCCGGCGCCGAGGCCGCGTTCGTCCTTGCCTTCAGCGACGGTGGTTACACCACGGATTTGCCGATCGCCGACGTCACCGGGGGTCAGGCCTGGCTGGCGTACGGCTACGACGGCGCACCGCTAGAGCCTGAGCATGGTGGCCCGGCGCGGTTGCTGGTGCCGCACCTGTACTTCTGGAAGAGCGCCAAGTGGGTGCGCGGACTAGAGCTCCTCGACCATGACGAACCCGGGTTCTGGGAGACCTACGGCTACCACATGTACGGAGACCCATGGCGGGAACAAAGGTACGCGGGCGATTGAGCGGTCCGGCGCTGCCACGGACGACACTCAGCTGGCAGCTCGCGACGGTGACGGCGGTCCGCACCGAGACCGCCTCTGTCCGCACGATCGAGCTGAATGCGGCCGAGTGGGCTGGCCATCGCGCCGGACAGCATCTCGACGTGCGGCTAACCGCTGAGGACGGCTATCGGGCCGAGCGGTCCTACTCGATCGCGTCCGCGCCGGGCGAGCCGCCGGCCATCACCGTGCAGCGCCTGGATGACGGCGAGGTTTCGCCGTACCTCACCGAGGAGCTGCGGGCCGGCGACGAGCTGGAGCTGCGCGGGCCCATCGGCGGGTACTTCGTGTGGGATGCCGCCGGTGCGGCCAGCCCGCTGCTGCTGGCGGCCGGCGGGTCCGGCATCGTTCCGCTCAGGTCGATCCTGCGGCACAGGGAGCAGGCCGGCGCCACGGTGCCGGTCAGGCTGCTCTATTCGGTGCGCTCGCTTCCCGACGTGATCTACCGCGACGAGATCGACCGCTATGACGCTGACGGCGTCTCGGTCACCTACGCGCTGACCAGGCAGCAGCCACCTGGGTGGACCGGCCATCGCGGCCGGGTCGATGGAACACTGCTCGCCGACATTGCCTGGCCGAAATCGAGTCCTGGCGATGATGAGCCGGTTGCCTACGTCTGCGGGCCTACGGCCTTCGTTGAGTCGATTGCTGAGCACCTGACCAAGCTGGGCTACCCGCCTCGGCGGGTCAAGACAGAGCGCTTCGGAGGGGCGGGAGGACCGTGATGGACACACTCGACGGCAACGCGATCGGCGGGCTGCTGCATGAGGTCTTTGGCACCGAGATGACC
>DATELR010000008.1:0-4288 GCA_035276345.1 Streptosporangiaceae bacterium | reverse complement strand
ACGCGTGTGGCGGTGACATTCATTTCGCTTCCAGGTGATGAATGTCACATTGAGCCCGTCGCCAGCTCTCTGGCGCCGCGAGAGCGCCGCTGGGAAAGGGGGATGGAAGGGACATATGGGGTGGGGTAGGGAGCCGGAGATTGCGGCAGCGGCGGGGCAGATTCTCGGCGGGCCGGCCGTCGGGCTAATGTGCCTTCTGGGCGATTTGCCGGGAGCTCGCTGACCGAGGCGCTTAGCCTCACGTGCTGGGAAGTCGCGATCACGGACTGACTTATAGCCACCGAAACGGTGCGCTGCAGCTTAGGGCACGCAAGGGCGCAGTTTTCTGGCCAGCGCCACCTCAGACGATTACGGTAGGCACTGGAACGTGCTCACTGCGTGATTATGGCCGAATTGTGGCGCGTTAAACGGGTGTTCGCGTTGCTCAACCGCTCTGAACTCGCTAGTTTCCCCTCGCGAACAGAGTTTTTCGATACGAAACCCGAGGTGACCAGGCGTGGCTCTTCCTCCACTGACCCCCGATCAGCGGGCGGCCGCTCTTGAGAAGGCGGCGAAGGCCCGCAAGGAGCGTGCTGAAATCAAGAACAAGCTCAAGCACGCCTCGACGACCCTGCCTGAGGTCCTCAAGGACGGTCAGACTGACGATGTCGTCGGGAAGATGAAAGTCTCGGCGCTGCTTGAGTCCATGCCTGGCGTGGGTAAGGTCCGCGCCAAGCAGATCATGGAGCGGCTGGGCATCGCCGAGTCGCGCCGCGTCCGCGGGCTTGGCGCGAACCAGCGGATCGCGCTGGAACAGGAATTCCGCGACGTCTGAGCGGCGCCATCTGACCGCTTAGTGTTAGCCGGAGCGTGCGCGTCGGGTGACCGCCGCGGCCGCTCAGGCGTCAGGCGCCACACGCGGGGACAGGGGAGCAGCGTCATGGCCGATCCGGCCGGTTCGACCCGATCGCATGACGGAACCCCTGCCCCCGCGGGCCTGACGGTGCTATCCGGCCCTTCCGGCGTCGGCAAGAGCACCGTCGTCCAGGCGATCAGGCAGCACTGCCCTCACATCTGGCTGTCGGTCTCGGTGACGACCCGCAAGCCGAGGCCGGGCGAGGTGCACGGACGCGAATACTTCTTCGTTGACGAGCCCGAGTTCGAGGAAATGGTCGCCAGAGGCCAGCTGCTCGAGTGGGCGAGATTCGCCGGCAACTACTACGGGACGCCGCGGGGCCCGGTCGCGCAGCGGCTGTCGGCGGGCTTGCCGGGGTTGCTCGAGGTTGATGTCGTCGGTGCCAGGCAGGTGCGCGCCGCCGTTCCCGATGCACTGCTGGTCTTCCTGGCCCCGCCGTCATGGGACGAACTCGTCCGCAGGCTGACCGGCAGGGAGACCGAGCCGGCCGACGTGATCGGGCAGCGGCTCGAGGCGGCGAGGTCTGAGCTGAGAGCAGAGAGTGAGTTCGACGTCACTCTGGTCAACACGTCGGTACGGGACGTGTGCATTCAGCTGGTAGCCTTGATGACTGCCAGGCCGGCGGAACAGCCGGCCGAATAAGGCATTCAAGCCGAGTACGGCTTTCAATCTGGAAGGCAAATAGTGGCAGGGACTCCGGCGCTCGAGGGAATCATCAATCCGCCCATCGACGAGCTGCTCGACGTGGTGGACAGCAAGTACGGCCTTGTGATCATGGCGTCGAAGCGTGCCCGGCAGATCAACGCCTACTACGCGCAGCTCGGCGAGGGCCTGCTTGAGTACGTCGGCCCGCTGGTCGAGACCCGGGTGCAGGAGAAGCCGCTGTCGATCGCGCTGCGCGAGATCAGCGAGGGGCTGCTGCACGCTGAGGCGACGGAAATCCCGCTCGCCTGACACGACGGCGCTGATACGACGGCGGTGACCGCCGGTGCGCATTGTCCTCGGAGTCGGCGCTGGGATCGCCGCATACAAGGTCTGCGAGCTGCTGAGACTGCTGACCGAGTCTGGCCATGCGGTCCGAGTCGTTCCCACTCCCGATTCGCTGCGCTTTGTTGGCGCCGCAACATGGGAGGCGCTGTCCGGGCAGCCGGTCAGTGCCAGCCCGTGGGACACCGTCCACGAGGTGCCGCATGTGGCACTCGGACAGCATGCTGATCTCGTCTTCGTCGCTCCGGCCACGGCGGACCTGCTCGCGCGGGCAGCCGCCGGCCTGGCTTCGGACTTGCTGTGCAACGTCCTGCTCACCGCTCGCTGCCCGGTCGTCTATGCGCCGGCCATGCACACAGAGATGTGGCAGCATCCAGCCACCCAGGCGAACGTCGCGACGCTGCGCGCCAGGGGCGCCATCGTGCTCGACCCGGCGACCGGCCGGCTGACGGGAAGTGACTCAGGACCGGGGCGGCTGCCCGAGCCCGCAGAGCTCTACCAGGCGGCGCTCCGCGTGCTCGCCAGGAGAGAGGCAGGCCTGACCGCTGATCTGGCGGGACGGCGCGTCCTGGTGACGGCGGGAGGCACCAGAGAAGAGATCGACCCGGTCAGGTTCATCGGCAACTGGTCTTCTGGCCTGCAGGGCTACGCGCTTGCCAGGACCGCGGCAGCCAGGGGCGCCGAGGTAACCCTGGTCGCCGCCAACACCTCGCTCGCTGACCCGGCCGGGGCGCACGTGATCAAGGTCACCTCGGCGTGCCAGCTGCGAGAGGCTGCGATCCAGGCCGCCGCGGCCGCGGACGCTGTTGTGATGGCCGCCGCGGTCGCCGATTACCGGCCGGCGGTCAGAAGCGATACCAAGCTGAAGAAGGCGGGCCAGGCGCCAGAGCCGATCGAGCTGACGGAGAATCCGGACATCCTCCGCGAGCTCTCAGCGGAGCGGCGGAAATCTGGTCAGATCATCGTCGGCTTCGCCGCCGAGACCGACGATCCGATCGGCAACGGGCGGGCGAAGCTCGCGGCCAAAGGCTGCGATCTGCTGGTGGTCAACAAGGTCGGGAACGGCCTCGCATTCGGCACTGCGGACAACCAGGCCGAGATCCTGGCAGCTGATGGCCAGCACGTCTCGGTACCGCTCGGGCCGAAGGAGTCGCTTGCCGAGGTCATCTGGGACAACGTCGTATCCAGGCTGGCCTGACACAGAGGTGCTGCCTGCGCGGCTACACTTCGGCGTGACCCATTGAACGAGAAGAGAGTGTCAAGTGGCTCGTCGCCTGTTCACATCTGAGTCAGTCACTGAAGGTCATCCCGACAAGATGGCTGACCAGATCAGTGACGCCATCCTCGACGCGATGATCAAAGGTGACCCGAACAGCCGGGTTGCCGTCGAAACGCTGATCACCACCGGCCAGGTACATGTAGCCGGTGAGGTGACGACCGCCACCTACGTGGACATCCCGGGGCTGATCAGGGACAAGATCCTGGAGATCGGCTACGACTCGTCGGCCAAGGGCTATGACGGCGCGTCCTGCGGCGTCTCGGTGTCGATCGGGTCGCAGTCGCCGGACATCGCCCAGGGCGTTAGCCACGCCTACGAGCATCGTGAGGGCGAGGGCGACGATGATCTCGACCGGCAGGGCGCCGGCGACCAGGGCCTGATGTTCGGCTACGCCAGCCGCGAAACGCCGGAACTGATGCCGCTCCCGATCATGCTGGCGCACAAGCTGTCGCGGCGGCTCGCCGAGGTGCGGCACAGCGGCGAGATCCCGTATATCAGGCCGGACGGCAAGACGCAGGTCACGATCGAGTACGCGGAGAACGAGCCAGTGCGACTCGACACGGTTGTCGTGTCGACCCAGCACGCCCCGGCGATCGACCTGAAGGCGCTGCTGATGCCCGATATCAGGGAGCGGGTCGTCGAGCCGGTGCTGGCCTCCCTGGAGCTGGACAGGACCAATTACAGGCTGCTGGTGAACCCGACCGGGCGGTTCGAGGTCGGCGGCCCGATGGGCGATGCGGGCCTGACCGGCCGGAAGATCATCATCGACACGTATGGCGGCATGGCGAGGCACGGCGGCGGCGCGTTCTCTGGCAAGGATCCGTCGAAGGTGGACAGGAGCGCCGCCTACGCCATGCGCTGGGTGGCCAAGAACGTCGTGGCGGCCGGCCTCGCCGACCGGTGCGAGACGCAGGTCGCCTATGCCATCGGCAAGGCCAAGCCGGTCGGCCTGTTCGTCGAGTGCTTCGGAACAGAGCAAGTGCAGCTGGAGCGGATCCAGGACGCGGTCCTCGCGGTGTTCGACTTGCGGCCGGCCGCCATCATCAGGGATCTCGAGCTGCTGAGGCCGATCTACGCGCAGACAGCGAGCTATGGCCACTTCGGTCGCGAGGAGCCTGACTTCTCCT
>DATELR010000007.1:0-7154 GCA_035276345.1 Streptosporangiaceae bacterium | reverse complement strand
GGCGCGTCGGCGGCGGGCGGGCTGGTGCTGCCGGGGGGTGGCTGGGTGGCGGGCGGGTCGTTCATCGGCGCCTCCCGGTGCTCATTGACCGCTGTTGTTATCGATTACTCTACCGACACCCTCCGACAATTAGAGCTGGCATTCGATTCGTTTCCTGACCCAGCTTTAGCGTAGACCTGATGCACAACCAGCATTGGACAAAGTGGTCAGCGTGATTCGCCCGATAAAGGTGCTGCGGGCCGATTTTGCAAAACCGGGTTCGCAGTCGTCGCGCTTGCATCTGATCCGCCGGACAGCAATGTAGCCAGTGATCACCCTCAGACCGCGCTTAGCCAAGCGGGCACGTGAACCACCAAATTTGTCCCTCGGCGTCCTCCGCCCCGTATTCGCGGATCCCGTATGGCCGGTCAATCGGTTCGCAGACGATGTTCGCGCCTTCGGCCACAGTGCGGGCGTAGTGGGCGTCGACGTCGTCGACTTGGATCACCGTTACGCCGGTCACATTCTCGACAGATCTGGGTGACCGGTAGCGTTTGCCACCTGCTGGGTGCAAGCCAATGACCTGCTCTCCGGCTCTCACTTCCCCGAACTCGGTGAAGCCGTCCTCTGACTTCCAGACTTGCCCGGCCGTCAGGCCGAACACCCGCACGATGTACTCGTGGGCGGCGTCGATGTCGTCATACATCAAGAACCCGGTAGTGCCGTGGACGGTGCCTTCCATGGTGATCATCTCCTCGATGGTCGCGTACAAGTCTTGTGGTGAGGGGTGTTCCTGCTGCGCGAGTACCGCAGCCATCGCTGCCAGCTGCGCGCAGAGCCTGCTGGTCATCGCCGCTCGTTGCTTGGCTTCGGCGAGATGGCGCTCGACGGCTGGGGCGAGTTGCCATTCTGGTTCCGCCAATACTTCGGCCACCTGGCTGAGCGGGAAGCCGAGCTGGCGCAGGCGGATGATCCGGTACAGCCGGGCGACGTCGTCGGCGTCGTAGAGCCGGTGCCCTCCGGCCAGTCGCGCTGAGGGCTGCAACAGCCCGATCTCGTCGTAATGGTGCAGCGTCCTGACCGTCAGCCCGGTGGCCTTTGCAAGCGCGCCGACCTTCCAGGTCCGTCCGGGTTGTTGATAGTGGTCGTGCCAGGTCATGGTCCGACGCTAGAACCTCACGCCACGCAACGTTCAAGTGGCGCCGGAAGCTAATAGAGCTCTATCCCACCGATTCGCCTTCAAGTACCCGACGCGATCAATGATTTACATGACCGGGCGCAGGCAAATGATGGCGGGCGGCGAGGGTAGGGTCAGCGGCTGTGGAAACGGTGCGCAAGGACGTTGTTGTTGTCGGCCTCGGTGGTTTCGGCAGCGCCGCGCTATGGCGGCTCGCACACCGCGGAGTTGACGTCGCTGGCGTCGAACGGCACGGTATCGGTCACCATCTCGGCTCGTCGCACGGCGCAACCAGGCTGTTCAGGATCGCGTGCCAGGAGCATCCAGGCCTGGCCGCGGTTGCGCTGAAGTCGCTCGAGTTGTGGAACGAGCTGGGAGCTCAGCTAGGGGAGCAGCTAGTTAGCCAGACCGGCTGCCTGAGCGTCGGATCGCCGGAAAGCCAGGTGGTGCGTGGCGCGATCGCTGCCGCCGCGGCAGCGTCTGTTCCTGTGCACCAGATCAGTCACGCTGACCTGGTCGAGCGGCAGCCGCAGTATGCGGGCCTCGCGCCAGGGGATGTTGGCGTCTGGGACCCGGGTGCTGGGATCTGCTATCCGGAACGCGACGTCAGAGCGCAGGTTGCGGCGGCTGAGCGGCTTGGCGCCGATGTCTATCCGCACACAATGGTCAGCGACATCGAGGCCGACAGTGATGGCGTCACTATCCGCACCGCCACGATCGAATGGCGCGCCTCTCAGGTCATCGTCGCCGCCGGTGCCTGGCTCGGCTCACTGGTCCCAGGTCTGCCGCTGGCTCCCCGCCGGACGCCGCTGTATTGGTTCCGGTCGCGCGACCCAGACTCGGCGGAGTTCAGGCTCGAGAAGTTTCCCGCGTTCATCTGGGAACGCGCCGACGGCCGGGGGCTCTGGGGACACGGGTCAGCCGAGGACTATGGCGTGAAGATCGGCCTGGAACCTGACGAGACTCAATCTCCGGGCGGCGGCATAGATCCGGAGGAGATGGACCGCTACATCCACATGGACTCTGACATCGATGAGCTGTCCGCCACGGTGGCCCGCGCGTTTCCGGGCCTTGATCCGCGGCCGGACAAGGTGATCCCGTGCGTGATAACCGACTCACCCGACGGGCAGTTCCTCGTCGGGCCGCTAAGTAATCAGCCCCGCGTTGTCGTGGCAGGCGGCGACAGCGGTCACGGATTCAAGCACGCGGCGGGAGTCGGCGAGTTGCTGGCGCAGGCGGTCGCCGGAGAGAGCCCGTACTGCGCCACCGACTTCATGGACCCGGCGCGCTTCCGCTGACCCTTAGCCGTGGACGGCGGCGCCTTCCGCGGACGGCGGCGGCGCAGCGCTAGCCGACTTAACCGGCACGACCAGCTTCCTGCAGAACGTCATGATCAGGGTGCCGTTCTGGTTCTTGCCCCGGGTCTCGATCTCGACGAGTCCGCGCTCCGGCCGATCGGGCACCGGCGACTTGCCGAGCACCTCGCTCTCGGCGTAGAGCGTGTCACCGTGCATGACCGGCGCGTGATGCTCGATCCGCTCGAAGCCCTTGTGCGTGATCGCCTGCCCTGCCACGTCGGCCTCGGAGAGCCCGAGCAGGAGCGAGAACACATAGCTTCCGATGACCAGCGGCTGCTGGTACCTGGTCGCTGTCTTCGCGTAATGAGCGTCGATATGCAGCGGGTGGCGCGCCATCGTGAGCAGGCAGAACAAATGGTGGTCGTACTCAGTGACCGTCTTGCCTGGCCAGTGCTGGTAGACGTCACCGACCTCGAATTCCTCGAATGACCTACCGAACGCCATGGGCGAACGCGTCCTCTCGCTCGCGCGCAGCCTTTTCGTCAGCGGGTTCGCTCACCCAGGATCCGAGCGCGAGCTCCATCGTGATCCCGGGCCCGAAGCCCGCGATGATGCCCGTCGCCGATTCGGTCGGCGACTTCTCGGCGACCCGGCGAAGCACGTCGAACACGGCCGCGGATGCGATGTTGCCGTGGTTGGACAGAGTTTCCCAGCTGTCGTTCAGCGCGTCGGCCGGTACGCCGCCGTGCGAGCGCAACGCGTCGAGAACACGGGGTCCGCCGGTGTGAATTACGTGGAAGTCCAGTTTCGCCAGGTCATATCCCTGACCCTTGACGAACTGCACCAGCTCGGGCATGACCTGCTGCATCGTGCCTGGCACGCCCTTGTTCAGGCGGAAATGAAAGCCCGTCTCCTTGACCTCGTAGGAAATCCAGGTGTCGGTGCCCGGGATCACGTGCGAGGTCTGCGCCTCCAGCCGGACACCTGTGCCCTTGCCGTCGCCGCGCACGACCGCAGCCGCCACCGCGTCGCCGAACAGGCCGTTGGAGAGCAGGCTGCCCACGTCGAGGTCATCGGGCTGGTAGCACAGCGAGCAGAACTCGCACGACACGATCAGCGCGTTGGATCCGGGCCTCGCGCGGCAGAAGTCCGCAGCACGGTTCATCGCAGCGGTTCCCGCGGCGCAGCCGAGCTGCGCGATCGGGAGCTGCGCGGTGTCCGTCCGGAACCCGAGCTCGTTGATCATCCACGCGGTCAGCGACGGCATCATGAAGCCAGTGCAGGACACCAGCACGATCGCGCCGATGTCGTCGGGAGTCAGCCCGGCGTGCGCGAGCGCCTCCGTAACCACCGGAGGGATGCGCTTCTTGGCCTCCCGCTCGAAGACCTGGTTGCGATGCCCGAACCCGGTGTGAACCAGGGTCTCCTCGATCGGCCGGATCAGGTGCCGCTTGGCAACTCCGGTGTTCTCGATCATGCGCAGCACCAGGCGCAGCTTCGGATGGTCGGCGTGCAGGCGCGCTGCCAGCGCCAGCGTCTCCGCCTGAGTGATCACGTTCTCGGGGACGGCCACGGCCGGCTTGCAGAGGACAGGCGAGGGCAAGGCGAGCTCCGCCTCAAACGGCGAGGTGTCCAGGGACTCGATCGGCCAGAGCTCATCCCAGCTGTGCCCAGGGCCTGGGACCCACTGCTGCTCGTCCGGCTCTCCGCTGTGACTAGCTGCGGACATGTTGCTCCTTTTAAATCGCGGGTTAGCGTCGCTGACTTATCCGTGCCAGCACAGGCCCACGCTGTCCGGCGTGCTACGACACGCTGCGCGATGCTACCCCGACTGCGTGAGCCGTGAACTCAAGTCGGCAGGAGTGCGACCTGATCTTTGCAAATCGGACACAAAGCGGCCAAGGATCCACCCCTCGACGGTGGTGACGGCCGGATCGTCGCGCGGCTCGCCTGGCGGCAGTTTCCCGGCTATGACGCTGATCATCGCGAGCAGCCCGATCACAGCGTCAAACTCGTCCTCGCCGTTAACGCCGTCGGAGAAGCCTGCTTCGACACGATCGCGGATCCGCGGCTCCCATGTGACGCCGAGCGTCCGGGCCCACGCGAGGATGCCGGGTGCCCACGCCAGCCGGTCCGCATGCCGCCGCTTGCTCCAGCGTGAGCGCGACTCGCCGGGTGCCATGAGGTACCGGTAATACTCCCGGGGGTAGGTCTCGGCGGCCACTATCCGGCTGCTGCCGTCGAGCAGATCGGGCAAAGACCCGGCGAACGGCCAGAGGGCAATCCCGGGATCACGCTGCGCGTCGGCGAGCAGACGCCAGCCCGCGAGCGCGCCCTTGCCGACCTGCTTGCTGCCCAGCGTCCAGAACAGCGTCTCGGCGTCAATGCCCTCGCAACGACGCCGCAACTCCTTGGCACTGAGTCCCAGCGCGAGCTGCAGATGCTCGCGCCTCGCTCCGCCCGGTGCATGCGGATAGAACGGCCTGCGCAGCGTGATGTCGGCCGGATTGCGGGCGACAACGTCGAACTCATCCCACGGCGGCGAGCCGACGGCGCGGAGGAACGCGGGAAACGCGGCGATCCCTGCGGCCTTGGCGTATGCCTGCGGGAGCCCGATGGGGAAGTCGAATCCGATCATCAGCTGGCCAGGAAGGGCAGCCGCCCGCAGGTCATGCAGCAGGCCTCCGCTGGCGTCCTTGGCCTCCTGGGCCGGCGCGAGCGAATGAACCACATACCGCGGTTCCGCGCCACTACGAGTGGTCAGGCGCGCGATGGCCACCTGCCGCTTGCGGCGGTCGGTGCCCCAGTCGGCGTGCGCGATGATCGCCGGCGGGATCACGTCGCGCCTGCAAGAGTTCCGGCCATGGATGCGATTGTCCGCCGATAACTCCAATACAGGGCGCCCGTAGCTTGGCAATCTTGACTCATGACAGCAGAGACGGTGGCGATACAGACTGTGCGGGGACCTGGGGTGCTCCGGCGGATAAGGAAACGGCAGGAGCTGCAGCTCGCGGCCGCGTTGTCGCAGGCGGACCGGCCGATGGCGACCGGATGGTGGGCGCTGCTGATCGTTCGCGGTCTGCTTCCCGCCGGGTTCTCGATTGCCACCGGCGTGCTGGTCGCGGCGATACAGCAGCGGAACAGCCTCGCGGTCCCGCTGATCGTTGCAGGAGCGGTCTTCGTTCTGCTGCAAATCACAGCTCCGCTGCACGCCGCGCTCAGCGCCAACCTCGGCGACCGGACGGCGGCCTGGCTTTACGACGAGCTGACCACGGCGTGTGCGTCGCTGAACGGGATCGGCCACCTCGAGGATCCTGACCTCGCCGCCGACCTCCAGGTCGCCAGGGACTTCGACCGCGGCATGACCGGGCCGCCGCTATCGGTGTCGATGGACTTCATCGCCGGCGGACTCGTGGACATGGTCGCGGGTCTGGCGCAGGCGTGCGTGCTCTTCGGATTCGCGTGGTGGGCGCCGCTCGTGCTGGCTGGCGCGTGGCTCGGCACGCACTGGCTGCTGCGCGAAAGCGGGGTATGGAAGGACCGCAACACCGAGGAGGTGCGGCAGGCGCAGCGCGACGCCGACTACGCCTACCGGCTCGCGGTGGATCCGCCTGCGGCCAAGGAACTGCGGATCTTCGGGCTGCCTGACTGGGTCCTCGACCGGTTCATCGTCAGCCGGCGGCGGCTGCACAAGCTCCAGTACGAGGCGACAAGAATGCGCGAACGCTCCGTGCTCGCCAGCCTCGCCCTCGTCCTGGCCGGCAACGGGGTCGTGCTATGGGCGCTCGGCGCGGCCGCAATCGACCACCGCCTGGCGCTAGGCGGGCTGGTGGCCTACGCCTCCGCGACTGTCGGGACATCGATGATCGCATTCGGAGGGCTTAACTGGGCTCTCGACGGAGCTGCCGCACCGGTAGCAGCTGTGGCCCGCCTGAAGGCGGCCATGGCCAGGTACGGCGCAATCGCTAACGGTGACCGCTCGGCTGAGGGCATGCCCGCGCATCACATCAGGTTCCGTGACGTCAGCTTCGCCTACCCGGCCGCGCCGTCCCGGCCCGTCCTGAAGCACCTTGACCTGGAGATCCCCGCCGGGAGTTCGCTGGCCATCGTCGGTCAGAACGGAGCGGGCAAGACCACGCTCGCCAAGCTGCTGTGCCGCCTGTATGACCCGCAGTCCGGCGCCATCGAGGTCGACGGCGTCGATCTGAAGGACCTCGAGCTGGAGTCCTGGCGGAAGCGCCTGACCGCGGTGTTCCAGGACTTCGTCCGGTTCGAGCTGACGCTCAGGGAAAACGTCGCGCCGCGGGAGACGGCCGGCCGCGTGCCCGGTGATGCGAACGGCTGGCCTGCGGCCCTGGACGACGGCGTCAAGGCGGCGCTCACCGAAGCAGGAGCTGGCGGGTTCAGCGATCTGGACACCGTGCTGGCCAAGGGCTACTCAGGCGGTACCGATCTCTCCGGCGGGCAGTGGCAGCGCGTCGCGCTCGCCCGCGCGCTGTCGTCGGTGCATCTGGGCGCGGGGCTGGTGCTCCTCGATGAGCCAACGGCGCAGCTCGACGTTCGCGGGGAAGCCGAGATCTTCGAGCGGATACTGGCGGCCACCAGGTCGTGCACGACGATCCTGATCTCGCACCGGTTCTCCACGGTGCGGCACGTCGACCGGATCGCGGTCGTGGAAAACGGCGCCGTCGTCGAGTCCG
>DATELR010000006.1:0-12578 GCA_035276345.1 Streptosporangiaceae bacterium | reverse complement strand
CACTCCCGGTTTCCCGGTCACCGGGTCGCGGAGCGAGCCCTCGGGAGGCGCCGGCACGGTCGACCAGATCTGGCATCCCTCGGCGACCGCGATGTCGGCGCCATCGCCCAGTTCCGCCAGCCGGGCTGTCACCGCTCCGGCGGGTGTGGAGACGGCGCTCGGCGCGACAATGGCGCTGCCGCCGCCCTGGATCGTCGGCCGGATCGCGCCAGGACCGAGCACAGCTAGCCGGGAAAGGCTGTGCGCGCGCAGCGGGAGCACGTTGTTTTCGTTGCGCAGCAGCACGAACGACGCGGCCGTCGCGCGGCGCAGGAGCGCGGGATCAACGATGCGCAGGACGTCTGCTTGGGCCTCATGGTCATCAGAGATGACCTGCTGCGGTGCCGCGCCCTCGCCGACGGCGTCGAGGGCGCCGACCCGGCGAGCCAGGCCGAGCAGCCGGACGATCTTGTCGTCCAGCACATCTTCGGTGACGATCCCGTCGGCGACGGCCTGCGCAAGCCGCTCACCCCAGGGCCCGTCCGGCCCCGGCATTGACAGGTCTAGCGTGGCCAGTGCGGTCGCAGTCGTGCTCCTGGCCGCGTGCCAGTCCGAGGTGACAACGCCGCCGAACGCCCATTCGCCTTTCAGCAAGCCCTTCAGCATGCGCGCGTTCTCGGTCATCGGCGTGCCATTAACCATGTTGTAGGCAGCCATCACCAGCGCAGCGTCTGCCTCTTTGATGCAGGCCTCGAAGGGCACCAGGTAGAGCTCTCTGAGCACGTGGTCGGCGACCCGTGCGTCGTAGCTCCAGCGCTGAGTTTCGCTGTCGTTGCAGACGAAATGCTTCAGCGTCGCCGCGACCCCGGCACCTTGCAGGCCGCGCACGTAACTAGCCGCGATCCGGGCGGTGAGGACGGGGTCTTCGGCAAAGCACTCAAATCCGCGGCCGCCAACTGGCGAGCGCATCATGTTGATGGTGGGTCCCAGCAGGACGTCGATGCCCTTCGCCCTGGCCTCGGCACCCAGCGCCGCGGCGAGGTCGTGCACGAGCTCGGGATCCCAGGTG
This sequence comes from Streptosporangiaceae bacterium, assembly GCA_035276345.1. Taxonomy (GTDB): domain Bacteria; phylum Actinomycetota; class Actinomycetes; order Streptosporangiales; family Streptosporangiaceae; genus Chersky-822. The sequence continues at coordinate 11,530 of DATELR010000006.1, read as the reverse complement.
GCACCAAGCGCTGACGGACACGGCAGGCTCGTCGACGGATGGCGCTCGTCCAGGGTTACCCCCCTGGCACCCGCTGGCCCGTCCGACATGACCATCGGTCGCAGGCCGAGCAGATCGGCGCCTTGGGTGCTCCAGCTATCCGCTCCGGTCAGCAGCAGCACCTTCTCGTGCAGGGTCAACTTCGCGACGAGGTCGGAGAGGTCGGTGTCGGTGCTTGCTGGTGCGGTGTTCGTCTGGGCCCCCGCCCGGCCGGTGGCCCGGCCGGGCGGGATTCGCCCCTGATTGGCAGTCGGCATTCCGGTAAAGGTCAGCTGACTGGCTTGAGGTGCAGGATGGTGTTGAGGATGTACGGCGAGTTGGGAACAGGGTTGTTGTACTGGTTGGTCACCGTCGGCCAGCCTGTGTAGTGCTTGGTGCTGTACTCGTACCAGGCTGCGCCGTAGAGCAGCGGGATGACCGGCGCCTGGGTGGAGACGATCTCCTGCAGGGTGTTAAGTGCCTTCTGCTGCTCAGCCGGATCGTTGGTGCCGGCGAACTGAGCTATGGCCTGCTTGGCAGCAGGGCTGTTGAAGCGTCCGTAGTTGTTGGCGGCTGGCTTGCCGATGGGAGCTGACGTGGCGCTGTCCAGCCAGTTCGTGAAGTAGTAGTACGGGTTGGGGCCCTGGTTGCTCCAGTGGATCATCGCGTCGAAGTTGCCGACCGGGTAATCGGCGTACCACTGGGTGGCCTGGACGCCCTTGAACGACACGTCGAAGCCCTGGTTGTTCAGCTGCGTCGCGATGAGCTGGGCATCGGTGGCGTAGTCGGTGTAGGCGGACGGATCCTCGATCGAGAACTTGATCGTCTTGCCGTTCTTGGTCCACTTGCCGTTGACTTTCGACCAGCCGTCGCTTGTCAGCAGGCTCGTCACCTTGGCTGAGTCGGACGTCGGCTTGAGGTCATTGGCGAAGCGCGAGTCGAGCAGCTTCTCATCGATTGGCAGCAGCAGGCCGCCTGAAGAGGTGGCCGGCGGCTCGTAATTGGTCTCGCCCTGCACTGATAGCTGCTGGCGGTTAATGCCGGCGCTTATCGCCAGCCTGACCTTGGGATCGTTGAGCGGAGCCCTGGTGACGTTAAGCCAGAGCGTGACGACGTTGTTGTCAGAGAACCACGGCTGGTCCTTCGTCCAGGTGTGGTTTGCCGGGCTCTTCGCCAGGAAGTTCTCCGCGACGTTGCTGACCGCGTTGCCCGCGTAGTCGATCTGGCCGTTGGCCAGAGCAGGGTTGGCGGTGTCGTTGCTGACGAAGTTCGGGAAGATGATCGACGGCACACGCACCTTGCTGGCCTGCCAGTACTTCGTGTTCTGGGTCAGCGTGTATTTCTGCGAGGAGAATTGCGAGATCACGTAAGGGCCAGTGCCGACCGGGTCGGCATCGGCGAACGTGACCGGCTTGGAGACGCCCTGCCAGACGTGCTGGGGAACGACGTACATCCCGCCGATCAGGAAGAGGTTGGCGTACTGCGGCTGGCTGTATTTCAGCACCGCCGTGGTCGGGTTGGGTGCGGTGGCGCTGTCCGGGATCGGCGGCGGTGAGACGGGCGTCAGCGTCGGGTTGTTCTTCAGCAGATTGAAGCTGAAGGCCACGTCGCTGGCGGTCATCGGCTTGCCGTCGCTGAACTTCACGCCCTTGCGGATGGTGAACGTGAGCGTCTTGCCGCCATCTGACCACTTGTAGGCGGTGGCCAGCCAGGGGATCGGCGCCTGCGTGGGCTTCATGATGTTGAACATCAGCAGCGGCTCGTAGATGAGTGCTGTCGTGTTGTTGGAGTTGCCGATCGATGTCGACACGAACGGGTTGAAGGATCGCGTGAAGGTCTGTCCGGTGTTGTTGACGATGACCAGCGGCTCGCCCTTCGCGCCCGAATGACCGTTGGCGGGCGTACTGCTACAGGCTGCGATGCCCATGGCCACGGCGGCACCTGCCACGACCATGCTCTTCAAGATCGGTTGTTTCATTGCCTAGACTCCAAATGTGCCCGGCCGGCACTTGCCGGCCTGTTCTCGAATGACCGTGCGGGTCTGTCAGATCTAGTGCTGCGCGGTACCGGCCGGGCTTCGTCCGTCCGCCGCCGCGTCGCGTGCCACCTGATCGGTGCGTGGCTGGCCCGAGATTCCGGGCGAGACTGTTACGCGTGCTGGGCCATCAGGCCTCCTCTCCCGGCTCAGCCGCGTTGTCGGGGTGCGGAAGCGGCGGCTCGGATGCCGCTTGGGAGTCAGCGATCTTGAGCGGCGCGCGCTGCTGGGCGCTGAGCCCTGAGGCATGCAGCCAGCACGCGCTGGCCTGGCCAGCTGCGATCTCAGTCAGCGATGGCACGGTCTCGGTGCAGATCCGCATCGCATGCGGGCAGCGCGGGTGGAACCGGCAGCCGGGTGGGGGCGCCACCAGGTTCGGTGGCGCACCCCTGCCGCGCAAGGACGCCGCTTGCCCGCGATCCGGATCGGGCGCGGCGCTCAGCAGCAGCTGGGTGTAGGGATGCGCTGGCTGATCGGTCACCGTGGCCGCAGGCCCGGTCTCGACGATCCGTCCTGCGTACATGACGGCGATCGTGTCAGCCAGGTACCTGGCCGACGCGATGTCGTGGGTCACGTACACGATCGCCAGGCCATCGCGTTCGCGCAGGTCGGCAAGCAGGTTCAGAACGCCAAGCCGGATCGAGACGTCCAGCATGGACACCGGCTCGTCGGCGAGCAGGACGGCTGGCGCTACCGCGAGGGCGCGCGCGATCGCCACCCGCTGCCGCTGACCGCCGGAGAGCTCGTGCGGGTACTTCGCCGCGAACGCCTCTGGCGGAGTGAGAGCAACGCGGGAGAGCAGATCGGCGATCGCCTCATCGAGGTTGCCGCGCGGCCGCAAACCGCTGGCATCATTGCCAGCGCCGTCACCTGGTATGCCGTGCAGTTTCAGCGGCCTGACCAGGTGATAGCGCACGTCGTGGATCGGGTTAAGCGACGCGAACGGATCCTGCAGCACGAGCTGAACCTGCCGCGCATAGCGTCTGCCAGCCCGCGCACCGGGCGGGATCGCCTGTCCGTCCAGGGCCAGCGACCCGCTCGTGGGCTTGATGAGCCTGGCCAGCAGCTTGGCCAGCGTCGATTTGCCTGAGCCGCTCTCGCCCACGATTGAGGTGATGCCGCCGCGGGCTAGCCGCAGCGACACCTCGTCGACTGCATGGACCAAGCCGCGCCCGGCGAACCGTGTTCCGCCGACCGGGAAATGCTTGGTCAGCCCGTGCGCTTCGAGCACCGGAACGCCCCCAGCCTCCGGCTCGGCCAGCACAGGGCTCGGGCCAGTCATGCCGGGCTCCCTTCAACCGCTACGGCCTTGCCAGCGAGCTCTGCGGGCGGTGAATGCCCCGCTTCCTGCAGCCAGCAAGCTGCCGCGTGCCGGTTCCCGTGCGGAACCTCGGCGAGCGGGGGCCGCTCGCTGGCGCATTGGTCAAGGACATAGCCGCAGCGCGGGTGGAAGACGCACCCGGACGGCAGCTGACGCAGGTCAGGAGGTGAGCCCGCGATGCCGGTCATCGTCTTGCGTGGACCGTGCAGCGAAGGAAACGACCGGAGCAGGCCGAGTGTGTACGGATGGCGTGGCGCCAGGTACAACTCGCTCGCGGCTGCCGTCTCGACCAGGCGGCCCGCGTACATGACGGCGATCGTGTCAGCGATCTCGATGAGCAGCGACAAGTCGTGCGTGATGAACAGGACCGAAAAGCCCAGCCGGTCCCGCAATGCCATGAGTTCCTCGAGGATCTCTCGCTGGGTGACGACATCGAGTGCGGTGGTCGGTTCATCCATGATCAGGATCTGCGGATCGAGCGCGATCGCCATCGCGATCATGACCCGCTGACGCATCCCGCCAGAGAGTTCGTGCGGGTAACTGCCGAGGCGTCCGGCCGGGATGCCGACCTGCTCGAGCAGATCGCCTGCTTTGGCTCGCCGGGCCGCCCGGTCCAGATCGGGCCGGTGCGCCTGCAGCACGTCGGTCAGCTGAGCGCCGACGGGCATGACCGGGTTAAGCGCGTGCATCGCGCTCTGCAGCACCACAGCGAGGTGGTTCCAGCGCAGTCCCCGCAGTTCGGAAGCACCGGCAGCGAGCAGGTCGCGGGTCGATCCCGGAGCCAGGTGCAGCCGCACCGACCCGCCGGTGATGACGCCTGGCGGGCGCAGCAGCCGGGTGATGGCGTATGCGAGCGTGGACTTGCCGCTGCCGCTCTCACCTGCGAGGCCAAGCACTTCGGCGCGGTGCAGGGTCAGGTCGGCGCCCGCCACGGCGCGGACGGCATCGGGACCGACCCCGTAGTCCACCTGCAGGCCTCGGACTTCGAGCAGCGGCTCTGTCATGCCTGACCGCCCTCAGCGCCTGGCAGCACCGGCGTCAGACCGAGCCTGACTCGCCGCGGAACGCCGGCTTGCTTGGCCTTCCGCCTGGTCAGGCCAGCCGCGCGGAGCCGCGGGTTGATGAATTCGTCGATGCCGAAGTTCAGCAGCGCGAGCGCGGTTCCGAAGAGCCCCACAGCCAGGCCCGGCGGCAGGAACCACCACCACTCGATGTGGACTTGCTGGGCTGCCTGAGCGCTCTGGGCCCAGTAGAGCATCGTCCCCCAGCTCCAGTGCGCGACGCTGATGACGCCGAGGAATGACAGCGCGGTGTACGTGCCGACCCCGTAGATGACCGTAAAGAGGAACGAGGTCGCCACGATCGGCGTGAGATTGGGCAGAATCTCGAACAGCATGATCCGCCAGCCGCGTTCACCGATGATCCTGGCCGACATGACGTAGTCCCTGCTCCGCATCGACAGCGTCTGGGCACGCAGCACCCTGGCCCCGAACGCCCACCCGGTGATGCTGATCACCAGGCCGATCAGTACGTCGTTCGGGCTCGACGTCTTGGACAGGAAGCCGAAGATCACAATCAGCAGCGGCAGCGCCGGCATCACGAGAAAGACGTTGGCCAGCATGGACAGCCCGTCATCGAGAAAGCCGCCGTAGTACCCGGCTGTCACCCCGAAGGCGACCGCAAGCACTGTCGCGACCGCCCCCGCGATGAGCGCGACGAGAATAGTGCTGCGGCCGCCCGCCAGCAGCTGCGAGAGCACGTCCTGCTGGACTTGGGTGGTGCCGAGCCAATGCGAGCCAGATGGCGGCTGCGGGATGCCCGACGTGGTGGAGAGGCTCTTTCCAGGGTCGAACGGAGCGATCCACGGACCGATGATCGCGAGGATGGTGAAGACGAGCGCGAGGCCGAGCCCGATTCTGATCTTCGGCGACCGGGGGAGTTGCAGCATCCGGTTCTTCCGGCCGGGGGTGACGAGCGCTGTGCCTTGCGCGGCGGACATGAGTCAGGCCTCCTGCCGGGTCCGGGGGTCAAGGACCGCGTACGTCAGGTCCGCGATGAAGTTCGCCGCCAGCACGGCGAACGTGATGATCAGGAAGATGCCCTGGAGCAGCGGGTAGTCCTCGCTGGAGACGGCCTGCAGCAGGATGTAGCCGATGCCCGGGTACGAGAAGACGATCTCGGTGAGCAGCGATCCGGAGACGACAAAGCCGATCGCGAGCGAGAAGCCTGAGACGCTCGGCAGGATGGCGTTCCTTGCCGCGTACCTGATCACTCGCTGCTGGCTGAGGCCCTTGGCCTGCGCGATGAGGACGTAGTCCTCGTCCATCGTGGTCAGCATCATGTTGCGCATGCCAATGATCCAGCCGGCCACGGAGCCGACGACGATCGTCAGGGCCGGCAGCACGGCATGCTGAAGAACGCTGGAGATATAGCCGGAGGTGAATCCGGGATCGAGCAGCGTGGTGTCGTAGCCGGAGTTCTGCGGGAACCAGCCCAGCTTTGTGGCGAACAACGCGACCATCAAGATCGCGACGAAGAAGTAGGGCGCCGCCTGGAAGAACGTCATTCCTGGCAGCAGATTGTCCAGCCAGCTGCCTCGCCGCCAGGCCGCGACGATACCGAGCAGGGTGCCAGCCGCGAAGCTGATGATCGTCGCCAGGCCGACCAGGCCGATGGTCCAGGGCAGCGCGCCGCGGATCACGCTGGTAACCGACGACGGGTACGAGCTGAACGAGACGCCCAGGTTGCCGTGCAGCAACTGCCACCAGTAATGCAGGTACTGACCCCACAAGCCGAGCTTGGTGTTAAGCCCGTACTGGACGTTAAGCGCCCGGATAGTCGCCGGGGTGATCCTGGACTGCATGTGCCCGATCGCAGCCTCGACCGGGTTGCCCGGCATGAGCCGCGGGATGAAGAAGTTAACCGTGATGGCGACGACCGCGGTCACCAGGTAAAGCGCGATCCGCCGCGCCAGGAGCCGCATCACTGACCTCCCTCGGGCAGGCCGGCCTGTGGCGGACAGCCGCAGCTTTCCCTGCGCATCAGTCGCGTCGGCAGGACGATGTCGCGTTCGGCAGGCTCGTGGCTGCCGATCATGGACCGAAGCACCTCGAAGGCGGTGGCGCCGAGGTCGGCGATTGGCTGCCGGATCGTGGTCAGCCGCGGCCGCAGGTGGCGCGCGAGCGGAATGTCGTCAAAGCCGGTGACCGCGACCTCGCCGGGGACGTCGATGCCGTGCTGGGCAAGCTCGTACATGACGCCAAGCGCGGTCTGGTCGTTGGCACAGACGAGCGCGCGAGGCAGCTGGACGTTGTCAGCGAGGAGGCGGCTGACCACCCGGCCGCCGCCGGAGGCGAGGTAGTTGCCTTGCCACTGCGGACCCTCGATGAACAAGACGCCCGCGCTGGCCGCCTCCTCGGCCAGCGCCAGCCGGCGGGCGATGTTGTCGGGCGAGTCGGCGTGGCCGGCCACGTACGCGATCGTGGTGTATCCGTGGTCGCCGATGAGGTGCCTGGCAAGCTCCGTCATTCCTGTGCCGTTGTCCCCGCGCACGTTGGCGGTCGTCTGGGTGGCCACGCCCGCCATCGTCACGATCGGCACGTGCCTGGACAGCTGGGCCAGCCTGCTCGGATCGAGCACCCGGTCGTGCAGGATCAGCCCGTCGCTTTTGCGTGCCATGGTCATGACGCGCCGGTGCGCATCATGGGCATCGACGTTCACCGAGCCGACCAGAAGGTTGTAGCCGCGCCGCTGCGCCGCCTCCTCAATGCCCCGGTTGATGACATCGGTGAACTGGAGGTTCTCTTCCTCCTCCGCGAAAGCGCCCTCGCCCATCTCGCCAAGAGGGACCCGGCGGACGACGACGCCGACGACCTCCTTGAGCCTGGCGCTCAGCGCCCTCGCTGCGCCGTCGGGGACGAATCCGAGCTCGGCAACCGCCTGCAAGACACGGTCTCTGGTCTCCTGACGCGGGTTGCGGTGCCCGTTCAGCACGCGGGATACCGATGCGATCGACACTCCTGCAACCCGCGCCACGTCGTAGATCGTGGGCGGCGCGTGGAGATTCGACGGCATATCGGCCATGGGGGTTATCGACACTGCCTTTCTCGGGTCCTTCCGCCCGTCTCGGTAAGCGCTTACCGCAAATGGCCTGGTCAGCGGCTCGGACATTGCCTGCTCGGAGTTTGCGATCCTCGCCGCTTCGGAAAGCGCTTACCGGACGGTTGCCAGGAGCGTAAAGCCTCGCCGTCGGAAGGCTCAAGACGTAAGCATCTGACTGTTATCCGACCGTGACTTTGCCGAGCCAATGCTGGCAAGTCAGCCGCGGTGAATCCCCAGGTAGCGCATCAGCCGTGACCGGCTCCCTTGCCGCGCCTCCCTGCGGAGCAGCTCAGCGGGATCATCAGGCAGGTGCTCGAGCCCGCCGAACTCAGGGACGACCACGCATCGCCCCGCCGGTCCTGGGGTCCTGGCCAGTTCGGATGCCGCCGTGTGCGGGTGGCCGCCGATGCTCTCGCAGTCATCTTCGATCAGCACATCAGCAGACCAGCGCCGCGCCACATCGGCGTAGCTCTCGCCGTGCGCCCGGAAGTAGAGGTGGCCGGCCGGAAAGCCGTGCACGGCGAGCACGGACTTGTCGATCGCGGCAGCCGCTGCTGTCCGGTGCGAGCTGAGATAGCAGATGTCCGCGCCGCGGCGCTGCCAGGCAGTGACCTTGGCGACCGCGCCTTCGGTCGGCACATACGAGCCGAAGTCGCGGACCGAAGGGTCCTTGGCTATGGCCTGGCGAACGCGCGTGGTTCTCTGCTGGCCGATCGCCGAACCGTGCATGATCGATGTGCCATGCAGGAAGACCATGATCCTCACCGGAGGCTGCCGGGCTAGTCGGCTTGCCCCGGCCGCCCGGCGCTATCGCCGGGGCCGCAATCACGCTGTTCGCCGCTGCGATCGCGCAGGAATGCGGAAAAGTAGCCAGCATATTTACGTTGCAGGTCAGGGCGCTGCCAGTCGCGGCCGGTGATCACGCGCCTGCAGGCCACAGCGCCGCACTGGCAGTGCAGCTCGGAATCGCTGTCGTCGAAGAGGGCGTAGTCGGTGGTCAATTCCTCGCCCTCGGCGACATCGCGCATCGCGACCAGGACAACGTTGCCCGCGAAGCCGACGTTTGGCTCGCAGGAGTGATTGATGAACAGCATTACCGGCTCGTACTCATCGTCCTGCAAGGCCACGAGGTGGAAGCCGTCGGCGATCTGGATCTCGGAGTTCTGCAGCCGAGCGGGCAGCGTGTGCAGCGTGTCCGTGTCGACGATGTGGCCGCCTTTGATCGCGACAATCTCGCCAGCCGATATCGGGCCTGTCGCGAACAGCCCGCGCCCCTGAATGTCGCTAGCCAGCCCTTTGACGGCCTTGCCGGTGATGTAGCTGGAGACGATCATCGCACCGCCCGCTCCCCGTCCAGCTCCCTCGCGCCGCCATGAGTCGGTCAGCGTCCGAGGCTGCCCTGCACGGAGCGCGCAGCTGGCTGCCCGATGGCGCTTCGCCTCCATGGGCGGTGCGGAAGGAACGTCCTGGTGACCAACGATAGCCACAGAACCCCGAGCAGCGCGCCGGCCAGCACGTCGCTGGGATAGTGCATCCCGCGGTAGACGCGCGACAGCGCGACGAAGACGGGCATGCAGCAGAGGACTATGACGGCGATCCTGACGCCCGGCTGGTCGGCGTACAGCCAGAGCAAGATGATCGCGAGACAGCCGTAAAGGCAGGTCGCAGCCGCGGTATGTCCTGATGGATAACTGGATGTCGGCGGGGCCACGTCCAGCTTGTGCACCGCCGGCCGGCGCTGCGGCACGATCGCCGTCGTAGCCAGGAAAATCAACAGCTCGCCGACGATGGCCGTGACCAGCATGATGGCCTCATACCAGCGTTTCGTCAGCAATCGCAAGGCCAGGGCGGCCGCGGCAGATACGACGATCACCGTGATGGTCGCAGCCATTCCGGTGCCGATCGCTGTCGTCTCGTTCCAGAAGCTGGTGCGCTGATGGACGAACCATTCGTTGACGCCTAGGTCCGCTTTGTGTACGGCGCCTCGATCGATGATCTGCGTCAGCACCAGCCCGAGCAATGACATTGCGCCCCAGATCGCGACGGCACCACCGAGGAGCCACAATGCGAGCGTCCAGCGGTCATCAGCCCTTCCCCACGGCGGTGCGACGGGGCTGTGCCTTCGGCGTGAGGCAGGTCTCAGCTGCATATTCCTGTTGCCTTCTGTGGCGGGGGATATGCCGGGCGGTGCTGCCCGGGAAAGGCGTGATCAAACTGTCGTGGTAGAAACGGGCCATGACCGGATTGTCTGCCCCCGACCTGGGCGATGTGCTCGCTGCGCGTCACCGGATCGCGCCGTACCTTCGCCCGACGCCGCTGTATCGCTATCCGGCCCTTGACGCCCACGCCGGCGCCAGCCTTTGGGTCAAGCACGAAAACCATCAGCCCATTGGCGCGTTCAAGGTGCGAGGCGGGGTGAACCTGGTCAGCCAGCTGCCCGAGGATGAGCGGCAGCGTGGTGTCATCACCGCATCGACCGGCAACCACGGGCAGTCCGTCGCGTACGCCGCGAACATTTTCGGCGTACGGGCGATCATCTGCGTGCCCGAGCAGGCCAACCAGGTCAAAGTTGAATCGATGCGCGCGCTCGGCGCAGAAATCGTTTTCCATGGCCGGGACTTCGACGACGCGCGTGAGTACTGCGAGAAGCAAGCGGTCGAGCACGGGTACCGGTATATCCACTCAGGCAACGAGCCCATGCTCATTGCCGGAGTCGGGACCTACACCCTCGAGATACTCGAGAGCAGGCCCGACATCGACGTGATCATCGTCCCGGTTGGCGGCGGCAGTGGCGCAGCGGGAGCATGCACGGTCGCGAAGGCCGTGCGCCCGACTATCGAGGTCATCGGGGTGCAGTCCGAGGCAGCTCCTGCGGCGTACCGGTCCTGGCGGGGCCAGGGGCTGGTCACCGATGCCAACGCCACGATCGCTGAAGGGCTGGCGACGCGAACCGCATTCGAGTTGCCGCAGGGCATTCTGTGGCAGTTGCTCGATGATTTCGTGCTCGTGTCGGATAACGACCTGCTCGCCGCGACCAGGATCATGATCGAGAAAACGAAGAACCTTGTTGAGCCGTCAGGGGCAGCGCCGCTCGCTGCAATTCTGGCGGATCAGGACAGGTTCGCCGGGCGCAAAGTGGCGATCGTCTGCAGCGGCGGCAACATAAGCCCGGCCCAGCTGCTTCAGCTCTGGCCGGACGCCTCGCCCGCCAGTTCTAGCAAAGCCTGACTTACAGCTTCAGGATCGACGACCTGGTGCAGGTGCTCGCCGCGCGTCGTGCGCACCGGCCAGCCGCGCCTGCAGGCCTCGTCGGCCTGACCCTCGTAAGCCTGGCTGAATAGCAGGTAGCCGCACGGCTGGTCGTCCCAGCCGGCCGGGACCGGTATCTGCTCAAGGTAGTACTCGAGCGGCAGCCTGGGTTGTTCGGCGGTGATGACCTGGCGCATCGGGGGATCCGGGAGCATGGGAGCCACGTCTTCATCGCTCCACCAATTGGTCCACTGCGGAAGGCGGCCGTTCTCGTCAGCCAGGTCCCGCAGGAATGGCAGGAACTCGTCTTCGGCAACCGGCGTCGAACCTGATGACGGCGGGATCGAGGCGTCGGCAAAGATCGAGCAAACGACGGACCCGCGAAGCTCGCTCGCGATCACCGGGACGAATAGTCCCGCGTTGCTGTGCGCGACGAGCACGACGGGCTGGCGGATATCGCGGCCGGACAGTCCGCCGCGCACGGCGGTGGCGACCGCGGCCCAGTAGGGCGGTCCGCCGTCAGCGACTCCCAGCAGCGACGGCACCACTGTCTCGTGACCGCCTTGGCGCAGCTGATCGGCAACCTGGCGCCAGGTTGACGGTCCGACGGACGGGCTGTGCACGAGCACGAAACAGGCCACGCGCTCCACTGTGCCACTGCCTCAGTTCACGACCCAACCCGATCTGCTCGTGGCAGAACGGGCGACCGGCGGTCAGGCCCGGTTGGCCGTCGCGAGGCCGCACGTGCCGGCCTCACAAGCAGCCAGCGCCGCGCGAACGTCGTTGCGCAGCCGTGCAAGCTCGGT
>DATELR010000005.1:0-12765 GCA_035276345.1 Streptosporangiaceae bacterium | reverse complement strand
GCCATGCAAATCCGGCGATGGGCGGTCGCAGCCGTGGTGGGCGTCGTCGTCGGCGGGACGGCCGTCTACATATGGCACGCGCAAGCCAGGCCGCACGTCCGCCCTGGGACGACCGTCTCCCTTCACGGCGGACAGGTCACTTTCCGGGCGCCAAAGGGTTGGCGACGCGAGGCCTGCCCCAGCGGCAGTAGCGGTTGCGTGGACTTCCGGCCGCCAGGCGGAGCCCCAGGCCTGCACGGCGACGTCCTCACCGTGATCGTGTCCACGCCGGAACCGCAAGCCCCCGAGGGCGACCTCTCGCGCCTCTTGCTGGATCCCGCCACCGCCGGTGCAAGCGCCGGCGTCAGTTTCTTCACCGTCGATGGCGTGCGGTTCGCGCACATGCATATGGACGCCCGGACCATGCCGTTCGAGCAGCCAGCCGAAACACTGGTTCTGGGTGTTCTCCCCAACAACGACGACGTTTTCGTGGGTTGCACCGAGCAGGCCATCCCGGACCTTGTCCGGGCCGGCTGCCAGCAGGTCATTGATTCGCTGCACATCCGCGCGTAGCAAAGAGCCCTGCGCGCTTTCGTTGACCCGGCTCAAGGTGAGCGTTACGGTCATTTACGAAAAGCCGCAAGAACGACCGTATCGCGCAGCTATGAGGGACAGCATGACTCAGTGGATCCGACGCGCCCTGTGTGGCGCCGCAGCTACCGTCCTTGCCTTAGTCCTTTCCGTCGGCGCGACCGCGACGGCGAGTGCCCGCACCGTGGCAGCCAGCATGGGCACGTCCCGGACGCTTGCACCGGACACGAAGTTCTTCGTGCCGCTGCCGCCGAGCGCGGCCCTCCGCCAGGAGGCCAGCCTGCTGCGCAACGGCAAGCGCGCTGAGGCCGCCCGCCTCGCGCGGATGCTCGCGACACCGCAGGCGGTGTGGTTCACCAGCGGGACACCGGCGCAGGTCGAGCGTCAGGTGCGCACGACGATGGCCGAGGCGGCGCTCGAGCGCGCCGTTCCCGTGCTCGTCGCCTATTACATTCCGGGACGGGACTGCGCTCAGTACTCGGCCGGCGGCGCGCTGACCGACGCCGACTACCAGACCTGGATCGCTGCTTTCGCTGCGGGAATCGGCCACGGCAAGGCGGTCGTGATCCTGGAACCGGATGCCCTCGGCAACATGCCGTCTGACTGCAACCTCGGGTCAGGGGCTAACTACCCCTTCACCGACCAGGGCAGGATCACCGACCTCGTCAAGGCAGTCGGAGACCTCGAGGCGAGTCCGAACACGCTCGTCTACCTCGACGGCACGCACAGCGCCTGGCAGCAGGTTGGCAACATCGCCCAGCGGCTCGTAGAGGCTGGCGTCCAGCAGGCGCAGGGCTTCTACCTCGATGTCTCGAACTACCAGTACACCTCGAACAACATCGCATACGGCAACTGGATCTCGGATTGCATCGCCTACGCCCGGGGTTCCGGCGCGATCGGCAGCGGAGCTGTCGAGCCCGGCACGTACCAGGCCGAGACGAGCTTCTTCAACGGGAGCTGCCCGAACCAGTACTGGAACGGCGGTCCTGCGACGAACTGGCAGGGCACGGCGATGAACAACTACGTGCCATGGAACGACAAGACACCAGCTGCTAGCGACCTGCCCGATCCCGACACGGTGGTCGGGATCAACGGCGCCTACGCCAACGACCTCGGATCGGTCGGCGCCACTGCGACGACTCACTTCGTCATTGACACCAGCCGCAATGGTCAGGGACCGAACCCGATGACCGGCGGGCCTGATGCCGACATGGTCAACTACACCGCAGCGCCCTTCGACCAGCCGGCCGGCGTCATCAGCACGCTGCAGGCAGGCAACTGGTGCAACCCGCCGGGCTCAGGGCTCGGTCTTGTACCCACGGCGAGCACCAGCCTGCCGCTCGTCGACGCCTATCTCTGGGTCAAGACTCCAGGTGAGTCCGACGGCCAGTGCGACAGCGCCGGCGGCGTGCGGGCGTGGGACTACAGCGCCTACAACCCCTGGAACATCGCGGCGAGCGCGCAAAGCACATTCGACCCGCTCTGGGGTCAGGTCGACCCTGCGGCCGGGGACTGGTTCGATCCGCAGGTTCTCCAGCTACTCGCCGACGCCAATCAGTCGGCGTCCTCGCCGGGCAACGCCGCTCCGGCGCCCTAACGGCCTGTTCAGTAGGGGCGCGGCCCCGGGTGAACGTCAGGACCTTGCCCGGGGTTAGCGGGACCGCTGGCCGTGTTGCTGGACACGAGCCTGGCCGCCAGCTCACGTATCGGCTCGTTCAGCCGCTGCGATGCCCGCCGCAGCACCTCGAATGCCTCCATTTCGGAGCATCGGCGCTGCGCCATGATGAGGCCTTTGGCTTGTTCGATGACCGGCAGAGTGTCTATGCGCGCCTGAAGCCGGGCAACCATGGATTGCCGCAGCTTTTCGTTCCTGGTGTGCGGGAACGCATTGAAGTCCCGCTGCTGGAACTGGCGGAGAGATTCAGCACGGGTGCAGGCAGCTCGAGCTGCTTCGAGCACCTCTGCGCCCCGGCCGCCATCTGGGCTAGCCAGATACACCTGCTGCTCACGCTCGATCGCAGCCTGCCCGCGGTGCGCTGCCTCGATGTCCCTGTCCTCGGCCGCCGACAACCGGTCGCCGGCCGCCGCCTGGCGGTCGTCGCGTGCTGCGAGCCTGTCCGACTCGGCCGCCTGCAGCGCCTCGTCGAACTTGGACAGCAGATCCCGCAATACGGCGATCGGTTCTGCCACCTGCTCCTGTTCACCACGCTGGCCGCCGACATCGAGCATCTGGCCGACGAGGTGTCGGTACTGCACTGCCGCGCGCATCTTGTTCTCTGCGCGCAGGTCCCGTTCGTGGGCGTCTCGGTCACGGCTGGCGCTCGCCCTATCGCGCCGCCATGCCTCCTCGTCGCGGTCCTCAGCGTCTAGATCCCTGAGGTCCTCCGTGGTCATCCCAACAGCTAGTCGGCTCATCTGAGCCCCCTCACCTTGGTAAAGAGGCTATCTCTCCTCAACGCGCCACACCATGCACCCGCGTCACATATCGGAGAAACCAGCGGATCTGGTCAGCGCCCGGAGCCCGCCGAGCACGGGGACGGCGGTGATGCCGAAAAGGCAAGAAATGGTGCGCTGAGGAGCCACGGCACGTTTAGGTTTCCACGTTCCGGTAAGCGCCAGACGACGTAGTTAATCGGCCACGCATCGGGTGGCCGCCAAATAACTGGCCCACTTAACCAACTGTAGGAGGAGACCATGCCGTCACCTCGTGCGCGGACACCACAGCCAACAAAGAAAGGGCGCAGTCAGGGCACTTCCGCTGCGGGCGGTGCTGGCCAGCGGATGGCGCGGTTGGCGTCTGCGGCGCGCGATTCTGTGCGCGGCGCGGCGCGGTAGCCGGGGCCGGTACCGGTGGCGTGTCCGTCTCTCCGCTGCCGCCTGACGGGCGCAGTGCCGGTGACGTCCTGCATCCGGACAGCGGCCACTCAGATCTTCCCGCTGACCTGTCGAAGCCTGCGCGCCGCGCCCTCGATGACGCGGGGTACACCACGCTGCAGCGGGTCGCTCAGGTGAGCGAGAGCGACCTGGCCCGCCTGCACGGCGTCGGCCCGAAGGCCATCGAGCAGCTGCGCACGGCCCTCGCAGCCGCCGGATTGTCCTTTGCGGCCAAACGCTAGCTGACAAATTGCCTGCCTGCATTGTCGTCGCCATCGGCGGCATGCCGACCTATTCCATGACTGACCTTATTAGTCTATCTTCGCGTCAGCACCAAGTCTGGATAGGACATTATCGATCCATGACGGAATGTACGGATCCTGCATCAGGCCGACGCCACGCGGATCAGACTTCTCCCGCTGAAGTACAGAAATAGCCCTGGTCCGATCCTCCGCACTGAGAATCGGCGCAATCTCACTCAGCGCGAGCAGGCTGTGGTACTGCTCAAACGCGCTAACGGAGCTACTGAAGATCCGGAGCAGATCATCGCAGAACTCTGCGGCCGGACTACCTTCCGCCAGCGCCAGACCAACGATCCGGTCACCATCCCGGCCTGAGCGAAGCAGCGCGGGTGCCTTTCGACGGGCCGACATCGGCGATGCGGCTGCCCGTATGCGGACTTGGTTAACAAGTTTGTTCATCGCAATGGTGCGAGATTGTCCTCGGGGATTGTCCCGGCGTATCCGCTCGTACTCGCGAGCCAAGTCATAGAGTGCCTCATCCGGTAGGGTCTCTTCGCTCGGCAAGTACCGGTTAGCGATCTGGTCGAATTCGGCCCCAATGCCTTGGACCCTCTGATCCGCATCCGGCACTTCCTGCACAAGTTCCTCCGTGCGGGTTCGCAGGTTAGCCAAATCCTCAATGAGCCTGTCTGGCGACTGAAGTATTCCGATTGCCGAAGCCTCGACACCTGCTGCCTTGACCGAACCTCCGACCAGGGACAAGAGCCGTATGGCTGTCGGCAACCAGATCAGAGCTACGGCGGTCAAGCTGATCGCCCCAACAGCGAAGTGCCAGCGAGAGTGGCCGCTTTCGGGAAACGTCGTGTCAATGGTCGAGACAACCGCCACTAGGGTCATCCCTGCCGCCCACCACCATGGGATGAACGTGGCAGATGCCAGGAGTCCTCGCAGGCGCTCTGGCGTCAGATCTTGCTTGATTGTTGAACCGCGCGCTGCTTGATCAGCAGTTTGGCCGGGCGTCATACGCGAGGACATTAAAGAACCGGGATTTAGCCGTCAAGGTGCCCCGAAGCGTTTGAGAGCCGATTGGACCGACCTGGCCTGCCGGCGGCCCAGCTCCCCATCCAGGTACAGGCAGACGGCCCACGCGAGCAGCTGGTCGATGACGAGCGGCCGCCGCACTGCACTGACGCGAACGTCAGATCCAGGTATATGACGAAAAATATGGTTGAGACGGAAAAGCGCTTCAGGAACCAAATGCCGATGATCTTTAGTTCTCACGGGAATCATCTTGAGAATGCCATGGACCGCCTTTCGTTAATTGCTGTGCGCCATTACAGTTTTTGACATCGGCAGCTGACATGCGAACGACCCGGGGGAATGGTGACGGCAATGCTGGGATCACGGCTGTCGGCGCTGCTGACTGACCTCGGTCTGCCGCACGCTGCGAACCCTGATCCTGCGCGGCGGGAGCTGGCTCCAGACGGTCCCTGGTCAGTGCCGAGAGACAGCGTCCCGGTCACCGTTGTCCTGCGCGTACAAGACGCGGACCCGGACGCGCTGGGCGCGGCAGGCCTGCATTTCATCGAGGGTAACGAACCGGTCCTGACCGGCACGGTGCTGCCTGCATCCGTCCTTGACGTAGCGGAGGTACCCGGCGTTCTCAGCATCGAGCTCCCTGGGGTGAGCCGGCCGCAGCTGCACGAGTCCGTGCCAGCCACGCACGCCGACGTCGTCAGGACAGGGCCCCTCGGGCTGGATGGCCACGGCGTCATCATCGGGGTCGTCGACTCCGGGATCGACATCCATCATTATTCGTTCAGGAAGCCTGACGGGACGACGCGGCTACTGTCGCTACTGGACACCACCGCGCCTTACACGCTGCAAGCAGGCGGAGGCCCGAACGCTGGCACGTTCACGATCAGCTGGCAGCCGCCAGCGAAGAACGGCGTCTCGCCGCCGGTGCAGACCACGGCGCCTCCCTTGCCCTTCAACGCGACTGCCGCGCAGGTTCAGGCGGCACTGGTGGCTCTGGCAGCGATCGACCCCGGCGACGTCGCGGTCACCGGCGGGCCGCTGCCTGGTGCGGGCATCGTGGTCTCGTTCCAGGGGCAGTACCTGAACAAGGACGTGGAGCCGCTCACGGTCAGCTCGAGCGTGACGCCGGCCCCAGCGGTGATTGCCGTGGCCCGCGGGCACGAGTATTCCGCCAAGGACATCAACGACCGGCTCCAGGAGCCGGGAGCGCCATTCGGCAGCTGGGACGCCGATGGCCATGGCAGCCATGTGATGGGCATCGCGGGCGGCAATGGCTTGAATGCAGGCGGCCCCCCAGGGCCTGGCAACTGCCACCTCAGCGGTTACTACGTGGGCGTGGCTCCTGGCGCCGATCTCATCGCCGTTAAGACCACGTTCCAGCACGAGGACAGCATGCGAGGCGTCTCGTACATCTTCGACCGGGCAGCCGCGCTGACCCAGCCAGCCGTTGTCAACCTCAGCTTCGGCGGCGAAACAGGGGCGCATGACGGCAGCGCGGATCAGGAGCAGCGTTACGATCAGCTGCTCACCACCACGCCGCAAGGGCGGGCCATCGTGGTCGCGGCCGGTAACGACGGTGCCCTGTTCGATGTACAGGCACCTGGCCTCGGAGCGAACCGGGGCGGCGGCCTGCACACGCTTGCCAACATCGGGGCGAACGCCACCACGACGATCCGGTTCGTCATCGGGCCAGACGACAAGAAGGACGACTGGTTCGATTTCTGGTACGGCGGCGCCGGGAGGCTGACGATCCAGCTGGCCGCGCCAGCAGTGGGACCTGGCGCCGCGCCCCAAACCGCGCCGGTCGCACCAGGTGATCCCGCGTACACCACGCCGCTGGCGGGCAACCAGCTGTTCATTCTGAACGCAACCTCCGTTAGCTCCACCGGCCGGCACAACATCTCGATGCGGATCAGACCGCCAGCGGGTGCCGTCATCACCGCGGGCTACTGGACCATCACCCTGACCGAGACCGCCGGAAGTCCTACTGACGTCGACGGCTGGATCAGCCTCGACAAGACCGACCCGCACCCGCGCTTCAGCAACGAGGATCAGGACAACACCCGGACGCTGACCATTCCCGCAACGGCGCACAACGTGATCACGGTCGCCAACTACAACCACCGCGACAGCAAGCTCGGCGATTCCTCGAGCCGCGGCCCGACCATTGATTCCCGCCTGCCCGACGTGACCAAGCCGGATATCGCGGCGCCAGGAACCGGCATTACCTCCGTGCTAAGCGGCGCCAGCCAGACGACCGCGTGCTGCAAGTGCTGCTACGACTTCTATGTCGCAATGAGCGGAACCAGCATGGCGGCACCGCACGTCACCGGGATCGTCGCCCTGCTGCTCCAGCGGAACCGCACCCTCACGTTCTCTGACATACGGGCTGCTCTCCGTAACCATGCCGATCCGCCCGACCCCATCACCGGACCCACGTTGCCCAACTCCGACTGGGGAGCGGGCGTTGTGAACGCTGAAAAGGCCGCGCAGAGTATTGCCGCGCACGCGGCCGCCGGCGGCTCACCCGCCGGCGTCCTGCCGTTGCCCGCTCCGGCAGACGTCAGGCCGCGGGTGCCCGCCCTCGTACCGGACATCGCGGCGATGGTCACGACGGGAGCCGGTGAGCCGCGGTTGCGTGACCTGCGCCGCGCCATCCTGGCCACGCCAGCAGGCCAGCTTGTAGCGGGCTTGATCAGTACCCATGCCGACGAGGTGATCCGGCTGGTCAACCACGAGCGCCGGGTCACCATCGCTTGGCATCGCATGCACGGCCCCGACCTGCTCCAGGACGTGCTGCGCAGGGCTGACGCGGGGATGACGCTCCCCGATACGGTGCAGGGTCAGCCGGTCGCCACCGGGCTTGCCAGGTTGCTTGATCAGCTTGAACGGGCAGGTAGCCCGCGTCTGCGCGAGCATATCGGCCAGTATCGCGAGCTGCTGATGTCACTGCCCGGGCTGAACCTGGCCGATCTCGGCACGCTGTCCTGGGCCGGCTGACGTGGCTGATTCACCCGGGACGCTGGAGTTGCTCGCCCGCGAGCTAGCAGCTGCCCTGGCGCCGCTCGAGCAGCGGCTGGCCGCCGGCAACGCTGAGGCGTTCCTGCGCGAGCTGGGGATCGTGCTGCCCGGCGCGTTCGACCAGGCTGCCACCGCCGTCGAGAACACCGCCGTCAAGGCCGGCGCCCTTGTCCCGCTGGCAACGGCGCTGATCGACGCCATCGATGCCGGCGATGCCACAGCCATCGCCAAGGCGGTGCTTCCGCTGCTGACTGGGATCCGCGACCTGGCCGACGCGATCGGCACGCTGGAGCCAGCGTTCGCCGCAGCTCTCGCGGCTGCGACCGGCCTGTCCGCTGACCAGCGCAACTACCTTCAAGGTGAGATCGCGGCGCTGCCAGGACGGCTGCTCGAGTGGATGGTCATCGAGTACCTCGAGGGCCGCGGCTCCAGGCTGGCAGCAACGCTGGGCGTGCTCAGGATCATCGACGACGTGCTCGACGCTGGCGACCCGGCAGATCCGGTGCGCCCGCCGCTGCGCCGCCGCGCGTTGCGGCTCGACCGGCTGATCAGCATGTTCACCACGCCGTCGGCGTATCTCGGCGACGCCTATCACTTCGGCCAGAGCGACTTTGACGGCGTGCTGCTGTTCAAGCCGCTTGCCGATTTCCTCGAGTCACTTGACCTGGCGGTCGATCTGCTTACGCCACCCGGCATGCCGCCGATCTTCGAGGCGTACGTCTTGCGGCTCAGCGCCGATCCCGCCAGTAACCCGCCCGGCCTGATCGCGGCACTCAGGATTCCCGCGGCCCAAGACGTCTCGCTCACCGTTCCGCTCGGCGGTGCGTGGTCACTGGTCATCACCCTGGGAGCGCGTTTCGACGCCGGACTTGGCGTAGAGGTGAGCGCTCCGTTCCAGCTCCGGCTCATCCCGCCGAGCGGATCGATTACGGCGGATGCGGCCGTCGGCCTGAGCGCGGCGCATCCTCCGGCCCCGCTGGTGCTTCTCGGCCAGGCCGGCGGCTCCCGGCTCGAGCTGCAGTCATTCACAGGCACGCTGAGCGTAACCGGATCGGCAGGTACCGGCCAGCCGGTGTCGGTCGAGCCGGGGGCGCGGATTGCGATCACCGGCGGTCATCTGGTGATCGACCTTTCCCAGAGCGACGGTTTCATCGGCGCCATCGCCGGCGGAACGCGCATCGACTCGAGCGTCGACCTGGCGGCGCTGTGGTCGCCGTCGAGGGGCCTGACCATCGAGGGCAGCGGCGGCATCGAGATTGCCGTCCCCACGCATGTCTCCCTGGGGCCAATCGAGATCACGCAGCTTTACATCAAGGCCATCATCGGCGCCGACGGATCGATCCCCGTGGAACTTTCCGGCGCGTTCTCAGCCGACCTCGGCCCGTTGCAGGCATCGGTCGACCGCATCGGCGCGGTGGCGACGTTCTCCTTCCCGCCTTCAGGCGGCAACCTCGGTCCGCTCGATCTGGCCTTCGCGTTCAAGCCGCCGAACGGCATCGGCCTGGCGGTCGACGCCGGCGTTGTCTCCGGCGGCGGCTACCTGTACATCGACGCGCAGCGCGGCGAGTACGCCGGGGTGCTGGAACTCGACCTGGCCGGCATCGTGTCGGTCAAGGCGATCGGGCTGATCACGACCAGGAACCCGGACGGATCGAGTGGCTTCTCGCTGCTCATCGTCGTCACGGCGGAATTCGGCACCGGCCTGCAACTCGGCTTCGGTTTCACGCTGCTCGGCGTCGGCGGGATTCTCGGGCTCAACCGGACCATGAACGTGCCGGCGCTGGTTCAGGGCGTCAGGGACAACTCGATCAGCGCGGTCATGTTCCCCACCGACGTCATCGCGAACGCCCCAGCGATCATCAGCGACCTACGCCTGTTCTTCCCCGTGCAGCAGGGCACCTTCATCATCGGCCCGATGGCCAAGCTCGGCTGGGGCACGCCAACCCTGGTCAGCCTGTCGCTCGCCGTGATCATCGCGATTCCCGGCGACATCGCCATCCTCGGCGTGCTGAAGATCGCCCTTCCCGCTGACGACGTCGCCATCATCGTGCTGCAGGTCAACTTCCTCGGGGCGATCGAGTTCGACAGGAAGCGGCTGTACTTCTTCGCCAGCATGTTTGACTCGCACGTTTTGTTCCTCACCATCGAGGGCGAGATGGCCGTGCTGGCCGCGTTCGGAGACGACGCCAATTTCGTGCTGACGGTCGGCGGCTTCCATCCGGCGTTCCAGCCGCCGCCGCTGCCCGTCCCGGTGCCGCGCAGGGTCGCCATCGACATCGTGAACACCTCAACCGCCAAGCTGCGGGTCGAGGGTTACTTCGCCGTTACCACGAACACGGCGCAGTTCGGGGCGCGGCTGGATCTCGTGCTCGGCTTCAGCGACTTCGGCATCACCGGGAACCTGTCGTTCGACGCGCTGATCCAGTTCTCGCCGTTCCAGTTCGTCGTGGACATCTCCGGATCGGTGTCGCTGCAGGCCTTCGGCGTCGGCCTGATGTCGCTGGACCTGCATTTCGAGTTGTCCGGCCCGACGCCGTGGCGTGCCAAGGGCACCGGCTCCATCGGCCTGCTGTTCTGGTCCATCGACGTCGACTTCGACGAGACCTTCGGCGGCGGCATCGCCGCGCTGCTGCCGGACATCCTGGTCATGGGGCTGCTCGGCGCCGAGTTCGACAAGCTTGTGAGCTGGCGGGCGCTGCTGCCGCCCGGCACCCGGACGCTGGTGTCGCTGCGGGCCCTCGACCCCGCGGCCGACGTGCTCGTGCTGCACCCGGTCGGCGTCCTTCAGGTCAGCCAGCGCCTGGTGCCGCTGGACCTGACGATCAGCAAGGTCGGCAACAGCAAGGCCGCCGACGCGAACAGGTTCACCCTCGAGGTAGCCGGGTCCGGCCTGGTCAAGACCGGCGACGTGCTTGAGTCATTCGCCCCGGCCCAGTTCCAGGACCTGGACGATGCGACCAAGCTGTCCAGCCCGGCGTTCCAGCCGGGGCACGGGGGAGTGTCGCTGTCGTCCTCGGGCGGCGACTTGCGGTCAGGCGCGATGGTCAGCCGGATCCTGCGGTACGAGGTCATCACGGTCGACACCGGATGGCGGCGCTTCGCGAGCCGGTTCCGGCTGGTGCTGACCGGGCTGTTCTCGATGTTCGTCCAAGGGGCGGCCGTCGCGAAAAGTCCGTTGTCGCAGAACGCCGGGACGCTGCTGCAGCCGTTCTCAGCGACGATCACCGTCACGCCCGAGTCGTACGTAGTCGCCTCCGCCGTCGACAACACCGCAGTCGCGGCCTTCACCGGCGAGGCGATGGCCAGGGACTACCTGGCCAGCCGGGTGACCGCCGACCCCGACGCCGCGGCCTCGCTGCATGTCATTCCCGGTTTCGAGGCGGTTGCGGCATGAGCATCCAAGCCTCGTATTCGTTCCTGCCGTGGCTGCGCTCCGGCGTCGCCGGACAGGTCACCGCCGCGGACAACGACACCACCGTCAAGGCACGCGCCAGCGTTGACGTCGCCCTCACGCTGACCGGCGAGGCGCTCAGCGGCCCGCCGCTCACCCACCCGGTTTCCAAGACCGTCGAGCTGTACGGGCCAGGCGACGTCGTCGGCATCGACCCCCGCGAGGTGATCCGCACCGAGCCGCGTGACTGGATCACCAACGCCGAACCCAACTACCTCGCCGCCATCGAGCTCTACGACGCCGACTTCCCCTGGCGCTACACCCCGGCGGCGGCCGACCCGACCGGCCTGCGGCTGCGGCCCTGGGTGTGCCTGATCGTGCTTGAGCAGAACACGGAGTTCGACGAGGTCAAGGCTCACGCCGAGCGGCCGCTGCCGTCGATCACCGTAACCTCGCCGGGTGCCCTGCCGGCCCCCGATGAGCTGTGGGCGTGGGCGCACGTGCACGTCAACACCTCCCTCGTTGGCGCGGACGGCACACTCGCCTCCACCGACATGGGGCAGGTCATGCCGCGGCTGTCCGCGGCGGTCGCAGCCGACGCCGATGTCGCTTACTCGCGACTGGTCTGCCCGCGGCACCTGAAGGCCGACACGCAGTACCACGCCTTTGTGGTGCCGGTCTTCGAGCCCGGGCGGCTGGCAGGACTCGGCCTGAACCCGGCAGGCGCGCCGTTCGCGTCCTTCTCGTCGTGGGCCGACTATCCCGGCAAGCCGGCCGGCGCGGACCTGCCGTACTACTTCCGCTGGTACTTCAGGACCGGCGACCAGGGCGACTTCGAGTACCTCGTGCGGCTGCTGCAGCCCAGGGTCGTTGACGCGCGGGTCGGGGTTCGCGAAATCGACGTGCGGCACCCTGGCGACAACATCAGGGGCATCACCGATCCGTTGCTCGGCGGCGTGCTGCGGCTCGGTGGGGCGCTGCAGGTGCCGAAGGACAGCCTGGATCCCGACCAGCAAGCGCAGGCCGACCTGTACGCCAACTGGGATCAGAGTCCGCCGGCCACTTTGCCGTACCCGCAGCCCTTCCAGCAGGACCTCGCCGCTTTCGTCAACCTGCCCGATGACTACTCGCAGCGAACGCCCCTGGTGGTGAACACTGACCCGTCGCTGGGCGGCGTGGTCAACGGCGATCCTGACCCGCTGCTCACCGCGCCGCTGTACGGCCGCTGGCACGCGCTGACCCAGCGGCTGCTCACCAACCGCGACGGGACGCCCGCCGATCCGGACGACAACTGGGTGCACCAGCTCAACCTTGACCCCAGGCATCGGGTGTCGGCCGGGTTCGGCACGCAGGTGATCCAGGCCAACCAGGAACAGTACATGGAAGCCGCCTGGGGCCAGATCGGGGACGTGCTTGACGCGAACCGGCGCATCCGGCAGGCCAGGCTCAGCCAGTTCGCGGCGCAAGGCTGGTGGACCGCTCAGCTGACGCCGCTGCTGGCCCGCTCCCCTGAGCGCGTGCTCACGCTGACCGCGCCAGGCGCCCGGCACGTGCTGATCAGCAACACGGCCTTGGCCGCCGGGTCCGGTGCCCCGGTCGGAGCGGCCGCGGCCAGCGGGGCAGCGGGCG
>DATELR010000004.1:0-3064 GCA_035276345.1 Streptosporangiaceae bacterium | reverse complement strand
CGAGCCCGTATGAACCATCCTGATGAGCCCGCGGCGGAGCTGGCGGAGCAGATACCGTGCATTGCCGAGGCTGCCGTGATGACGTTCCTTGCGCGAGGCCATAGGCTGGGAATCCAGCATCTGGCGAGAATTCCCGTTGCGGAGCAGGACGGCCTGTTCATCGCAGGTTTTCCAGGCGCCGCGCCGGTTTAACAGGATGAGGGGAAGGTCGCGCTTATGGGCGTGATGAAGCGGGTTTCGACGATCTTCAGGGCCAAGGCCAATAAGCAGCTCGACAGGATGGAAGATCCGCGGGAAACCCTGGACTACTCGTACCAAACGCAGCTTGAGTTGTTGCAGAAGGTGCGCCGCGGTGTGGCCGACGTGGCCACGTCGCGGAAGCGCGTCGAACTGCAGATGAACCAGTTGCAGCAGACCGGCGACAAGCTGGACCGGCAAGCGCGCGATTCGCTCGCGGCGGGCCGGGAAGACCTGGCCCGCGAAGCCCTGTCCCGCAAGTCCGGCGTGCAAGGGCAGCTGTCGGACCTGCAAGCGCAGTATGCCTCGCTGCAGGGCGAGGAGGAGAAGCTGACGGCTGCGTCGCAGCGGCTGCAGGCGAAGGTTGACTCATTCCGCGTCAAGAAGGAGACCATCAAGGCCACCTACACCGCCGCGGAGGCGACCACCAGGATCAACGAGGTCTTCACGGGCATCTCGGAAGAGATGAGCGATGTGGGCCTTGCGATCCAGCGCGCCGAGGACAAGACCGAGCAGATGAAGGCGCGTGCCGGAGCGATCGACGAGCTGATGGCCTCTGGGGCCCTGACCGACGCGCTCGGCGGCCCGCCGCCTGATGACATCCAGGCCGAGCTTGACCGGATGGGTGCGAGCCATGGCATCGACGCTGAGCTTGAGCGGATGAAAGCTGAGCTCGCTGGCGGCGGCGCGCCGAAGGAGATTGAAGGATCAGGTCAGACGGACACGCCGGTCGGACAGCCGAGCGGCACCAGCTTTCAGAAGGAGCAGCCTGGCTCGGGAGGTGCCTAAATGATCATCAGGATCATGGGCGAGGGCCAGCTCAAGCTGGAAGATTCTGCCGTAGACGAGCTCAACAAGCTGGACGCTGACCTGGAGAAGGCGGTCGAGAGCAGCGACCAGGCCGCCTTCGGGCCTGCCCTGCGCGCGTTGCTGGCCAGGGCGCGCGAGGTCGGTGTCGAGCTGCCGCCAGATGCTATCGAGCCGTCCGAACTGATCTTGCCGCGCGAAGATGCGACCATCGACGAGGTACGCGAGCTGATGACTGACGGCGGCCTTATCCCTGGCTGAGACTTCGCTTAGACCTAGCTGAATATCGGTCGTCGGCCCACGGGGTTTCGCTGATGCTAAACCGCAGGCAGGCGGGCATATCGCCCGCGTGCCTGCGGTTACTATTCAGGCAAGCGACGTACTGTATACCGCCGGGTGAGCCGGGGCGCTCCAACCATCGCCGCGGTTGCGATGTAATGAATGCGTCGGCTTCGCATATGCCGGGGACCGAAACGGAGGCGGCGATGGCTCAGACACGGTACGCGACTGACAGGGGCCTGATCGCGCGAATGGGCGTGACCATGTTCCTGCTTGGACTGGTCTTCACCGGTTTCATCGTCGCGATCGTCGTGCTTCTCTCGCAGTACAGCAATGTCAGTCAGGGCGGCATCGTCTTTATCGCCGTTCTGTTCGCGGTGGGGATCTCGTTCGCCTCGTTCTACTGGTCGGACAAGATCGCGCTCACCACGGCCGGCGCCCAGCTGGTCGGTCCTCAGGACGGGCCGATGGCGGCCGAGTTGCACGGCGTGATCGACCGGCTCTGCGCACTTGCCGATATGCCGAAGCCGCGCGTCGCGATCGCGCCCGGGAACATGCCGAATGCCTTCGCGACCGGCCGCAGCAGCAAGGTTGCCGTTGTCTGCGTGACCCAGGGCCTGATGCAGCGACTGGACACGAACGAGCTCGAGGGCGTGCTGGCGCACGAAATGTCGCACGTCGCGCACAAGGACGTCGCCGTCATGACGATCGCGTCCTTCCTCGGCATCATGGCCGCATTGCTGGTCAGGTTCGCGTTCTACTCCGAGCTATTCGGCGGCGGCGGGCGCGATCGGGGACGCGGCAACGACCAGAACGCGCTGCCCGTCATCCTGATCGTGATGCTGGTAGGAATTGTCGTCTACGCGATCAGCTTCCTGCTGATCAGGCTGCTCTCCAGGTACCGGGAGCTGTCGGCTGACCGCGCGGGAGCGTTGCTGACCGGGCAGCCTTCTGCGCTAGCAAGCGCCCTGGTCAAGGTGAGCACCGACATCGGCAGAATCCCGACCAAGGACCTGCGGGCTGCGGAGCCGCTGAACGCGTTTTACTTCGCGCCGGCGCTGTCGCCGAAGCGCGGGCAGTGGAGCCTGTCGACGCTGTTCTCGACGCACCCGTCGCTTGACCGGCGGCTGCGCGAGCTGGACAAGATCTCGCAGCAGCTCAGCAAGTAGGCGACCAGGCGCCAGCACTAGGGAGGCAGGTCACACGTGGGATTGCTCGACGCGCTGCTCGGCCGGACCAAGCCGGTACCGCCGAACCTTGACGCGTTGTTCGCGGTGCCATCGGCGGCCATCACCCTCCAGGCGGCCACCGACTTCCTGCCGACCGGGACCGGATCGGTCTGCTTCCGTGCCGCCGAAGGCAAAGCGTTCAGTGACATCGAGACGGAGGTCAAGGACCTTCTCAGCATGGGCCAGAGCAAGACTGCCGTCGAGGTCACCGCGGACTCCTACGGCTACACCTGGCTGATCTGCAAGCATTCGCCGGACGACATTGAGGGCCTGGTGACCGACCTGCACGCGGTCAACTCCTCACTTGAGGCCGGCGGGTTCGGGCCGCTGCTGCTGTGCACCATCGCCGCTTTCCGCGACAGCTCAGGAAAGCGTCTTGGCCTGGTGTACCTGTACAAGCGGGGCACCTTCTACCCGTTCGCACCGCAGGGCGGCGAGCGGCGGGATAACGCGACCGAACTGCAGGTGCGCGGGGTGCTCGGCAACGACCTGAAGATCGAGGCCGACCTGGG
>DATELR010000003.1:0-4863 GCA_035276345.1 Streptosporangiaceae bacterium | reverse complement strand
CCGAGCCGGAGTTAACCCTTTTTGATGTAGCTAAGGACAGCCTGCCGACCGAGGGCCTAGCCGCTGCCCTTGTGCGCAAGAGCCGGCGTCCGATCTGGCTGCGGCTCGGCCCGCAGGATCGCGACCCCGGCACGTTTCTCGTTTCGCTCGCTACCTCGGCGGCGCGTTTCGATGCGGCAAACGTGACGTTGGAGTTGATGCGAGCGAAGCCAGGTCCCGTATACGGCTGGCCGTCCCTGTTCGCCAGGCTTGGCGCCGAGATGGGTGAGCGGCTGAGCGAAGGCGGCGCCCTCGTGCTTGAGAATGTCCAGCATGCGTGGGAACGAACGGCCACCTTCACCCTGCTGAGCACCGAACTGCTCCCGGCTCTGGCCCGTGCCGTGCCGTGCGTGCTCGTCGCCTCCGGCAGCCCACCGCACGACGCGCCAGGCTCATGGGTTCGGCGGTCACGCGACGACCTGAGGCTGCCACTTACCGCGGCGCGGCGGGCTCTCGATGAAATCGGTTTGCCATTGTCACGCCACACGCCGGAACGGGCGACGGCGCTCGCGGCGCGGCCGGCTGTGCTCGCCGCGATCCGCGCCGCACGGTGCTCTGCCGGTCCCCGCACTCTCACCGGCGTGCTCGAACGGGCACATGGCGAGGAGGATTTGCTCACGCAGCTTGCTGAGATGCTGCTCGCGGGTACCAGCGAGGACGGCTGCCGCGCACTCGGGCTCGCGCTGCGGGTCGAATACACCCACCCGGCGATGACAGCGGCCGTAACCGGCGAGAGCCGTCTACCGCGAGGCCCCTGGATCCAGTCGCTCGAAGATAGCTGGTCGCGCGTCAGAGACAACTGGCGCGATCCTCTGCGCGCGGCACTGGGGCGGCGGTCCATGCCAGGCCGCGAGACGTTGCGCGAGGCAGCGGACTGGCTGCTCCAGGCTGGCGAGGACGACGAGGCGATCTCTGTTTACTTCGCGATCGGTGATCATCACTGCGCGGCGCGAGCGATCTCCAGCCGAGCGGAGGCTCTCATCGATCTCGGCCGGTGGCAAGCCCTGGAGAACTGGCTCGACCGGTTGCCTCCCGGCGTGTCCGCCGTCTACCCGAACTTCGATTACGTGCGCGCCGAGATGACGGCGGCCCGCGGTGACTCGGTCGCCGCGGGCCGCTTGTACGACACCGCAGCGGCGCGATATGCCGATCGCAATGACACGGACGGCGCCTCTCGCAGCATGCTTGCCGCGAGCGCCGCCGCGGCGAACGCCGGCGATCTTGTGACAGCGCGAGCACGCGCACGCGCGGCCTCCTCGCTCGTGGAGACGGCCGGTTCGGCCAACGACGCCAACGCTGCCATGGTCCGGATGTGGGCGGCCTGGCAGGAAGGCCGCGTGGCGCTCGTCACCGGCGATACCGACCACGCCCTCGCCTCCTTCGGCTGGGCTGCCGCGGCCGCCTCAGGCGGCGCGGCTGCCGAGCCGATACGGAAGGCGGGTCAGTTCGCCGTGCGGTTGGCAGAGTTGCGCCGGGAGCAGGAATCGCACCGCGAGGCCGAGGCCGCACTCAGCCGCGCCGAGCATCAGGTACTTGGCGAACTGCTTGCATGCGTCCGAGCGCCGGCCGGCCGTGACGGCAGCGTGCCAGGAGGGGACGGCTGGTCAGACGCGCCCGCCGTGCTAAAGATGCCCGGGTTGGCCGAATCTGGCGGGGCGGAGGCCGTGGGGCGGTGGTCGTGGACGAGGCTGCGGAGCCTGCTGCCCGGCAAGCACGCCGGCGGGGCGCATGTCAACGGCTCCAATGGCGCGGCGTTGCGGCCGAACGCAGACGAATCACCCGTTTCCCCTGCCGTCCAGTTCACCGCGATGACCGTGCCGTCAACAGGCTCACGAGCGTGGCGCGCGCGCTCTGCAGGGCCGGTGGAACAGGTGCAGACTGGGCCCGAGCGAGCGGTGCGGGAAAGATTCTCACCGCGTCACGCGGCGCCGCGGCGTATGGTGCCGGGCCGCATCTCGCACGCCGCTCATGCCCAGGCGGAGGTTTCCGTTCATCTGCTCGGCCCCATGAGCGTCGTCATCGATGACGTTCCCGTTAATGAGTGGTCAAGCGCGCGCATCCGTTCGCTGTTCGGCTATCTGCTGACCCACCGCCAGCCGTGGCCTGCGCGTGAGGTGCTGATGGAGGTGTTCTGGCCAGAGAAGTCGCCAAAGGCTTCGAGGAACAGCCTTAACGTCGCCATTCACGGCTTGCGGAGCGTGTTGAGGGAGGCCAAAGATGTCCCGGTCATCGTCTATTCCGGTGGCACCTACCGTCTTCACCCTGACCTGCACCTTTGGCTAGATGTCGAGGAGTTCGACAAGCTGGTCGACCGGGGCCGGCTCCATGAGGACGTCGGCGAGACCGACCAGGCGACGGCCGCGTACGAATTCGCCACCGGCCTTTACCGCGGCGAGTTCCTTGCAGATGACCCCTATGACGACTGGCCGGCGCTGATCCGTGAACGTCTCCGCCTCGCGTACCTCGACACCTTTGGGCGGCTCAGCAACCTCCACTTCAACGCAGGGCGATACGCGGCCTCCGCAAACCTGTGCCAGCGCATCATCGAACAAGATCCTTGCCGGGAGGATGCATACCGGAGGCTGATGCGCTGCTACAGCAGGCAGGGCCAGCCCCACCTGGCACTGATGCAATACAGATCGTGCATCCGCGTGCTCGCCAGCGAACTTGGCATCGGGCCTGACCATGCCACGACCGAATTGCACGATCGGATTCGCCTGCGTCAGACGGTGTGAACCAGGCCCTGCCGTTCCGGCCCGCACCCTTCAAGCAGTCCCTAAGCAGGGCATCCACGCTTAATCGTAGATCTCTCGCGATTAAGCGAATACCAAAGCGCCGGTTAAGCGTGGGCCGCGAGATTGGAGCCACGGGTCCTCTCAAGCACCTAGCAGCCGGACGGCATACGCCGCAAGGCGGCTGCGCGAGAGGGGATTCAACCCGACCACCTTTCAATGGAGGAAGGCAACCACCATGGCCGTACCAGGCTCCAGTCAAGTCCAACTCACGCCCGCCGGTCCATCCGTGTTCTACGTCGACGAGATGACGGACCCCAACGGCGCGCCGTCGAACGTCATCGACGTCGACGATGGGTTCGCCGTCAAGGGCCGGGTCACACTGCCCGGCTGGCTGGACGGCAAGGGACACGTCGCCATCTACGCCGACGAACTCGGCGGCCAGATCGACAAGAAGATCGGCCAGACCGACTTCAACATCACGCCCAGCATTGGCGAGCATCTCAAGACCTACTACTGGGAAGTGAAATTCCCCGGCCACCCGCCGGTGCTTCCCGACCCTTCGCCCGGTTCGCAGTTGTACCGTCTCGCGGCGGTCTTCACCTTCGGAGACCAGTCCACCGACATCGCGGCGTTCGTGGAGATGGGAACGTTCCTGATCAACTGAACGCCTGCGATCTTCGCATGATCGAAATCTTCTGACCACGAGGTGCGTGGGGTTCGGGCCGAGGGGTGTACTGGTCGGCCCGGACCCCGGACCCCGGCGAACATAAGGAGATGCCCGTGTCGCAGGACACAGTTCAGCGAGTCGGCGCGCTGCGGCAGGATGACCTGACCCGCATCGCGGGCATCGGGCCGGAGATCGTACGCAGGCTCAACGAGGCGGGTATCAGGACTTACGCGGAGTTTGCCGACTGCTCCGCCGGCGAGATGGCGAAGGTGCTACCCGAGCTCCTTTGGGGATGCATCGACGGCTGGCGCCACAGGGCTCAGGAACTTGTGAGAGGAACCGCGATGCCACCGGAACGCGGCGGTCCTTCGGCAGCAAACGGGCAGCACTACGAAAGCTTCATCGTCCGCGTTCTGCTCAACGACGATGGCTCGATCCGCGACACCAGGATGGAGCACGTCGGCACCGGCGAGGTGAAGCGATGGGTCGGCTGGGAACCCGACGCGATGCTGGGCTTTATCAAGGAGGTTGCTGCCCCCGCTGCCCCTCCCATGCTGCTCGCGGCGCCGATAGTGCCACTCGACGCGGAGCCGCATCCAGAATTCGAGCCTGAGCCAGCTGCCGAACCAAAGGCGGTCAGTCAGGTCCGCCCCATCGGCCAGCTACCCCTCACCGCCAGCGCGCCGACGACACCTTTGCCGGCGGCCCAGCCCGAAGCGCCCCAAGCGGCGGTCGGCCCCGCGGCTGCGGACGCCTCTCCGCCCGAGCTCGTCGCACCGGTCGTTACGTTGCGGCCGGATCGCACGCTGCTCTGCGCGGCGCAGCCCTTCGCAGTGACCCTGAGCCTGGACCTGGCCGAAGTGGCACCGCAAAGCGAGCGACTCATCTACAGCGCGGTGGTCGTAGCCAGGCAACTCGGGGGAAGATCCGGCAGAACGCTCGCCAGTCCGCGCGGATTTTTGAAAGTAGCGGGCACCACAACAATCACGCTTGACGCCGGAGGTCTTCCACCCGGAATCTACCTCTTGGAGGCCGCGGTAAGCCTGCGAGCAGCAGGCGCCAACCATGGGGGCGTTGCCGCGATGACTGAGGGGATCATGCTGCAGGTCCTGCCCTCCTGAGGCGGCAGCCCGATGCGTGCTGCAAAGCGATCAGGCGGGTGTTCCGTCCCAGTCAATGCCGTTGTTGTTGAGCCACTGCAGCGCCTCGCTGGACAGGTCGGGCGAAGGCGACGAATTGACCTCGAAGCCGGTCATCCGCACGCCGCCCTTCGCGCCGACGTGGACGGCTCCGTCGTCGCCATGCTCGAGGATGAGGCGTTCGAAATCCGGGGGCCACCTCATCAGAACGCGCCGCCCACAGTCCGGGCAGACCCATTCCTCCGCGCCAGACTCCGCGCGGCCGTTAAGGATCATCTCGTGT
>DATELR010000002.1:0-3235 GCA_035276345.1 Streptosporangiaceae bacterium | reverse complement strand
GACGGGCTAGAGGGGGAGGCCGGCGTCTAGCTGGGCGAGGGCGGCGTCAATCCGGTCGACCATGTCCGCGGTCGGCTGCCGCGAAGCCAGATCGGTCCACGGCATCGTCGCGGCCATGATCACCCCTACGATCGCTCCGGCGAGGATCCTCACAGCGAAATCGTTCGGGTCCCGGCCGGAGCGCTTGGCCGCGGCCTCGGCGATTACCTCGATCGTGCGGGTGTATTCGTCCATCGCCCTGGCCCGCAGCTCTGGCACGGTTAGGGTCAGCTCGGCCGTCTCGCGCAGCTTGGCGAGGTCATCGGCGTCCAGGGCCGTGAAGGCTTCCCTGGCCGCGGCGCGGAACGCGGCGACCGGTGAAAGGTCGGGGGACTGCGCTTCGAAGGCCGCCAGCGCGAGCACATCGATCTCGTCCTGCAGGACGACATCTTCCTTCGTGGGGTAGTAACGGAAGAAGGTGCTCGGCGATACGTCCGCCGCCTCGGCAATCTGGTCCACCGTTGTCGCGGCATAGCCTTGCTCGCGGAAGAGCCGCAGCGCGTGTTCCCTGATGGCCGCGCGCGTTCTGGCCTTCTTCCTTTCCCGCAGCCCTGGCCGCGGGACGGCTGGTGCCTCACTCATGTGGTCATTCTGCTCTTATCTAGTTCAGAAGTCGCTGGCTGTACGTCAGCGCCCACCGTGTCGCCAGCCGGGACGGGTTCCTCCACGACGGCGGACGCGGTTTCCTCGGTTGGGGGCGACCAGCCGGGGAGGAACAAGAGCGCGAGAATGGCCGATGCGATCGCGATCCCGGCGCACACCCAGAGCATGACGTCCAGGCCGTGCACGTACGCCACGCGCACATTGTCCAGCAGCGGCGCGGAACCGGCCGTCTTCGCTGCGGCTACGCCGCCGGCAACGCTCTGCCTGACCGCTCTCGCGGCCGATGCCGGGAGGCCGGTCAGGTCCAGGTGGCTCCGGTACACGGTGGCGAGAACGGTACCGAGCACGGCCACGCCGATCGTCCCGCCGACCTGGCGCATCGCGCTGATCAGCGCCGAGCCAGACCCGCTGCGGGCGTGTGATAGCGCGCCGAGGGCCGCATTGAGCGCGGTGGGCATGGCGATACCCAGGCCGAACCCGGTGACTGCGAACCACGTTGCCGCGAATCCGGTGCCGCTGTCGATGCTGGTCGCGGTCCCGACGCCAAGCGCGACCGCCATGATGGTGAATCCGATCGCGACGAGGATCTTGGGGCTGACCGGCGGAGCGGAGCTGGCCGGGGCTGAGTCGCTGCCCTTGCGCGGGGTCTGCAGACGCTGACCAAGTCCGAGGCCCGCGGCGAGGCCGCCGATCATCGGCAGCATCCGCAGGCCGGCGCCGAGCGAGTCATAGCCGCGCACGTTCAGGAAGTACTGCGGCATCGCGAAGACGAGGCCGAACAGTGCGAATGAAACCAGCGTGGCCAGGATGGTTCCCCAGGTGAAGCCCGCTGAGCCGAAGAGCCCTAGGTCAACCAGCGGGAGCCGGTTGCGCTCTGCGCGGCCTGCACGGCTCACCAGGCGCTCCCAGCCCGCGAAGACCGCGAGCGCGACCACTCCGGCGACGATCGTGACAATCGCCACCGCATCAGACCAGCCGTTGTCGCCAGCCTTGATCAGCCCGTAAGTCAGGGCGGTAAGTCCGGCGCTCGAAATCACGATGCCGGTGACGTCGATCCTCCTGTGGCGCTCGCCGTACGACTCGGGCATGAGCAGCGTCACGGCGATGACGGCGACGATCACGACCGGGATGTTGATCAGGAAGACCGAGCCCCACGAGAAATGGTCGAGCAGCCAGCCGCCCAGGATCGGGCCGATCGGGTAGCCGAGGAACGTCGCGCCGCCGACCGCCGCGATAGCGCGCGGCCGTTCCGCCGCGCTGAACAGCACGGGCAGGACGGCGAGCGACATCGGCAAGATCACCGCGGCGGCAAGGCCCAGCACCGCCCTGGCCGCGATCAGTTCGCCGGCCGACGATGAGTACGCGCACGCCAGCGACGAGAGGCCGAAAAGCACTAGGGCGCCGGTTAGCAGCCGCTTGCGACCGATCCGGTCGCCGAGCATTCCGGCCGGAAGCAGTGCGGCAGCCAGGACCAGGCTGTAGGCGTCAACGAACCACTGCAGGTCGCCCGATGAAGCCTTCAGGTCGGAAGACAGCGTCGGCAGCGCGAGCGTGAGCACGAACAGGTCGAGCGCTACGACCAGAACGCTGAGGGAAAGCGCGCCGAGCGCCCACCACCGCCGGGTGTCCGTTGCCGTCATGAGAGCCACCTTCTTATGAGAGTTAGTCTCAAAAACAGGCTATTACGTTCTGAGAGTTACTGTCAATTAGATGTATGACTCAGATTCGCCTCGGCGGGGAGGCGCGGCTGCGGGCCGTTGACGTTGTGGGAGAGACTGGTGTCGGACTGATGCCACCTGCCAGCCGGCGGCGGCGGTCAGATCCCAGGTTCGACCACGGCGGAACCAGGAGACAGCGATGCCAGAGCCAGAAGGTCAGGAACTTGAGCGGGTGCGTGCGCGCCGGGCTGAGTTGCGCGACAAGTACCTCAAGCCAACGACGAACCGGCCGCCGACGACCGTCCAGGGAGTACATCATCTGGCGCTGATCTGCCGCGACACTGAGGAGACGATCAAGTTCTACCAGGAGTTTCTCGGCTTTCCGCTCGTCGAGCTGGTTGAGAACCGCGACTACAAGGGCTCCAATCACTTCTTCTTCGACATCGGCAACCACAACCTGCTCGGCTTCTTCGACTTCCCAGGGCACGAGCATCCTGCCTGGATGGAGACGATCGGCGGTGTCCAGCACCTGGCCATCTCGGTATCTCCTACCCAGTTTGACGCGGCAAAGAAGAAGCTCGACGAGGCCGGCGTGGACTACCTGGGCCCCGACCGTGGCGTGGAGGAGAGCATGTACTTCCGCGACCCCAACGGCGTGGGACTCGAGCTGTACCGCGAGGAGCTGGGGATCTTCAATGGCGAGCGATTGCTCGACTGAGCCGCCCGTGGAGCGGCCTCGCGCGGCCGCTCTCGGCGTCCGCTAAACGCAGCTCGCGCCTGATCACCAAGCGCAGTCCCGACCAGATCTGGTCGATCGCGCATACCTTGTTGTCGACCAGGCCGGTCGGCAACGCGATCTCCCTGATCACGTTGTCCGTCATGTCGGTGGGCACCTTTGATGCCCGTTTGGGCCAGGCGATCCAGAGGCCACAGGC
>DATELR010000001.1:0-2859 GCA_035276345.1 Streptosporangiaceae bacterium | reverse complement strand
GGCAAGCGAGCCGAGCCGCGGAACAAGCCGCCGTTCCCAGCGCAGGTCGGGTTGTTCGGCAAACCGACCGCGATCAACAACGTCGAGACGCTGCTCTGCGTCCTTGAGATCCTGCGGATCAGCGGCGCTGAGTTCGCGCAGATCGGCACCACGGACTCCACGGGGACCCGGCTGTTCTGCCTGTCCGGCAGTGTCGAGCGGCCCGGGCTTTATGAGTATGACTTCGGCGTCACGCTGCGCGAGGTGATTGACGCTGCGGGCGGCGTGCGCGGCGGGCGGCCGGTGCGTTCGTGGGCCCGGATGCACTGGATGTGCCGTTGACATTTGAGGGAGTCAGGGCGATCGGCGCGACGCTCGGCTCAGGCGTCGTGCTGGTGCTGGATGACACGGTCGACGTCGGCGTTCTGCTGCGCCGGATCGCCCGGTTCTTCCGTGACGAGTCGTGCGGGCAGTGCGTTCCCTGCCGGGTCGGCACGGTGCGCCAGGAGGAACTGATCGGCCGGATGGCGCGCGGTGCTCCGCTTGGCTCGAGCGAGCAGGAGATCGCGCTGCTCGATGACATCGCCGCGGTCGCGCGCGACGCATCGATTTGCGGCCTCGGCCAGACCGCGGTCGGCGCTGCGATCTCAGCGGTGCGGCTCGGACTGATCGGCGCCAATGGAAGGAGCGGTACATGACGACCGTGTTCCTCGCGGCCCCGCAGCGGCTGGTCGACGTCACGATCGACGGGAAGGTCGTGCGCGTCCCGGAAGGCGCCACCCTGCTTGAGGCGTGCCGGCAGCAGGGCATCGACACCCCGACCCTGTGCTACCTGGAGAACCTCACGCCGGTGAACGTCTGCCGGGTCTGCGTGGTGGAGGTCGAAGGGTCGCGAGCGCTCGTGCCGGCCTGCTCACGCAAAGCCGAGGCAGGCATGACGGTGCACACCGACTCCGAACGCGTGCGCACCAGCCGGCGAATGGTCCTGGAGTTCCTGGCGTCCACGGTCAACATGGAGCTCACCGCCGCTGAGGTCCGCCGGTGGATCGAGCAGTATGGCGCGGACCCCAGTCGTTACGGCGACGTCGCTGAGCCACACGCGGCTGGCGAGCGAGACGCAGCCAGGGCCGGCGAGCACCACGAGTCAGACGGCAGCGAAGCGGCGACGGTCGCCCAGCCGGTGAAGTACGACAACGACAGCTACGTCCGCGATTACTCGCGCTGCATCCTGTGCTACAAGTGCGTCGAAGCCTGCGGCGACGACGCCCAGAACACGTTCGCCATCGCGGTCGCTGGCCGCGGCTTCGACGCGCGAATCTCCACGGAGTTCGACGTCAGCCTGCCCGATTCGGCCTGCGTCTACTGCGGCAACTGCATCGGTGTCTGTCCCACCGGGGCCCTGATGCCAGCCAGCGAGTACAACCTCCGGCAGGCCGGCGAGTGGGATGAGTCCCGGCAGAGCGTCACAACGACTATCTGCCCGTACTGCGGTGTCGGCTGCAACCTCGAACTGCATGTCCAGGACAACACGATCGTCAAGGTCACCTCGCCGCTCGACCACGACGTCACCAGCGGCCACCTGTGTGTGAAGGGCCGGTTCGGGTTCGAGTTCGTCCAGCGCCGCGCTACTGAGTCCAGTCAGCGGCCAGAGTAATTAAGCGGCCGCGGGGCGCGTCCCGGCAGTCTGGATGGCCTGCGGCTTGACGGGTTAATCCTGGGTTGCCGTCGGACTGGACCCGGTGTGCTCAGGGCTGCTCTGGACGGTAGATGTGAAGCGCCCATCTGCCGTCTGCGTCCCGGTCTCGGGCCGCCTCCGCAACTACCGGCATGCTGTCCGCCTTGGCTGCGGCGAGGTTTGTCAGGAACTCAGCGCTGTCGGTGGGGGTCAATGTGCCTATGCGCTCCTCGTTGATGTAGACCTCGACGTGCTTCCCGCCGTCGCCTGCCTCGCCCAGCAGAACGAAGACCTCGCTGAAGTCTGGCGGTGGCCGGTTCCATGTCGGCGCGAGATTGCGCTGGGCACCTTCGTCGAGTATTACGTCTACCGCTCGCCTGGACCGATCGCTCCGAACGAACATCGCATCTCTGTCCAGGGTCATATTCGGTCCTGGACCCTGGAATTGCTCCTTGGCCTCGCGGAAGGCTGTCTGCCAGCGGCTCCCAAGGTCCCTCAGCCAATCGCTCACGCATGCTCCAGCATGTCGAGGTTGTGCTGAGCCATTCCGGCATTGTCGCAGCCACGATCGGTGCCACGGCACCGTGGAGACCAAATCGCGGCAGTGAGCGAGTGTGGCAAAGCGCCGATACCTTCCGCCAGGTTGATGACGGACTCCAGATGCGCGATCGCAGTCTGCCGAGCCCACTTCACCCGGGGCGACGCGGGGCAACTACAGCAGATGAGTCAAGCTGCGTCGGGCGGAGTTGATGATCGATATTGGTCCGAATCCCCAAAATCGTCAGCTGATGTAGACGCTGGGCGTGACGGTGTAGCTGCGGCCGTGCGGGGCGGTCCAGGTCAGGACGCCGGGCTGGGGGTGGGTGAGGGTCCAGCCGGGGGTTTGTTTGACCTGGTGATGCCGTCGGCAGACGGGGCCCAGGTTGCAGGGGCAGGTGCGGCCGCCTTTGTCCCAGGGGGTGGTGTGGTCGAGGTCGCATCGGGTGGCGGGGCGGCGGCAGCCGGGGAAGGTGCAGGTCCGGTTCCGGGCGCGGACCAGGTCGCCGACCCGGTTGGGGGGACGGTAGCTGCGGGTCTGGGAGCGGTGCAGGCACTGACCGTCGTCGGGCCAGGTGTAGGTCTGGCGGGTGAGCCAGGCGCGGCGGGCGGCCGGGTCGCCGGGCGGGGTGGTGCGGGTGCAGGCGTGGGCGGCGGCGGTGCCGTCG